>DATLOI010000149.1:0-35749 GCA_035536295.1 Casimicrobiaceae bacterium
TTGTTGCCTTCGAGGCACACCCGATCGCCGGGCTCGAGCAACGCCTCGAGGAGCGCCGTCGCACGTGAAGCTTCAACGACTTTGCCGTCGATGAGTGGGGCCGCGCGTGCCAGGCGAGCGCTGCGATTGCGCGCCGAAGCATCCCAATCACGCGCGTTATTCGTCATGACGCGACATGAATCAACGATCCGACTCGCATTGGCCTTCGCACGGCGAGCCTTGCAGCGTTGATAGATCCATTGCCTGTCCAAAAGGGAGTGAACACCTACTTACATTCTGCTGATGGTATGCATAAGACCTTATTCTGCATACATAACAGATCGTGTTGTATCCACTATCCCGATTAAAAAGTACAAAGTCAAGCTGCGACGCTATAATCGGACGGTGGCAATCAAGGAATCTCGGCGTTCGGAGCAGCTACGCGACGCGATCGAAGAGCGGATCGCCAGCGCGGCATACCCGCCGGGCACCCGGCTCGACGAAGAGAAGCTCGCAAGCGAGTTCGGCGTTTCCCGAACCCCCGTGCGCGAGGCGCTGTTGCAGCTTGCCTCGAGCGGCCTCATCGACCTGCGCCCCCGCCGCGGGGCGATCGTCGCTGAGCTGAGTGCGTTCCGCCTGCTGGAAATGTTCGAGGTAATGGCGGAGCTGGAGGCGATGTGCGCTCGGCTCGCCGCACGGCGGATCACCGTCGAAGAAGAACGCTTGCTCAAGGAATGCCATGCTTCCTGCCGTGAAGCGCGCGATCGCAACGATCCGGACGAGTATTACCGGCGCAACCATTGTTTTCATCGGCTGATCTACGCCGCGAGCCACAACGCTTTTCTGATCGAGCAGGCCAGCCAACTGCAACGTCGCCTGCACCCGTATCGCCGCTTACAGCTGCGCGTACGCGATCGACTGCAGACATCGTTTGCCGAACACGATGGGGTCGTCGAAGCGATCCTCGCGCACGATCCACAGCGCGCGGCGGATGCGCTTCGCAATCACATCGTCGTGCAAGGCGAGCGCTTTACCGATCTCGTGGCGATGCTTGCGTCACTTCGGCGCGCCGATGGCCGCACCGATGCCGGGCCGGCCGATGCGAGAGTCACGACGACGATGGCCGAACACCGGATCTAGCATCTCCGCTGATGTATCGTCGACGCTGCTGTCTCAAACAAAGCTCCGCAACACTTTCTCAGGGACCTCATGCATTCCAGCCAACCCGTTTTTGTCGCGCTCTTAAGCCTTGTCGCGACCAGCTTTGCCATCGCGCAATCGCAACCTGCCACCTCACCCACGACGAAATCCGCGCCACCGGCCACCGCATCGCAACCCGCCGCGACTCCGCCCACGGCGACTTCCAAACCGGCACCTGCCGCGGCGCCATCAGCCGCCGCTGCATCGAACAAGTCCGACGCGATGGAAGGTCTCGCCGCCGTCTATTCGGACAAGTTGAGTGGCCGCAAGACCGCGAGCGGCCAGGTGTTCCGTCAAAGCGAACTGACCGCCGCGCATCCGTCGCTCCCCCTCGGAAGCAAGGTCAAAGTGACCAACACCAACAACAACAAGTCGGTCGAAGTGCGAATCAACGATCGTGGGCCAACGCAAGCAGGCCGGGTCATCGATCTATCGAGCGCTGCGGCTGCCAGGCTCGGCATGAGGAAGGTCTCAATGGCGCCGGTGAAGCTGGAAGTCGTCGGCGGCCCGCAGGCGACAGTCGGAAAGTAACTGGCGTCGCGAGTTCGCTGAGCCGCTACCGATGACACGATCCGGATCGACAAGGGGAAGCATGATGCGAAACGTTGCATTTGCCTTGTTAGTGGTCGCGTCGCTGCCGCCGGTCGAAGCCCGCATCGTCGAAGTCGACGTCAAGGCCGTCACTTCGTTCGCCGACGGACACAGCTTCGGGAACGTAGGCGCATATCAGCGTGTATCGGGCGTAGCCAAAGGCGAGCTCGATCCCTCCGATCCGCGCAATCGCATCATCGTCAATCTCGACCGCGCTCCACGCAATGCAGGCGGCAAGGTCGAGTACGAAGTCGACTTCGACCTGCTGCGACCGGCCGATGCGAGCCGCGGCAACCACCGCTTGATCTTCGACGTGACCAATCGAGGGCGCAAATTCCTCTTGCATTGGCTGCTCGACGCGCCAGCGCAAGCAGTCTCAGCTGTCAACGATCCCAAGTCGCTCGCCGATGCTGGCAATCGACTGTTTTTCGAAATGGGCTACACGATGGCGTGGACCGGCTGGGATCCGGATGCGCCACGCACCAATCAAGGCATGTCGATTCGCGTTCCGGTCGCAACCCATCAAGGTCAGCCGATCGTGCAGAGAATCCGCGACGAATTGGTGTCGGGCACGCGCGGTGCGCAAGTCGAGCGCTTTCGTCTCGCCTACGAGAGCGCGACTCTCGACCAGGCACAGGCGAGCCTGACGGTGCGTCGTCGGGCAAGCGATCCGCCACAAGTCGTCGCGGCAAGCGGCTGGGCGTACATCGATTCGCGCACGATCAAGCTCCTTCCCGACGGAACGAAGCCCGAGCCGGGCTCGCTCTACGACTTTCACTATCCGGCGAAAAACCCGCAGGTGCTCGGCGTCGGCTTCGCGGCCACGCGCGATTTCGTGTCGTTCCTGCGCCACGGCAAGCGTGACGACAAGGGCAACGCCAATCCGGCGGGCGGCAGCATCGACCACACGCTCGCGATAGGCATTTCGCAAAGCGGACGTTATTTGCGCGACCACCTAGCGCTCGGCTTCAACCAGGACGAATCGAAACGCAAAGTGTTCGACGGCGTGCTTGCGCACATCTCGGGTGTGGGACGCGTGTTCATGAACGAGCCGTTTGGAATGCCGGCGCGCACTAACACGCAGCACGAAGATCACAGCTATCCGGAGAACGCGTTTCCGTTCGCTGCCGCGACGATGCGCGATCCTCATACGGGCAAATCGGGATCGCTGTTGCGCCATGACGGCTTCGATCCGCTGTTGATCGAGGTGAACACGTCGACCGAATATTGGCAAAAGGGCGCGTCGCTTCTACATACCGATCCGCTCGGCGCGAAAGACGCGACGCTTTCTGCCAACGCCCGCGTGTATCTCGTCGCGGGAACGCAGCACGGCGGCCGCGTAGGGCTCACCACTGCAGCGGGTCCTTGCGTCAATCCGCGCAATCCGCACAGTCCGGCGCCGGCGTTGCGCGCGCTGATGATCGCGCTCGATCGTTGGGTGGTCGAAGGCGTGGCGCCGCCGCCTTCGCGCGTTCCCACGCTCGCCTCCCAAACGCTCGTCGCATCGACCAATAGCGAGTTTCCGCGCATCCCCGGATTCATCGTGGCGCGCTCCGCCAACGAAATCGCGCCGTTCGGGAATTGGGTCGATCCAAAGGCCGACGCGGCTCGCGCCTACCATACGCGGGTCGCAAAGGTCGACGCCGATGGCAACGAAATCGCCGGCATTCGCTTGCCGGAGGTTGCGGTTCCATTGGGAACCTACACCGGCTGGAATCTCTACAAGGCTCCTTTCCCCGAAGGTGCGCTGTGCGATCGCGACGGCAGCTACAGTCCGTTCGCGGCAACGCGCGCCGAACGCGAAGCGAAGGGCGATCCGCGACTTTCGTTGGAGGAACGCTATGGCACGCACGAAAATTACGTTGCAGCGGTGCGCACCAACGCTGCCGAGCTCGCGCGTCAACGGCTCTTGTTGCCAAGCGACGCAGGTGACTACATTGCGCGCGCGAAGTCGGATGCGGTCGGTAAGCTCTTCATGCGCTGAGAGTCGTCGGGTGCTTAGCGCTCGCGAGTAACGACCAGCATGGCTCAGATGCGGAATCGTTCGCACTATGTCATCGGCTCGGGTGCAGGCTTCGCCGGCGATCGCATCGAGCCCGCCGTGGCCATGGCGAAGTCGGGTGAGGTCGACGCGATCGCGCTCGAGTGTCTTGCCGAGCGTACGCTGATCAATGCGCTCAAGACGCGGCATGCATCTGCCGAAAGCGGATTCGATCCACGCCTGTGGCGCAGACTCGCGCCGCTGTTTGCGACACTCGACGATCGTTGTCGCGTGCTCACGAATCTTGGCGCTGCAAATCCCGCTGCGGCCGCGCGCGCCGCACGCGAGCTTGCGCGCGAGATCGGCAAGCCGCAATTACGCATTGCCGCGGTGATGGGTGACGATGTGGCCGATCGCGTCGCCGATGTGCAATGGACGCAATCGAGCGAAGGCGGTGAATGGATCGGCGCGCATGCCTACCTTGGCATCGATGGGATGGCGCAAGCGCTGGCAGAAGACGCGAATGTCGTCATCACCGGTCGCGTCGCCGATTCTTCGCTGTTCGCAGCGGCGCCAATGCAAGCAATGCGCTTGAGCGATGAAGGACTCGCCGGGGCACTGACGCTCGGCCACTTGCTCGAATGCGCAGGCCAGCTATCGGGCGGCAATCTCACCGAACCGAATCGGGACGATTTGTCTGCGGCGGAGCTTGCCAATCTCGGCTATCCCGTGGGTGAGCTCGAGCGCGATGGCAGCGCGATCATTCGTCTGCTCGATGGCGCGCCCGGCCGCGTCAATGCGGTCGCGTGCACGTTGCAGCTTCTCTACGAAGTGCACGATCCGCGCGCGTACATCACGCCGGATGCGGTGCTCGATTTTTCGTCGATCCGATTCGAGGAGATCGGTACGAACCGTGTGCGCATGTCAGGCGCGCGCGCGCATCCGCGACCGCCACAACTCAAGGTGGTCGGATTTCTCGCGCGCAAGGGCGTCGTGGCTGACGTCGAGATCGGCTATGCGGGAACGGGAGCTCTCGCGCGTGCTCGCAGCGCCGCCGAGGTGCTTCGCCTGCGTTTCGAGTCGCTGCTCTCGCCGTCCGATTTACGCATCGATCTGGTCGGCGTGAACTCGGTGCTGGGCGAGGCTTCGTTGCCATTGCGAGCCGATCCTCCCGAGGTTCGCGTGCACATTTCCGGCGCGTGCGCTGATGCGGAGCTTGCGCAAGCCATCGAAGACGAGGTTTATACGCTGACGATCGCTGGTCCGGCCGGCGGCTGCTCGGTGCGAAGCGAGCGTCGCCCACGCATCGAAACGATCACCGGATTCATTGCACGCGAGCGCGTGCCGATTCGCATCGATTGGGGAACGGCATGAGAGTCGGCGACATCGCAGCGGGCCGCGCGGGAGACAAAGGCGATACGCTCGATCTGACGCTGGTTGCCTATGACGAGCACGGTTACCAATTACTGTCTAGACAATTGACCGCCGCGCACGTCGCATCGGTCCTGAATCGCGTCGTACCCGGTCGTGTTCAGCGATACGAGTTGCCAGGATTGCGTGCGCTCAAGTTCGTGGCGAACGAGGCTTTGCCCGGAGGTGTACAGGCAACGCTTCGTGCAGGATTGCATTGGCAAAAGGCAGCGATCTATCTGTTACTGGATGTGGACCTCGATCGAAAGGATGCCGACTCATGAAACTGATACGACTTGTCTGGCTCATCGTTTGCGCAACTGCTTTGCAATTCGCCGTGTCGAACGCAGCGCTCGGTCAGGCCTATCCGAATCGTCCGGTAAAGCTGGTGGTGCCCTTCCCCGCAGGCAGCGCGACCGATAACGTGGCGCGCGTCATCGGCAGTCACTTGCAAGAGGCGCTCGGCCAACCTTTCGTGATCGAAAACAAGCCGGGCGCACAAGGTGTCATCGCCGCGGATGGTGTCGCGAAGAGTCCGCCCGACGGCTACACGCTGTTGTTGACGACGAACACGCAAGTCGCCGCCAACGTGAGCCTCTTCAAGAAGCTGCCCTACGATCCGGTCAAGGATTTCGCGCCGGTCGCGCGGATCGGGACGACGGCGCTCGTGTTGATGGTCCGCGCCGATTTCCCTGCGAAGAACGTCCCCGAATTTCTCGCCCACGTGAAGTCGCAGCCGGGCAAGCTGTCGGCGGGCTACGGCTCGTCGAGCTCGCAGGTTTGCATCGCGATGTTGCGCTCGCTTGCGAATGTCGACGTCGTCAGCGTGCCTTACAAGGGAATTCCGCTTGCCGTGACAGATGTGCTGTCCGGCAATCTCGCGTTCACTTTCGTCGACCTGGGCAATGCGCTTGCGCAACACAAGGGCGGCAAGATGCGCGCGCTCGCCTTCACGGCTGACAAGCGCACGCCGCTCGCGCCCGACTGGCCCGCGCTCGCCGAATCGGTCCCGGGCTATGCAATCACGGCGTGGTTCGCGATCATGGCACCCGCCGGCACGCCCAACGACGTCGTGCAAAAGCTCTACGACCAGACGGCGAAGGGAGTAGTCAAAACCGACGTGCAGGCGAAGCTGGCGACGGTGGGAGTTGCGCCGGCGCCGATGACTCCAGACGAGCTCGGACGCTTCATCAAAACCGAGATCGCGCTGTGGGCGAAGCTCGTCAAGGAAGCCGGCATCGAGCCGGAATGATCGAGGCAGAAGTGAATGCAGCGAAGGTGATGTTGGTCACCGGCGCGAGCCGAGGCATCGGCGCGGCGGTTGCACGTTTAGCGGCGCGTTCCGGCTATGCGGTGTGCGTTAACTTTCGATCGAGCGAGCGCACCGCGAACGAAGTCCTCGACGACATTCGTGCCGACGGCAGCGAAGGGATTGCGATTCGCGCCGACGTTGCAAACGAGAGCGAAGTAAAGAAGCTATTCGCGCAAATCGACGAGCGTTTCGGCCGCGTCGACGCGCTCGTCAACAACGCAGGGATACTGGCCCGTCGGCGCGTCGAGACAATGGATAGCGCAACGCTGACCGAGGTCTTCAGCGCCAACGTGTTCAGCATGTTCTATTGCGCTCGTGAGGCGGTGCAGCGCATGTCGACGCGTCACGGTGGACGTGGCGGGACGATCGTCAACGTGTCTTCGGTTGCAGCGCGCCTCGGCGGCCTTGCGGGCGGAAGCGTCTATGCCGCGAGCAAGGGCGCGATCGATACGTTCACGCTCGCGCTCGCGAAAGAAGTGGGCGCCGAAGGGATCAGGGTCAACGCCGTGCGCCCGGGGCTGATCGACACCGAGATCCATGCGATTCATGGTGGGATCGACGAGTCGCTGGTTGCGCAAACCGTTCCACTCGGGCGTGCGGGCTCGTCCGAGGAAGTTGCTGCGTCGATCCTGTGGCTGATGTCGGATGCCGCATCGTACGTGCACGGTGCGGTAATCGATGTGGCGGGCGGACGCTAGCAACCTCCGACAGCAAAGAGAGATTGGGCTTCGCCTCGGCTTTGATCGAGGTGCTTACAGCGCAGACCAGCGCACTCTCTGCAAGGCTTGATGCGAACGCCACGGGCGTCGTGAACGTAAGCGAGGTACACACGCCCGCCGCGAGCGCGGCCCCGGTAGTGGCGAAGCTCGATTCGCCCGTCGTACCCGTGACCGTGCCACACGTCGCGACGCCGGCAGGCACGCGTGTGGCACTCTAAGTGAGTGGAACTCGGGACGGCAACTCGCCCGATACGGTGGTGTTCGTCGCATTCGAAGGCCCGGAATTCGTGACGATGATTGGATTCGCCGCAATGTATGTGCCACGCACCGCGACAGTGTCTGATCTTGTTGCTTGCCCCAGGAGCACGTCGGAAACCGAATCGGATTGCAAACAGTCGCCGTGCCTCCGCGATGCGCGGACGACGAGCAAAACCGGGCAAGAAATCAGCGATAACGGGCTTGTACAAAACGAACGGCGGGCGATCTCAGCCCGCCGTCCGCCCCTCGTGAATCCTTCTGTCAAGCAAGCTTCGCGAGCAACCCCTGCGCTTCGGACTTTTGTTGAGCGTCGCCTTCGTGCAGCACTTCCTGCAGGATCTCGCGCGCGCCTTCGACGTCGCCCATCTCCTGATACGCCTTCGCAAGATCGAGCTTGGTGGCTGCGTCGTGCCACTGGCCATCGAGAACGGATGGCGTCGGATCTTCGAACGTCGCACGATCGGGATCGAAGCCTAGTTCGAGCTTGTCGAGCTCGATCGCTGCCGCGGGACGCGTCAATGACGTTCCGCCCAGCGGTCCTGATTCGGCAACGCCCTGTCCGACGGGCATCGGCTGCTCGCGTTTTTGCATCGGTGCTGGCTTCTCGTCGTCGTCGAGCCTGAAGTCGAGATCGAGCTTGTCGGCGACTTCCCGCCGCACCGACTCGACCTTCTGTTCCATCGGCGTCGGCATGGGCGCAGGCTTGGGCGCGAACGAGCTCGCGAACGACGCCGCCGTGGCTGCCACGCGCGGCTGAATGCTATGACGTTCGATCACTTCGTTCAGCTTCTGAATCGTCGTTTCGCCGCGATCGAAAGCGCTGACGGCGGACCCCGACGTCGGCGAGATCGAGATTTCCTCGTCGAGTTGGAAGTCGAGCGGATCGGCGTTCGCAACGGTCGGCTTGGCCGGCGCCATCGGCTCGGGTGACATCGCGAAAGCAGCTGGCTCGAATGACGAAGGAGCCGGCACGCGCGGTGAAGCCGGTGCGGCGCCGTCGGCGAACATCGGGTTGTTCGGATCGAGCTGGCGACCCAGCGCAACGGCCTTCTGCCAAATCTCGCCCTGCCCTTGACTCACCGAGTACAACTCGGAAGCGACGGTTTCGAACGCCGACGGTTTGTTGTGCTGCGCGTGGATCTCGAGAAGCTTGAGGTAGATCTCCTGCCGCTGCGGATCCTTTTTCAACGCGTCTTTCAGGATCTCTTCGGCCTGGGCGTCGCGACCGTAGGCCAGGTAAACCTCGGCTTCGGCGATCGGGTCGACCTCGTCGGTGTCGATGTTGCCGAGTCCCTCGCGGCTGAAATCGCTCGCCAGCGAGTTCTCACCGGTATTGACCACACCGCCACCGGTCGAGCCGAAGACGGTATTCGTCTTGATATCGGTGCCGGAGATGATGCTGTCTTCGAACTTCGTCGTCTTGCGACGGCGTGCGGCGACGAGCGCGGCGATGCCGCCGAGAATCGCGAGCAAGCCTGCCCCGATCGCCCACGTCGGTGTGTTCGCCATCAAGTCCTCGAGGAACGAGGGTTGCGGCGGTGGCGGTGCGCCCTTCACGATGGACTTGGCGGGCGGCGATGCAGGCGGTGTCACGGCCTTGGGCGGCTCGGCGGTTTTTTCCGGCGCGCTCCCAACGGGCGGCACGATAACTGGCGCCGGCTCGGGTGCTTTGATCGGCTCCACACTCTTCGGCGGCTCGACTTTGGCGACTTCGGCGGCTTTCGGCGGTTCAGGCGCCTTCACGGGCTCAGCCGCTTTGACTGGCTCCGGCGCTTTGACTGGCTCCGCGGCCTTCACGGGCTCCGGCGCCTTCGTGGGCGGTGTGGGTGTCGTGCTCAGCGGCGGCACGGTCGTCGGCGTCACAGCCTTGGTATCAGGAACGGCCGGCGCGGGTACGACCGGTGCCGGAGCCTTGCCCTTCGCCGCTTCGGCGCTCTGCTGCGCCTGAGCCAGCGCGGGACTGCGAAGCTCCATCGCGCGACGCATGTCCTGCACGGTCTTTTCGAGCTCGGCGATGCGCGAGTTCGCATCGGCTAGTTGCTTGTTAAGCGCGACGGCATCTTCGCCTCTACCGCTACGACCCGTTCCCGCTTCGCGTGATACGCGCAGTTGATCGCGACCCGCAGGGGCGGGCGTTGCACGATCTTCGGCAGCAGCAGAAATGCGCCCGCTCGCTTCACGGGTGCCCGTTCCGTCGACCGATGGCGCGGCGGCGGCGACGCGATCGCGATACGAGCGCCAATCGGCCGCTTGAATTCGCACGGTCTTGGACGCCTCTGCAGCCTGCGTCGTCGACACATCGGCCGCGCTGGGGATCGACAGGATCGCGCCGGCACGAAGCCGGTTCATGTTGTTGCCCTCGAACGCGTTGCGGTTCGCATTCGCGTTGAACAAGGCAACCAGCATCTGCTCGAGCGTGACATCGGCGGGCTTGTATTGCTGTGCGATCTTCGACAACGTTTCACCGCGACGAACCGAATGGCCGTCGGCCGGCGCCGTTGCGATGGGTGCTGCGACACGCGGTGCGTCGCGACCCACGGGCGCGCTTGCTTGCGGTGCGCTGGCGGTTGTTGCGGCACGCGCGGGAGCAACTGGTTCGACGGCGACCATCGTGCCCGTCCCCGGAGGATCGAGCAGGAACGTGTATTCGCGAACGACGCGACCACTGGCCCAGTTCACTTCGACCATCAGATCGAGGAACGGCTCGTTCACGGCATTCGGTGAGGTGACTCGCAGCAGCGCGCGACCATCCGGCGTGCGCTCGACGGTGATGCGAGTGCGCGCGAGCACACCCTGGTAATTGAGGTTGTTCTGCCGATAAAGCGATGGATCGGCGACTTTCGCCGTCAACGATTCGAGCTCTTCACGGGTGGCGGAAGCCAGTTCGATTTGCGCGGACAGCGGCTGCCCGAGCGCCGAGGTGACGGTGAGCTTGCCGAGCGCAAGCGCGTACGCGGGGGCGGGCAGCGCCAGCGCCGTGGCCACCAACGTGTACGAAAAGAATGGTTTTGCCCGCATGCCGATCCTCTATGCTGGTTTACTTGAAAAACTTAGCATCGTGGGTTTAGCGGTGCAAGCTAAACCCCCGTCTTAGGCCGCCGGTCGACCGGCCGGCAGATTGTGGTCTACGCAAGCTTCGTGCCGAGGCCGCAGGTCCGTTCGCGCGCGACGAGCGTCACGATGCGGCCATCGCCCATCCATTGTGGACCAGTGCCCAGCAAGACGGTACCCGGTGGGTTGCTTTTGCCTCGTAAATGGCAGGTGACGCGTTGCGCGCGTGCATCTAGTCGGACGCAAAGTGCCGCAGCGCGTCAGGGTCCGCCGATGCAAGCAGAACTCATCGATCTTTGACGATTCGCAGCATCCGCCGCAGCGGCTCTGCCGCGCCCCATAGAAGCTGATCGCCGACGGTGAATGCACCAAGGTAGGCACCGCCGAGCTCGAGCTTGCGAAGTCGCCCTACCGGAATGTCGAGCGTGCCGGTGACCGCCGTTGGCGTCAGCCGCTCGATGCTCGCCTCGCGCGTATTCGGCACGACTCGCACCCATGCATTCGCTTGCGCGATCACGCGCTCGACTTCGCCGAGCGACAGGTCGTCCTTCAACTTGATCGTCAATGCTTGCGAGTGGCAACGCATCGCGCCAACGCGCACGCAGATCGACTCGACGGGGATCAATTGTTTCGCGTTCGCGCCGCCTCGACCGAGAATCTTGTTCAACTCGGCGCCGCCTTTCCACTCCTCGCGCGACATGCCGTTGCCGAGATCCTTGTCGATCCACGGAATCAAGCTGCCCGCAAGCGGAACGGCGGTGTGCTCGATCGGAAAGCGGGCGTCGCGAAGAATTCCGGCCACTTCGCGGTCGATATCGAGAATCGACGAATCGGGATCATCGAGCAGCGCTTTCGCGGCAAGGCTCGCCTCCCCCATTTGCAGCAACAGCTCGCGCATGCTCTGCGCGCCGGCACCGGATGCCGCTTGGTAAGTCATGCACGTGATCCACTCGACGAGATCGTTCTGCAACAGTCCCGCCATTGCCATCATCATCAAGCCGACCGTGCAGTTACCGCCGATGTAATCGCGAACGCCCGCGTGCAGCGCACGATCGATCACGTCGCGATTCACGGGATCGAGAATGATGACCGCGTCGTCGCTCATGCGAAGCGCGCTCGCGGCGTCGATCCAATAGCCGCGAAAGCCGGCGCCGCGGATACGCGCGTACATCGCGTTCGTCCAATCGCCGCCCTGGCAGGTGACGATCGCATCGAGCGCTTCGAACGCCGCGGGATCGTTCGCGTTGCGTAACGGTTTCGCGGAATGACCGATGGCAGGGCCGAGGCCGCCAGCCTTAGACGTCGAGAAGAAAACCGGATCGAAGTGCTCGAAGTCGCGCTCTTCCTGCATGCGCGAAAGCAATACCGACCCCACCATGCCGCGCCAACCGACGAATCCGACTCGCATCGTTGTCACCTTCGCGGTACGCGTGGCCATCCTTGCAAATGGCTCGAAAGCTGCCGCGTTACGTTGCCCCGCGAACTTTCTTGCGCATCCCCGCCGCTCGCGGGGACGAAGCGGTGGCGATCGACCCTAGGCGGTCGTTTTGATCAGGATCGCTTTGGTCATCGCAGGGCGAACGCACACCCACGCGGTGTCGGCGTGCAGGCGGTCGGTGAGCGATGACTTGCGATCCATGCGCGCGATCATAGCAGCGTCAATGCGATTCGCGCAATGCAGCAACGACCGCGTCGCCCATCGCGCGCGTGCCAACGGCGCGTTCGCCCTCGTGGGCAAGGTCCGATGTTCGCAGCCCACTGGCGAGCACGCTTCGCACGGCCGCTTCAATACGGTCCGCAACATCAGCGTGCGCGAACGAGTAGCGAAACATCATGGAGAGCGACAGAATCGTCGCGAGTGGATTCGCCTTGTCCTGTCCCGCGATGTCGGGCGCCGAGCCGTGGATAGGCTCGTACATGCCCTTGTTGCCGGCGTCGAGTGATGCCGAGGGCAGCATGCCGATCGAGCCGGCGAGCATCGATGCCTCATCCGAGAGAATGTCACCGAACAGGTTGCCGGTGACGATGACGTCGAATTGCCTCGGATTTCGCACGAGCTGCATCGCGGCGTTGTCGACGTACATGTGCGACAGCGCGACATCGTCGTAGTCGCGCGCGATGCGCGTCACCGTTTCGCGCCAGAGGATCGACGTGTCGAGCACATTCGCCTTGTCAACCGATATGAGGCGACGAGAGCGCTTGCGGGCGGTGTCGAAGCCAACGCGTGCGATCCGCTCGATCTCGCTCGTCGAGTAGCGCATCGTGTCGAAGCCTTCGTCCTCGCCGTTCTCGTTTTTGCGTCTGCCACGCGGCGTGCCGAAATAAACATCACCGGTCAATTCGCGAACGATCATCAAATCGAGGCCTGCGACGACGTCGGCCTTCAGCGTCGACGCTCGCGCGAGCTCGGGATACAGCAGGGCCGGTCGCAGATTCGCGAACAGGCCGAGTGATTTGCGAAGCGCGAGGAGCGCCTGCTCGGGACGCAGCTCGCGCGGCAGCGTGTCGTAGCGAGGACCGCCGACCGCGCCGAGCACGATCGCGTCGGCGCTTCGCGCAAGCTCCAGCGTTGCCGGAGGCAGCGGATGCTTTGCGTGGTCGTAGCCCGCGCCGCCGATCGGTGCAGTCTCGATTTCGATCGGCAGCCCCTCGCTGCGCAATGCCTCGAGAATTTTTCGCGCTTCCCCGACGATCTCCGGCCCGATGCCATCCCCGGGCAGCACCGCAACTTTCATCGCGTCATGCCAACCAAGGCATGTTCGACAGTCGCTTCGCCTCGAATGCGCGAATCTCGTCGGCGTGCTGCAACGTGAGCCCGATGTCGTCCAGGCCGTTCACGAGATTGTGCTTGCGAAACGGCTCGACATCGAAACCGAAAGCCAGCGCGCCATCGGTCGATGCAACGGTCTGCTGCGGCAGATCGATCATCAGGCGAAATCCCGGGAACGCGAGCGTCGCAGCGAAGAGTCGCTCGACGGCGCTCTCCGGAAGGACGATCGGCAACAAACCGTTCTTGAAGCAGTTGTTGAAAAAAATGTCCGCGTACGACGGCGCGACGATCGCGCGAAAGCCGTAATCGGCGAGCGCCCACGGGGCATGCTCGCGCGAGCTGCCACAACCGAAATTCCGGCGGGCAAGCAGTATCGACGCGCCCTGATAGCGTGGATCGTTCAACACGAAGTCGGGATTCAACGGACGCTTCGTGTTGTCCATGCCCGGCTCGCCGGCGTCGAGATAACGCCATGCGTCGAACAGGTTGGGACCGAACCCCGTGCGCTTGATCGACTTCAAAAACTGCTTCGGGATGATCGCGTCGGTGTCGACGTTGGCGCGATCGAGCGGCGCGACAAGACCGGTGTGAACGGTGAACGGTTGCATGTTTAGTGTCCCAAGTCGGTAATTCGCTGTGCAAATCGGGCCAGTTCGCGGCCCGTTTGCGCGGGCGCTGTCCTCCATTCAAACATTGTTCAGCGAATCACTAACCCGGGACACTAGCGCTAACCCAGTCGGCGAACGTCGACGAAATGCCCTTCGATCGCAGCGGCTGCGGCCATCGCGGGGCTGACAAGATGCGTGCGCCCGCCCGCGCCTTGGCGACCTTCGAAATTGCGATTCGACGTCGATGCGCAACGTTCGCCTGGCTCGAGCCGATCGTCGTTCATCGCAAGGCACATCGAGCAGCCTGGCTCGCGCCACTGAAAACCCGCATCACGAAACACGCGATCGAGCCCTTCCGCTTCGGCCTGCGTTTTCACGAGCCCCGAACCGGGCACGACCATCGCGAGACGCACACTCGGCGCAACGCGACGTCCGCGCGCGATCGCCGCGGCCTCGCGCAGGTCCTCGATGCGTGAATTCGTGCACGAGCCGATGAACACCTTGTCGATCGCGATGTCGGCGATGCGCGTGTTCGGCTCGAGTCCCATGTAAATCAATGCGCGCTCGATGCCTTCGCGCCGCACCGCGTCGCGCTCCTTGTCGGGATCGGGAACGCGATCTTCGACGGACACGACCATTTCCGGCGACGTTCCCCAGGTGACCTGTGGCGGAATCGCGGCAGCGTCGAACACGTGCATGACATCGAATTGCGCGCCGTCTTCGGTTCGCAACGTCCGCCAATGCGAAACGGCGCGATCCCACAACTCGGCGCTTGGCGAGAATGGGCGACCGCGCAAATAGTCGATCGTCGTGTCGTCGACGCCGATGAGCCCCGCCCGCGCCCCGGCTTCGATCGCCATGTTGCAGACGGTCATGCGTCCTTCCATCGACAGCGCGCGAATCGCGCTGCCGCCGAACTCGATGGCGTGACCCGTGCCGCCCGCTGTGCCGATGCGACCGATCACCGCGAGCACCAGATCCTTCGCGGTCACGCCGCGCTTCAACGCTCCGTCGACGCGAACGAGCATACGCTTCGCTTTTTTCATCAGCAGACATTGCGTTGCCAGCACATGCTCGACTTCAGAGGTTCCGATACCGAACGCGAGTGCCGCGAAAGCGCCATGCGTACTCGTGTGCGAATCGCCGCAAACAACCGTCATGCCGGGCAATGTCGCACCCTGCTCGGGACCTATGACGTGCACTATTCCCTGGCGGCGATCACGAAACGGAAAGTACGCTTTCGCACCCGTCGCTTTGATGTTGGCGTCGAGCGTCTCGACCTGCGTGCGCGAGATCGGATCGCGAATTCCGTCCTGCCAGTTCTGCGTCGGGGTATTGTGATCCGCGGTTGCGACAATCGATGACGTGCGCCACGGCAAACGTCCGGCGAGCCGCAAGCCTTCGTACGCTTGCGGGCTCGTGACTTCGTGCACGAGGTGACGGTCGATGTAGACGAGCGCCGTGCCGTCGCTTTCGGTGCGAACGACGTGGCTGTCGAAGAGCTTGTCGTAGAGCGTGGAGCCGTGCATCGTCGAACGAATACGAATGCGGTTGCCGCAACGATCTAGCCTAGCACACCGAGCGAGGCGATACCCCCGGTCGGTTATGCTCGCGGCCGATGAAGTTCGATCCCATCTCCCGGCGCTTCGTCGTGCGCGAAATAGCGCTCGTCTCTGCGCTCCTCATCGCCGCCGTGCTCGTGCTGACGCTCGTGTTGATGGCGAGCGAAGCGGCACGGAGCGCGCAAGGGGCGGAACAGGCCCATAGCAACGCGCTGGAGGCGGATCGCTCGCTCGTCGAATGGCGGCTGGCGCGCTTGGAAACGCCTCCCGACGCAGCACGGGCACGCGTGGCGATCGAGTCGGCGAGATCCGAGCTAACCGGCGATGCAGATGCGCTCGCCACGCTCGACGCACTTGCTGCAATGCCTGCAGCGGCCGCGAATCCGGATACTCTGGCTCGGTGGAACGCGCTGCGCACGCGGCTCGCGGATGCGTCGCGCGCCGCCGAACGAACCGCGCGAGCGGAATCCGAGCGTGCGCGCGGCATCACATTGACGGCCGGTATTCTGCTCATCGCGCTGACGACCGGTACCGTCTATCTGATCCTCTACGAGATGCGCCGGCGCAGGGCACTTGCGCAATCGCTCGAGCGCGAAGCGAATCACGACCCGTTGACGCGCTTGCCGAACCGGCGATTCTTTCTCGAATGGCTCGCGTACGCGCTTGCGCAAGCGCGACGCGATGGCGCGCGAGTCGGCCTTCTCTACATCGATCTCGATGGCTTCAAGGCGATCAACGATCGACACGGCCACCGGCGCGGTGATGCCGTGTTGATCGCCATTGCCGAGCGATTGCGAGCGTGCAAGCGTGAGGGCGATGTGCTCGCTCGCATCGGTGGCGACGAGTTTGCGCTTGCAGTTCCCACCGCGCGCGATGGTCATGAGCTCGTCGCACTCGGTGACCGATTGCTCGCTTGTTTCACCGACGGCAGCCTCCCGAAGCTCGCCGATGTGCCGATCGGCGCATCGGTCGGCATCGCGTTTGGTCCCGACGACGCCAACGACGTGCCCGGGTTGATTGCGGCGGCGGATTCAGCGATGTACAGCGCGAAGCGCGCGGGCGGTCAGCGCGTCATTTTTCACGCTTTAGCCTAGTATCCGGAGTCGGTAATCACCGACTCCGGATACTGGCCGCGACCGCCCGCGTGACAGCGGGCCATGGATCGCTGGCATAGGGATCGTAGAACTTCGCTGTCGTTGAGCGCAGCCAGGTGATCTGGCGCTTCGCGAGTTGCCGTGTGGCCGCGATGCCCGCTTCGCGCAAGCCGGCGCGATCGAGCGCGCCATCGAGAAACTCCCACGCTTGCCGGTAGCCAACTGCGCGCATCGAAGGCAACGTCGCCTCGAGCACATAACGAGATTTGAGCTGCGTGAGCTCGTCCACGAGACCCGCATTCAACATCGCGTCGAAACGCTCGGCGATGGCACGATGCAAGCGCTCGCGTGCGGCTGGCAGCAGCGCGAACGATAGCGTCGTACCGAGTGTCGACGCATCGCGTTTTCCGTGCAATGCGGACAAGGGAACCCCGCCTGTTCGCCAGACTTCCAGCGCTCGCTGAATTCGCTGTGAATCGCCGACGTGGAGGCGCGATGCAGTCGCGGGATCGACTCTCGCCAGCTCGGCGTGCAGTGCTGGCCACCCTTGCACGCGCGCTTCTGCATCGATCGCGTCGCGAATTTCCTTGCTGGCGGCGGGCAGGCTCGAAAGCCCTTCGGTCAGTGCCTTGAAGTACAGCATCGTGCCGCCTACAACGATCGGCAAGCGATCACGTGCGCGAATCGCATCAATCGCATGGCGCGCGTCGTGCGCAAAGCGTGCGGCGGAATACGATTCGGTCGGGTCGACGATGTCGATCAGATGATGCTCGATACGCGCGCGCGTGGAGGCGTCCGGCTTTGCGGTACCAATGTCCATGCCACGATACACCTGTGCAGAGTCGACGCTGACGATCTCTCCATCGAATTCATCTGCAAGGCGCAGAGCGAGTGCGCTCTTGCCGGACGCCGTGGGCCCCATCACCAACACGACCGGTCGCATGGCTACTCAGCGTCCGCGCATGAACAGGCGATCGAGCTCACCGAGAGATAACTGATACCAGGTCGGACGGCCGTGATTGCATTGCCCCGCTCGCTCGGTCGCTTCCATCTCGCGTAGAAGCGCGTTCATCTCCTGCAGCGTCAGATTGCGATTCGCCCGCACCGCCGCGTGACAGGCCATCGTCGCGAGAATTTCATCGGCGTGCGCCGCGAGCGCTTCGCTGCCGCCGAATTCGCGAATCTCGAGGAGCACCGATCGCGCGAGCGCTGCTGCATCGGCGTCAGCGAGCGGGGCCGGAATGCCGCGAACTGCCAGTGTCGAGGGTCCCAGCGCCGACATTTCGAATCCGAGTTGCTCCAGGGTTTGCGCGTGCTCATCCGCCGCAGCGATCTCGACCGCTTCGGCAGCGAACGTCGCGGGTACGAGCAACGGCTGCACGGGAACGCTTTTGGCAAGCGTTGCTTTCAATCGCTCGTACACGACGCGCTCGTGCGCTGCATGCATGTCGACAAGCACGAGTCCCGCGCGATTCTGCGCAAGAACGTAAACGCCGTGGAGCTGCGCCAGCGCGAAACCGAGCGGATGATCATCACCGGTGTCCGGCAAATCGGGCGCATCGTCGCGAGCACCGCGCTGACCGAAAAGCTGCGCGTAGAACGCCGACGGCTCGTTGGCGAGATTGAACGAATGTTGCGCATCACGCGCGTGCTCGTTCGATGCACGCACGACTCCGAGCGGTGGCGTATGCGCCGCCACGAGCCCCAGCCGCTCGGCGGCCGAAACGGCAGGCTGCTCTCGCGCGGTGCTCGCTAGTGCACGTTCCACCGCATGACGCACGAACTGATGGATCGCACCCGAATCGCGAAAGCGCACTTCGACTTTCTGCGGATGCACGTTCACGTCGACGCGCCGCGGATCGAGCGTTAACCACAGCGCGAACGATGGTGACCGGTCGTGATGAAGGACGTCGCGATACGCCTCGCGCAGCGCGTGCGAAAGCACGCGATCGCGCACGAAGCGCCCGTTGACGAACACGTATTGCGCATTGCTCGCGAGCGCGGCATACGCCGGTCGCACGGCCAGCCCCTCAATGCGAATGCCGCCGGCCTCCTCGTCGACAATGACTGCATTGCTCACGAACGCAGCGCCCAACAGGGCTTCGATACGCACCCGTCTCCCTCCGGGCAGCAGTCGATGCTGCGCACGACCGTTGTGATGCAGCGTGAATCCGACATTCGGGTGCGCGAGGGCCAACCGCTTGAACGCCTCTTCGCAATGCGCCCATTCGGTTGCTTCGGTGCGAAGGAACTTGCGTCGCGCCGGAGTGTTGAAAAAAAGCTCCTCGATCGAAACTGTCGTACCCGAGGCGAGCGCCGCGGGCATCACCGGCTGCAACGTTCCGCCCTCGACTTCGAGTCGCCATGCATGCGGCTTCCCGCTGGCACGCGAAGTCACAGCGAAATGCGACACCGCCGCGATCGAGGCGAGCGCCTCGCCGCGAAAACCAAGCGTTGCGATTGCCTCGAGGTCGGAGGGTTGCGCGATTTTCGACGTTGCGTGACGCGCGACCGCAAGCGGCAAATCCTCGCGTTCGATGCCTGCGCCGTCGTCGGCAACGCGCAGTCGCCTGATGCCTCCTCCCGCAACGTCGACATCGATCTGCGTTGGGTGCGCGTCGATGCTGTTCTCGATCAGCTCCTTCAAAGCCGCCGCCGGCCGCTCGACGACTTCGCCGGCTGCGATCTGGTTGACGAGAAGATCAGAGAGCGGTCGGATCGCGCCCAATTAGTGTCCCAAGTCAATGGTTCGCTGATCAATCCAGAAGTTGCTTCGACCACCGTGCATAAACGTCGTCGGCGACCGCGTTGAGCTTCGCGACCTTCGACTCCAGATCGGTCAGGATGTCACTCGCCGTCTGTGTCGAAGCCGTTGTGCGCGACGGCAGCTCGTCGCCGGAGAGCGTAATCCAGTTGCGCGCAATCTCCGCAGTCATCTCGGGATGCCCCTGAAAGCCGATATGACGACCGTCGATGACGTACGCCTGATTCTCGTTGAACGCGTTGGTCAAAACGCGCGTGGCGCCAGGCGGCAAGGTGAACGCTTCGTAGTGCCATTCGAACGTGCGAAAGCGTTCGCGACCGCCGAACCATTCGCGCGCTTCGCTGGTGTTCGCCACGTCGACGTCGACCCAGCCGATCTCGGTGGTGCGCGCGCCGCCGACGCTACCGCCTAGCGCTTTCGCCATCAGTTGACCGCCGAGACAATGCCCGATAACGGGAACGCCGCGCTCGACAGCGCCACGAATCAGATGCTCCATCGGAGCAACCCAGGGCAGCGAATCGTTGACGCTCATCGGCCCGCCCATCATGCCGATGCCTGCAAATTCGCGTGCGTCCTCGGGCACCTGCTGACCTTCGTGCAGCGCGATCAACTGCCAGGGACGTCTATTCGCGTCGAGCCAGTGCGCGAAGCGTCCGGGCTCGTCGCCGGGAGAGAAACGAAAGACCGCAACAGGGCGCATTGCGAGACGCTTCGACGCGACGCCTACAAGCCGCGCGCGATGCGCGCGTACGCCGAATGATTGTGGATCGACTCGAAGTTTTCCGCCTCGACGACAAACCCCTCGAGGCGCGCGTCAGCATCGAGGCGAGCGGCCACACCTCGCACCATATCCTCGACAAAGCGCGGATTGTCATAGGCGTGCTCGGTGACGTACTTCTCGTCGGCGCGCTTCAATATTCCGAACAGTTCCGAAGACGCTTCCGCTTCCGCGACGCGCACGAGGTCCGCGAGATACACCGGCTCCTTGGTGCGTGCGCGAATCGTGATGACCGAGCGTTGGTTGTGCGCCCCGTACGCGGAAATCTCTTTCGATGAAGGGCATAGCGACGTGACCGGCACCGCAACGCCTATCGTCTGCGCGTAGCGATCGTCGTCGAGCTCGCCGATCAAAAGCGCTTCGTAATCGAGCAAGCTCGCGATTCCCGATACCGGCGCGAGCTTTCGCAAAAAGAAAGGAAACGCGATCTCGATGCATCCGCCCGGAGCATCGAGCCGCTGCATCAGCGTATCCACGAGCGAACGCAGCTCGCGAACACCGATGGGGGTCGCACCGGCTGCCGCACGCTCTTCCAGCAGCGCGACGAGGCGCGACATATGCGTGCCTTTGCGATCGGCGGGCAACGCGACGAACACGCTGCATTGCGCGATCGTCGTTTGCACACCGTCGCGATCGGCGATCGGCAACGGATAGCGCAAGCCGCGAATGCCGACGCGATCGATCGCAAGCTCGCGATGATCGGTAGCCGACTGCACATCGGGCATCGGCATCACATTCGGAAGCGGTTCGGGGCGGTTCATGGCAAAGACGATTATCGCAGGTCGATCACGCCGCCGCGGGCTTTGTCCACGCCTCGCTCGGCGATGCGCTGAAGCGTCGCGCGATCGAAGCGGCAATGCCCTTGCCGTCGAGCCCGCAATGCGCGAGCAACTCCTTCGGATCGCCGTGATCGATGAACGTATCGGGCAAGCCCAGTTGGAGCAACGGGACTTCCACACCACCCGCGGCGAGCACTTGCGCAACGGCACTGCCCGCGCCGCCCGTCACGACATTTTCTTCGACGGTCACCAGCGCATCGTGATCGCGCGCGAGCGACAACACGAGATCGCTGTCGAGGGGTTTCACGAAACGCATGTTCGCGACACTCGCATCGTGCACCTCGGCGGCTTCGAGTGCCGCGGCCAGCGGTGCGCCGAACGCGAGAATGGCGATTCGATGCGAGCGACGCTTGGATTCGCGACGCATCACCGCCTTGGCGATAGGGAGCGTCGTCAACACCGGATCTATCGCAACACCGGGACCTGTGCCGCGCGGATAGCGAACCGCCGCAGGCGTGTCGAGCTTGAAAGCGGTCGTGAGCATCTTGCGACACTCGTCCTCGTCGGCGGGCGCCATTACCGTCATGTTCGGCAGGCATTGCAAATACGAAAGGTCGAAGGCGCCAAGATGCGTTGCGCCATCTGCACCGACGATCCCGGCACGATCGATGGCAAACATGACCGGAAGGTTCTGCAGCGCGACATCGTGAATGAGTTGATCGTAGCCACGCTGCAAGAATGTCGAATAAATCGCGACGACCGGCTTCATGCCTTCGCAAGCGAGTCCAGCCGCGAACGTGACTGCATGCTGCTCGGCGATGCCGACGTCGAAATAGCGATGCGGATATTCCTGTGAGAAGCGCACGAGCCCCGAGCCCTCGCGCATCGCCGGCGTGATCGCGCAAACCCTCGGATCGGCAGCCGCCATGTCGCACAGCCAGTCGCCGAACACTTGGGTATAGGCTGGCTTGCCGGACGCTTTGGGAACGATACCCGACGATGGATCGAATTTCGTGACGCCGTGATAGAGGATCGGATCGTCCTCGGCGCGCGCGTAGCCAAAGCCCTTCCGCGTGATCACGTGCAGGAACTGCGGTCCTTTCAGCTCACGCACGTTGGACAGCGTGCGCACCAGCGCATCGAGGTCGTGGCCGTCGATCGGGCCGATGTAATTGAAGCCGAACTCCTCGAACAGCGTGCCGGGCAACAGCATGCCCTTCGTGTGCTCTTCCCAGCGCCTTGCAAGCTCGCGCATGGGCGGCAGCTTCGCGAGCACCTCCTTGCCGCCGCGACGCACCGAGTTGTAAAAGCGCGACGAAAGCATCCGCGCGAGATATTGGTTGAAAGCGCCAACCGGTTCGCTGATCGACATCTCGTTGTCGTTCAGAATCACCAACAGATCGGCGCCTGCAATCCCCGCGTTGTTCAGCGCTTCGAACGCCATTCCCGCGCTCATCGCGCCATCACCGATCACTGCAACGCTGCGGCGCGTCTCGCCCTTGAGCTTCGCTCCGATCGCCATGCCGAGCGCAGCCGAGATCGACGTCGAGCTGTGCGCGGTGCCGAAGGTGTCGTATTGACTTTCCGAACGTCGAGGAAAGCCCGACGGCCCGCCGCGCTGGCGCAGCTTCGCCATCGCCTTGCGGCGACCGGTGAGAATCTTGTGCGCATACGTTTGATGGCCGACATCCCACACGATGCGATCGGCCGGCGTATCGAACACGTAATGCAACGCAACCGTCAGCTCGACGGTGCCGAGATTCGACGACAGATGCCCGCCGGTTTGCGAGACGCTTTCGAGCAGGAATGCTCGCAACTCCCTTGCTACTTCGCGCAAGTCCGCAGGCGACATTGCACGCAACGCCGCAGGCGAATCGATCGCGTCCAGCAGTGGGTATGCGCTCATTAGTGACGTCGCGACGCGATCCAATTGGCGAGCTCGACCAAGCGGCGCGCGCGCGCGTGAAATGGCGCGAGCGCTTCGATCGCCTCGCTACGCAGGCGCTCGGCATGTGCTTTCGCTGCGTCAAGACCAAGCAGCGACACGTAGGTCGGCTTCGCAGACGCCGCGTCCTTGCCGGCCGTCTTGCCGAGCGTGACGGCCGAGCCCTCGACGTCGAGCACATCGTCGACGATTTGAAAGGCGAGCCCTGCTGCGCGCGCAAACGCATCGAGCGCGGCGTGCTCCTCTTCGGTTTGCTCTCCGCACGCTGCGCCCAGATGCACCGCCACCGCGATCAGCGCACCGGTCTTCATCCGATGCATCGCTTGCAATTCACCGATCGACACCAAGTGCCCGACGGCGGCAAGATCGATCGCCTGGCCACCCGCCATCCCTTGCACGCCCGCTGCCATGGCAAGCCTCGCACACGCCTTGCCTGCGTCTCGCTGCGGCGAGCGCGCGAGCACTTCGAACGCAAGCGAGTGCAAGGCGTCACCAGCCAGGAGCGCAGTGGCCTCACCGAACGCGACATGGCAAGTGGGCTTGCCACGCCGCAACACATCGTCATCCATGCTTGGCAAGTCGTCGTGCACGAGCGAATAGGCGTGCATCAGTTCGACCGACGCCGCGGCGGAATCGACGAGCGCAACGTCGGCACGAGCGAATTCACCCGCTGCATACGCGAGAAGCGCGCGCACGCGCTTTCCCCCGCCGAGCGCGGCATGACGCATCGCTTCGACGAGTGTCGCAGGCGCTTTCGGCAGCGTGAGCACTTGGGTGAGCACATGCTCGACGCGCTGCGCACGCTCGCGCGACCAGACCTCCCAGGTCAGGTCATCACGCATCGGTGTTGCCCGGCTCGAACGCTTTCAGCACGCCTTTTTCGAGAATCTCCACCTCGCGCTGCGCGGCCGACAGCTCGCGCTGGCAGTGCCCGAGGAGCAGCGCCCCGCGCTGATAGGCCGCGAGTGCGTCCTTGAGGGGCAACGAGCCCTCCTCGATTTTCGCTACGATGGCTTCGAGCTCGGCGAGCGCGGCCTCGAAACTTGCCGGCGGATCGGAGGTCTCTTTCATCGGCGGCTCGGTGGGGTCTATCGGAACGTTTGAGCTGTGCTGACAAGAGAGGCGCGGAGATGGCGCTTCCAGGCAGTGTCCTTGCGACCAAACGAGGGTTTCTGCCGCCTTCAAGCGACTTTGCGACCAACAATTGACGTTTGGCGATGAAGCCTCATATACTAGCATGTTTGACGGCCTTTCGGCCGACTTAAGGCTGGCGGTCCGATCCCAGCGCGCGGTAGACGAGCAGCAAGTGCGCGCGGGGCCGGGTTGTTGGATTGGGTTGGTACCCGCTTTTTTCGAGAGGACCACGTCATGTCGAATCTCGCTTCGGCCGAGCACTTGCGCGAGGCCGTTTCCCAGCTTCCGGTCGCCGCCTATTGCGACCAACACGTGTTGGACGCCGAGCTGCGGCGCCTGTTCACGCGTGCGCCCGGCTATGTCGGCCACGAGCTGATGGTTCCCGAGGTTGGCGATTACTGCGCGCTTCCCGGACGCGACAACGGCCAGGTGCTCGTGCGTAGCGCGAACGGCATCGAGCTTCTCTCCAACATCTGCCGTCATCGCCAGGCGGTGATGCTCAAGGGCCGCGGCAACGTGCAGAACATCGTCTGCCCGCTGCATCGGTGGACCTACGATCTCGACGGCACGCTCCTCGGTGCGCCGCAGTTCGCGGAGCAACCTTGCACGAGGCTCCCGCGATCGCCGCTTACGCATTGGAACGGCCTCTTGTTCGACGGCGACCGCGACGTTGCGAGTGACCTTGCGCCGCTGACGACAACGTCTTTCGATTTTTCCGGCTACGTGCTCGACAAGATCGAGCTGCATGAATGCCGCTACAACTGGAAGTCGTTCATCGAGGTGTATCTCGAGGACTATCACGTCGGACCGTTTCATCCGGGACTCGGGCAGTTCGTCAGCTGCGACGATTTGAAATGGGAGTTCGCGCCGTGGGCGTCGGTGCAAACTGTCGGCATCAACAACCGCCTTGCGAAGCCCGGCACGAAGGCGTATGCGAAATGGCACGATGCGGTGCTGCGCTTCAACGACGGAACGCCGCCGCCGCGCGGCGCGATCTGGCTCACCTATTATCCGAACGTGATGATCGAGTGGTATCCGCACGTGCTCGTCGTCAGTACGTTGATACCCAGGGCCGTCGATCGCACGTTGAACGTCGTCGAGTTCTATTATCCGGAAGAGATCGCACTCTTCGAGCGTGAGTTCGTCGAGTGCGAACAAGCGGCGTACATGGAAACCGCCGCCGAGGACGACGAGATCGCCGAGCGCATGGACGAAGGTCGCAAAGTGCTTTACGCGCAAGGACGCAGCGAAGTCGGGCCCTACCAGTCACCGATGGAAGACGGGATGCAGCACTTCCACGAGTTCTATCGACGCGAGATGCGTGAAGAGCTGGCCATTCTGAATCGACGCTAGTGTAGCTAATGATGTCGCTTCGCAACCTCATCACGACCGAGCAACTCGCCGAGCGACTCGATGATCCTGTGTTGATCATCATCGACGTGCGACACGATCTCGCGCAACCCATGGATTGGGGTGAAGCTCAGTATCGCAAGTCGCACATTCCCGGTGCGTTGTTCGCCCACCTCGATCGCGACCTGTCGACTGCGAAAACCGGTCGCAACGGTCGCCATCCGTTGCCGTCGGTGGCGGACAGCGAAGCGTTGTTCTCGCGCTTCGGAATCGATGCGGAAAAAGACGTGGTGGCCTACGATCAGGGTGGGGGGATGTATGCATCGCGGGTCTGGTGGATGCTGCGCTGGCTCGGCCACGCCTCGGTCGCGGTGCTCGACGGTGGCTTCGAGAAATGGATGCGCGAGGGGCGTCCGGTCAACAACGACATCGTGACGCCAACCCCCGCTTCGTTCGATGCGAGCGGCGTTGCTGCAACGCTCGACGTCGATGACGTGATAAAAGGAATGGAAAGTGGCAGCGTGACGCTGGTCGACGCCCGTATGCGCGAACGTTATCGAGGCGAAACCGAGCCGATCGATCCGGTCGCCGGTCACATTCCGGGTGCGCGCAATCGCCCCTACGCCGACAACCTCAATGCCGATGGAACGTTCAAGTCGCCGGACGCCTTGCGCACCGAATTCGCTGCATTCGCCGGCGACGCGCCACTGGATCGCATCGTGCATTACTGCGGAAGTGGTGTAACTGCCTGCCACAACGTGCTCGCGATGGAAGTCGCCGGGCTGCCGGGCACTCGCATCTATCCAGGCTCGTGGAGCGAATGGATCGCCGATGCATCGCGACCCGTTGCGCTCGGCGACGAAGTGCGCAAGCGATGAGCGAGGCGCAGCGTCTTAAAGATCGCGTCGCCATCGTGACGGGTGCAGGACGCGGCATCGGACTTGCGATCGCACAACGCTTCGCAGCCGAAGGGGCGCTCGTTACGGTCGTCGATCGCGACGAGTCGGGACGTGAGAACGCCGAGAACATCGATCGCGCGACGTTCGTCACGGCTGACGTTTCAGCGAGCGCCGATGTGCGTCGCGTCGTCGACGATGCGCTCGCGCGACACGCCCGCATCGACATTCTGGTGAACAACGCCGGCATCCTGCACGCCGCGGAATTCCTGGACCTCGCCGAGGAGGATTTCGATCGCGTGCTGCGCGTGAACGTGAAGTCGGCGTTCTTGTGCAGTCAGGCGGTTGCGAAGTCGATGATCGCAAACTCGGTGCGCGGCGCGATCGTCAACATGTCGTCGGTGAACGCGGTGCTCGCGATCCCGAATCAGGTACCCTACACCGTCAGCAAAGGCGCGGTGAATCAGCTCACCAAGGTGATGGCGTTGGCACTCGCGCCGCACGGGATTCGCGTCAACGCGATCGGCCCCGGAACGATCGCCACCGATATGACCAAGGGCCTCGCTACCGATGCGCAAGCGCGCTCTCGCGTGATGTCGCGAACACCGTTGCAGCGTATCGGCCAGCCGTCGGAAATCGCGGCGGTCGCGGCATTTCTCGCGAGCGACGATGCTTCCTACGTTACCGGCCAAACGATTTATCCCGACGGCGGCCGGCTGGGACTCAATTACACGGTCCCGGTCGAGTGAGCGCGCAAGCGCCATTCGCCTTCGCGAACGTAGATCGAACCACCTGCAGCGCTCGTCGACGACGCCAGCACCAGCGAATCGACCTGCCATCGGATCGGAGGTAGAGCGCCGTGTCGCGTGCGACGAACACCGTTACGCGCAAGCGTGACGTGCGGTCGAAACATGCGTTGCTCGTTCGTGAAATTCTCAGCGTTCAACGCTCGGGATAACGTTTGGTGTAACGCCATAAGCGCGGGCGGCACGCTCGACGGCGCGAACCAGCACAGCGAATAGCTGCCGCCGCCGAGCCGCTCGAGCGAAAGACCGAACGGCTCGACGCTTTGCGCGACAAGTTCGCCGATCGCAACGAGCGAGGGTATGCGCTCGCGCTCGATCGCACCCAGGAAAGCCACCGTGACGTGCAGATTCTCGGCACGCGGCGCACGACCCTGCGTGTCGCGCGCGATTTCGCCCGCCAGGCGCGCAAGTGCCGAACGCGCCGCATCGTCGGGCCACAACGCGTAGAAGAGGCGGATGCGCGTGGCCAAGCCGTGAAGAGACGGGTTTAGGAACGAGGCTTTTGGAGCGAGGGAAACGCTAGTTGCTCGCCATTTGCCGTACTCCCTCGATCCCAAATCCTAAACCCTAAACCCCCGGGAACGCTACGCGTTCGCTGCCTTCCGATCCAGCGCGATCGGCTTCGCTGCCGTTTCGAAAAACTGCTCGTCTTCCGTCGAATGCTTGAGCGCAGTCGTCGATGCCTGGCTTCCCTGCACCGTCGTCGTGACAGCGTCGAAGTAGCTCGTGCCGACCTCGCGCTGATGCTTGACCGCGGTGAAGCCCCTCTCCGCCGCTGCGAACTCGGCTTCCTGCAACTCGACGAACGCCTTCATGTTGTCGCGCGCATAGCCGTACGCGAGGTTGAACATCGAGTAGTTGAGGCTGTGAAAACCCGCGAGCGTGATGAACTGGAACTTGTAGCCCATCGCGCCGAGCTCGCGCTGGAATCGCGCGATCGTCGCGTCGTCGAGATTCTTTTTCCAGTTGAACGATGGCGAGCAGTTGTACGCGAGCATCTTACCCGGATGCTTCGCCTGAATCGCTTCCGCGAATGCCTTCGCGAATGCGAGATCGGGCTTGCCGGTCTCGCACCAGATGAGATCCGCATAGGCGGCATACGCAAGTCCGCGCGAGATCGCCTGGTCGAGGCCATTGCGCGTGCGATAAAAGCCTTCGACCGTTCGCTCGCCCGTCAGGAACGGCTTGTCGTTGTCGTCGACGTCGGAAGTGATCAAGTCGGCGGCTTCGGCGTCGGTACGCGCCAATAAGATCGTCGGCACGCCGAGACAGTCGGCGGCGAGTCGTGCAGCAATCAGCTTCTCGATCGCTTCGCGCGTAGGTACCAGCACCTTGCCGCCCATGTGGCCGCACTTTTTCACCGATGCGAGCTGGTCCTCGAAGTGAACGCCGGCGGCGCCCGCTTCGATCATTGCTTTCATCAATTCGAATGCGTTGAGCACGCCGCCGAAGCCGGCTTCGGCATCGGCGACGATCGGCGCGTAATAATCGATATCCCCCTTGCCTTCCATATGCTGGATCTGATCGGCGCGCGCGAACGTGTTGTTGATGCGCTTGACGACCATCGGCACCGAGTTCGCCGGATACAGCGACTGATCCGGGTACATTTCGCCGGCAATGTTCGCGTCTGCCGCGACTTGCCAACCCGAAAGATAAATGGCCTTCAAGCCCGCCTTTACCTGCTGCAGCGCCTGATTGCCGGTGAGCGCGCCGAGCGTGTTGACGAACGGCTCGTCGTGCAAGAGCTTCCAAAGCTTCTCAGCACCGCGCCTGGCCAACGTGTGCTCGATCTGCACCGAGCCGCGCAGGCGCACGACATCTTCCGCGGTGTAACCGCGCCGCACGTTTTTCCAACGCGCGCTTTCCGCCCAATCCTTTTTAAGCCTTGCCGCTTCGAGGTCGTAGCTCATCGTTGATGACTCCCTGTCGGTGCGTGGGAGGCGCGAAAGCGCCGGCGGATTCAACTTAGCAAACCGCCGCGCCTGGATCAAGCCTTTTTAATGCGGTGCACCACGAAAATAGTTTCTATAAATCAGCACATTAGAAATGAGTTTCATCCAACGGAATATAAGCGTCCTAAAATTATGCAAAGGATGCTGCATTGCAACGGTTTGTCGGCGACAGCCCTGGGCACGCCTGGACGCTCCACACATAACTGATTGAATATAAAAAGCAAATATTACAGTCCACTAACCTCACGACGCTACACCCAATTCCACCAAACGGAAAGTAATTCCGGCGCGGACACTCGTGCACGACGCCGATCATCGCGATTGAGCGGAGGTATGCTTAGGCGTTGCCCGCCCATGTCGATCCACCGAGGAGGACCCCCGTGATTCGAGTGACTTCGCCGCTGATCGCGGCGCTCGTGACGCTCTCGTCCGCGCATGCGCAGAGCGCAGATGAAGTCGGCCGAACCCTGGCCGCGACTTGCGCGAACTGTCATGGAACCGGTGGGCAGGCGCGCGGCGCAATGCCCTCGCTTGCAGGACAGCCCAAGGCGGACATCGCGCAGAAGATGATCGAGTTTCGCGACGGCAAGCGTCCGGCAACGATCATGCACCAGCTCGCCAAGGGTTACACGCCCGAACAGATCGATGCGATCGCCGGGTGGCTGGCGACACAAAAGAGCAAATAGGAGCGAGGCGAAATGACGATGCAACGACGCGAATTCCTGAAGGTGCTCGCCGCGACTTCGTCCGCCGCGATTGCAAGCGGTTGCGCAACGATGACACGCGAACCATCGATCGGCAAAGTGGTCGTCGTCGGTGGCGGGTATGGAGGGGCGACCACCGCGAAATACGTGCGCATGTGGAGCGGCGGTCGCATCGACGTGACGCTGGTCGAAGCGAACCCCGCGTTCGTCTCCTGCCCGATGTCGAATCTCGTGCTCGGCGGCAGCAAGACGATCGC
Source organism: Casimicrobiaceae bacterium (assembly GCA_035536295.1). Taxonomy (GTDB): domain Bacteria; phylum Pseudomonadota; class Gammaproteobacteria; order Burkholderiales; family Casimicrobiaceae; genus VBCG01. Next base: position 29,901 of record DATLOI010000149.1, read on the forward strand.
GGACATGACCGTGCCCTACGACGGCCTGACGCGTCAGCACGGAATAAGAGTCGTGCGCGACACCGCTTCCGCCGTCGATGTCGACAAGAAAGTCGTGCGGCTCGAAAGTGGCGGCGAGCTTCCCTACGATCGCCTGATCCTCTCGCCGGGCATCGACTTCATGTTCGAGAGCGTGCCGGGCTACAACAACGCCGACGCTCAGCGCGAAATTTTTCACGCGTGGAAGGCCGGTCCGCAAACGGTCGCACTGCGCCGACAGCTCGAGGCGATGCGTGACGGCGGCGTGTACGCAATCACGATTCCGGTCGCGCCGTACCGCTGCCCACCGGGCCCGTACGAGCGCGCGTGTCAGGTCGCCTGGTATTTCAAGAATGCGAAGCCGAAGTCCAAAGTGCTGATCCTCGATGGCAATCCCGACGTCACGTCGAAGGCGGCGCTGTTCAAGCGTGCGTGGTCGGAGTTGTATCAAGGCATCGTCGAGTACCGGCCCAATCACGTGATGACCGATGTCGACTGGAAAACGAAGACGGCGAAGTTCGAGACCGCCAACGACGTCAAGGCGGATGTGCTGAATGCCCTTCCGCCGCAACGCGCAGGCAACATTGCTCGCCAGGCCGGCGTGATCACCGCGAACAATCGCTGGTGCGAAGTCGATTTCCTGACGTTCGAATCGATCAAGGTGAAGAACATTCACGTGCTCGGCGACGCGATACAAATCGCACCGGCCATGCCGAAGTCAGGGCATATGGCTAATTCGCACGCGAAAGTGTGCGCCGCCGCGGTGGTCGCGCTGATCACGGGTCAACCGGTGAATCCTGCGCCGGTAGTGAACAACACCTGCTACAGCTTCATCACGGACCGCGACGTCGTGCACGTCGCATCGGTGCATCAATACGATCGCGACAAGAAGACGTACATCGCGGTGCAAGGCGCCGGGGGCTTGTCGCAAACCTGGACGCCTCTCGAAGGTGAGTACGCGTTCGCGTGGGCGGCGAACATCTGGGCGGATTCGCTCGCGTGACATTAACCGTCGATCGAATCAGAAGGGGAAATGCAATGAAGACCATCGCAGCACGGGTAACGGCCTTTGCAGCCGCGTTGACACTTCTCGGGTGTGCAATGAGCGGCTCCCTTTCGGGATGGACCACACTCGTCGACGGCACGCGGGGACTCGACAACTTCGATCGTGTGGGCGAAGCGAACTGGACTGCCATCGACGGTGCGATTCAGGCCACGCGCGGTGGTGACACGGCGGCCTATCTTGTCACTCGACAGTCGTACCGCGATTTCGTGCTCCGTGCCGAGTTCTGGGCGAGCGACGACGCCAACAGCGGCATCTACATGCGCTGCCAGGATCCGAAAAAAATCACCGACGAAAGTTGCTACGAGGCGAACATATTCGACCAGCGACCCGATCCAACCTACGCAACCGGTTCGATCGTGAAAGTAGCGCCCGTCGCGGCGCCTATTCCCAAAGCCGGCGGCAAATGGAACACCTACGAGGTCACGATGCGCGGAACGCATCTGGTGGTCGTGTTGAATGGCCAGAAGACCGTCGACGTGCAGGACGCGAAGTTCGCGAGCGGACCGGTGGCGTTGCAATGGGGGCGCGGCACGATCAGGTTCAGGAAGGTGGAGATTCGATCGCTGTAAGTCGATAAAGACGCACGCGGTTAGGTAGATGCGCGATCCGCGCAATCGCTGACGGCGATGAGCCCCCAATTCAAAAGAAGAGAGGCGCCGACTGGCGCCTCTCGTTACTCATTCGCCCGAAAGTTCGACGCGGACTAAGCGGACTCGGCCTCTGCCGGCTCGGCAGGCGCTGCGGGCGACTCCTCGAACGTCAGCTTGATCTTGTCGTCGTCGTCGAGATCGATAGTTACCTTGCCACCGTTGACCAGCTTGCCGAACAAAAGCTCCTCGGCGAGCGCCTTGCGGATCGTGTCCTGAATGAGCCGCGCCATCGGACGCGCACCCATTTGCGGATCGAATCCTCGTTTCGCGAGGAACTCCTTGAGTTTCGGTGAAAACGTCGGCTCGACTTTTTTCTCGTGCAATTGATTCTCGAGCTCGAGCAGGAACTTGTCGACGACTTTCAAAATCACGTCGGAGTTGAGTGACGCGAAGCTCACCACGCCGTCGAGGCGATTGCGAAACTCCGGCGTAAAGAGCCGCTTGATCTCGCCCATCTCGTCGCCCGCCTGCTTGTCGTTCGCAAAACCAATCGTTCCTTTCGCAAGCTCCGCGGCGCCCGCATTGGTCGTCATGATGATCGTGACGTTGCGGAAATCGGCCTTGCGCCCGTTGTTGTCGGTCAGCGTTCCATGATCCATCACCTGCAACAGCACGTTGAATATGTCGGGATGCGCTTTCTCGATTTCGTCGAGCAAGAGCACGCTGTACGGATGCTTGGTCACCGCTTCGGTGAGCTGGCCGCCCTGGTCAAAGCCGACATAGCCAGGAGGTGCGCCGATCAAGCGCGACACCGCGTGACGCTCCATGTATTCGGACATGTCGAAGCGAAGCAACTCGACGCCAAGGCAATACGCAAGCTGGCGCGCGACTTCGGTCTTGCCGACACCGGTCGGCCCCGAAAACAGAAAATTGCCGATGGGCTTTTGCGGATTGCCGAGTCCCGAGCGCGCCATGCGAATCGCAGAGACGAGCGCCTCGATCGCCTTGTCCTGACCGAACACGACGTTCTTCAAATCGCGATCGAGTGTCTTGAGCGCATTGCGATCGTCGGACGACACGTTCTTCGCGGGAATGCGCGCGATCTTGGCTACGATCTCCTCGACCTCGCTCTTGCCGATGACTTTTTTCTGCCGCGACTTGGGCAGTATTTTCTGCGCTGCACCAGCTTCGTCGATCACGTCGATCGCCTTGTCCGGCAGATGACGATCGTTGATGAAGCGCGCCGACAGCTCCGCGGCGCTCGTCAGCGCAGCAGGGGCGTACTTGACACCGTGATGCTGCTCGAAGCGTGACTTGAGGCCTTTCAAGATTTCGACGGTTTCGAGCACCGAAGGCTCGGGCACGTCGACTTTCTGGAAGCGCCGCGACAACGCGTGATCTTTTTCGAAGATCTGGCGAAATTCGGCATAGGTCGTTGCGCCGATGCACTTCAATGCACCGGTCGACAGCGCGGGCTTCAAGAGATTTGATGCGTCGAGCGTGCCGCCCGATGCCGCGCCAGCACCGATGATCGTATGAATCTCGTCGATGAATAGGATCGAGCGTGGATTCTCGGCAAGCTGCTTTAACACCGCTTTGAGGCGCTGCTCGAAATCGCCGCGATACTTGGTGCCGGCGAGAAGCGCGCCCATGTCGAGCGAATAAACCTGGTATTCCTTCAAAAGCTCGGGAACATCGCCCTCGTTGATGCGGCGTGCAAGTCCTTCGGCGATTGCGGTCTTGCCCACCCCCGCTTCGCCGACGAGCAGCGGATTGTTCTTGCGGCGCCGGCACAACACCTGCACGACGCGCTCCAACTCGTGCGCCCGGCCGATCAAAGGATCGATCTTGCCGTTACGCGCCATGTGATTGAGATTGACCGTGTAGGCATCGAGTGCGCCTTGTGACTCGCTGCCACCCTCGCCTTCCTCCTTGCCACTCTCGCCGCTCTTGTCGGGCTTGCTCTGCGGCGTCTTGGTGATGCCGTGCGCGATGTAGTTGACGACGTCGAGACGTGTCACGCCGCGCTGATTGAGGAAATAGACGGCGTGCGATTCCTTCTCGCCAAAAATAGCGACCAGGACGTTCGCACCAGTCACTTCCTTCTTGCCGGACGACTGCACGTGCAGGATCGCGCGTTGAATCACGCGCTGGAACCCTTGCGTCGGCTGCGTATCGGCGTCCGAATGCGGGGGCAGCCGAGGCGTGTGCTCGTTGATGAAATCGGTGAGCACGCCGCGCAGCTCTTCCAGGTCGACACCGCAAGCCTTCAGCACTTCGGCTGCCGACGGGTTGTCCAGCATCGCGAGCAGCAAATGCTCGACGGTGATGAACTCGTGCTGCTTTTGCCGTGCTTCGACAAAAGCCATGTGGAGGGAGACTTCCAGTTCCTGCGCGATCATTGCTGCTTTCCTTAGGCGCGACATGCCGGCAAAGCGCCGGATGTCCACATAACGCTCAAGTCTCCTCCATCGTGCACTGCAGCGGGTGCTGCGCCTTTTTTGCGATGTCGATCACCTGATCGACTTTCGACGCTGCGATCTCGCGCGTGTAGGTTCCACATACTCCCATGCCTTCCCGATGCACCTGGAGCATGACGCGCGTCGCTTTTTCCCGCGACATTCCGAATACAGTCTGAAGCACCACGACGACAAAGTCCATCGGAGTGTAGTCGTCGTTGAGCAGCAGAACCTTCCACAATGGAGGCGGCTTCTGCTTGACCTTCTCGGCGTCGAGAACCTCGCCACGCTGCTCGTTGACGGTCATGCGAACGAAATGCCGGGAAGCCTTCCTAGGATGGGGCTATGTTTGATGATTGCAACAGTTTTTTCAATAGGAATCCCCCCGCTGGCGTCGTAGGCTTGACGCCCGGCAGAAATTGCGCGTACAACGGGGCCGTTTGGCTGAGGGGAGCTATTCGTTTCGGTCCGCCGCCGCTTTTTTGAACGCCGCGCCGCGCCCGCTTGTGCGGAGCTTTACGCGCGTCACCACGGATGTGCCCGCCTAGTAGTCCGCCCCTTCCGAACGCCTTTTCATTTCCTGTAAGGAACAAGTTGTATGGCAACCGGAACCGTCAAGTGGTTCAACGACGCGAAGGGGTACGGGTTCATCACGCCGGACGACGGCGGGGAGGACCTGTTCGCGCACTTCTCGGCGATCGCGATGAATGGGTTTAAGAGCCTCAAAGAGGGACAGAAGGTTCAGTTCGAAGTGACGCAGGGCCCGAAAGGAAAGCAAGCCAGCAACATCCAGCCGGCATGAATCTTTGAAGGGTCGCGCTCGCACATGATGCGCGCGCGAACGTAAAGCCCGCCTGCCAGGCGGGTTTTTTTTGGGCGACAACACGTTCATGCCGGCAGCATGCGGAGCCCGGACGCCTTTTGCCGACGTCACATTCGTTCGATCATCGCCCGGCCAAATCCCGAACACGACACCTGCGTTGCGCCGCTCATCAGTCGGGCGAAATCGTAGGTCACGACCTTGTCGACGATCGCCTTCTCGAGACTCGCCGTGATCAGCGCCGCCGCTTCCTTCCAGCCCATGTGCACGAGCATCATCTCGGCGGAAAGGATTTCCGAGCCGGGATTGACGTAGTCCTTGCCGGCGTATTTAGGCGCGGTGCCGTGCGTCGCCTCGAACATCGCGACCGAGTCGGACATGTTGGCTCCCGGTGCGATGCCGATCCCGCCGACCTGGGCGGCCAATGCATCGCTGATGTAGTCGCCGTTCAGGTTCAGCGTTGCGATCACATCGTACTCGGCTGGACGCAAGAGAATCTGTTGCAAAACGCATCGGCGATCACATCCTTCACAACGATGTCGCGACCGCTCTTCGGATTCTTGATCGTCATCCACGGCCCGCCGTCCAGAAGCTGCGCGCCGAACTCGCGCTGTGCGATCGCATAGCCCCAATCGCGAAACGCGCCTTCGGTGAACTTCATGATGTTGCCCTTGTGCACGAGCGTCAGCGACTTGCGGTCGTTGTCGATCGCATACTGAATGGCTTTGCGCACGAGCCGCTCGGTGCCTTCGCGGGAAACCGGCTTGATGCCGATGGCCGAGGTCTCGGGGAAGCGAATCTTCTTGACGCCCATCTCGCGCACGAGAAACTCGATCACGCGCTTCGCACCTTCGGATTCGGCAGTCCACTCGATGCCGGCGTAGATGTCTTCCGAA
>DATLOI010000150.1:0-12281 GCA_035536295.1 Casimicrobiaceae bacterium
GTCGCGATGATGAAGCGGGAATAGGATCGAGGACCGAGGATCGAGGGAGCGATGTCGTGGGAAACGACAGCTTTCGTGATTTGAAGGTTTGGCAACTGGCAATGAATCTTGTTGTTGGAATCTCACGTGGTTCGCTGGCGGAGCTCGAGACGCAGCCGATGATCGCCAATCGCCTTGGTTATGTTTCCCCGTTCGAACTCGAGCGACTGCTCGAGCAGGTGGAGGTCATTGGAAAGATGTTGCGAGGTCTGCAGCGGGGGCTGGAGAAGCGGATTGGCACTGTTGCCCCCTCGATCCTCGATCCTCGTTCCTCACCCCGTCTTCACCATGCCTAAACGCACAGACATCCACTCGGTCATGATCATCGGCGCCGGGCCGATCATCATCGGGCAGGCTTGCGAGTTCGATTACTCGGGCGCACAGGCGTGCAAGGCGTTGCGCGAGGAAGGCTATCGCGTCGTCCTCGTGAACTCGAATCCGGCGACGATCATGACCGACCCGGACATGGCCGATGTCACTTACATCGAGCCGATCACCTGGCCGATGGTCGCCAAGATCATCGAGAAGGAGCGACCCGACGCGCTGCTGCCCACGATGGGTGGACAAACGGCGCTCAATTGCGCTCTCGATCTTGCGCGCGAAGGGGTGCTGACCAAATTCGATGTCGAGTTGATCGGCGCATCGAAGAAAGCGATCGACAAGGCCGAGGATCGCGAAAAGTTCAAGGCCGCGATGACGCGCATCGGGCTTTCGAGCGCACGTTCGGGCATCGCGCACACACTGGAAGAAGCTCAGCGAGTTCAAGCGGAGATCGGGTTTCCCGCGATCATCCGGCCGTCGTTCACGCTCGGTGGAACCGGCGGAGGCATCGCCTACAACAAGGACGAATTCGACGAAATCGCCAAGCGCGGGCTGTCGATGAGCCCGACGCACGAGCTTCTGATCGAGGAAAGCCTGCTCGGCTGGAAAGAGTTCGAGATGGAGGTGGTGCGCGATCGCAAGGACAACTGCATCATCGTCTGCTCGATCGAGAACGTCGATCCGATGGGCGTTCACACGGGCGACTCGATCACCGTTGCGCCGGCGCAGACGTTGACCGACAAGGAATACCAGATCATGCGCGACGCGAGCATCGCGGTGCTGCGCGAGATCGGTGTTGATACAGGCGGATCGAATGTTCAGTTCGCGATCAATCCGGCCGATGGCCGCATGATCGTCATCGAGATGAATCCGCGCGTGTCGCGAAGCTCGGCGCTGGCGTCTAAAGCGACCGGATTCCCGATCGCGAAAATCGCGGCGAAGCTCGCAGTCGGCTATACGCTGGACGAGCTTGCGAACGACATAACAGGTGGCGCGACTCCCGCGTCGTTCGAGCCGACGATCGACTACGTCGTAACGAAAGTCCCGCGCTTCGCGTTCGAGAAGTTCAAGCAGGCGGACGACCGCTTGACGACGCAAATGAAGTCGGTCGGTGAAGTGATGGCGATCGGCCGCACGTTCGGCGAGTCATTGCAAAAGGCGCTGCGAGGGCTGGAAGTCGGCGTCGACGGGTTCAATTTGAAGAGCGTCGATCCCGACAAGATCGGTGACGAGCTCGCGTATCCGAACGCCGAGCGGCTCTGGTATGTCGCGGATGCGTTCGGCATCGGCATGTCGGTCGACGAACTGCACGGCTACACGAAAATCGACCGCTGGTTCCTGGCGCAGATCAAGGAGATCGTCGATCTCGAGCTTGCAATCGAAAAGCGCAAGCTCGACGAGATTTCGGCGGAGGAATTGCGTGAGCTGAAGCGCAAGGGGTTTGCGGACCGCCGGCTCGCCTATCTCACCAAGACGACCGAAAGCGACGTTCGCGCGCGTCGACACGCGTTCGGTATCCGGCCGGTTTACAAGCGCGTCGACACTTGCGCGGCCGAGTTCTCGACCAAGACCGCGTACATGTACTCGACGTACGAGGAAGAGTGCGAGGCGCAGCCGACCGCGCGCAGGAAAATCATCGTGCTGGGCGGTGGGCCGAATCGCATCGGGCAGGGAATCGAGTTCGACTATTGCTGTGTGCACGCCGCGATGGCGCTGCGCGAGGACGGATTCGAGACGATCATGGTCAATTGCAATCCGGAGACCGTGTCGACCGACTACGACACTTCCGATCGGCTGTACTTCGAGCCGCTGACGCTGGAAGACGTGCTCGAGATTGTCAATGTCGAAAAACCCATCGGCGTGATCGTCCAGTATGGCGGGCAAACACCGTTGAAGCTGGCCCGCGATCTTGAACGCAACGGTGTACCGATCATCGGCACGACACCCGACATGATCGACATGGCCGAGGATCGCGAGCGCTTCCAGCAAATGCTGCATCGGCTCGAGTTGAAGCAGCCGCCGAATCGCACCGCGCGCACCGAGGAGCGCGCGCTTGCCGCCGCCGAGGAGATCGGCTATCCGCTCGTAGTGCGGCCATCGTATGTCCTCGGCGGTCGCGCGATGGAAATCGTTCACGAGCCGCGCGATCTTCAACGCTACATGAGCGACGCGGTAAAGGTCAGTAACGACAGCCCGGTGCTCCTCGATCGATTCCTGAACGACGCGATCGAGGTCGACGTCGATGCAATCTGTGACGGCAACGATGTCTTGATCGGCGGCATCATGGAGCACATCGAGCAGGCAGGCGTGCATTCGGGCGACTCCGCATGCTCGCTGCCGCCGTACTCGCTTTCGCAGGAGCTGCAGGAGGAATTGCGGCGACAAACCATTGCGATGGCCAAAGCGCTCAATGTCGTCGGCTTGATGAACGTGCAATTCGCGATCCAGGACAGCGAAACGAATGTGCCGACTGTTTATGTCCTCGAAGTGAATCCCCGCGCGTCGCGAACCGTTCCCTACGTGTCGAAAGCGACTGGTCGTCCACTCGCCAAAATCGCCGCGCGGTGCATGGCAGGACGCTCGCTTGCCGATCAGGGGATCACCGGCGAGGTCGTGCCGCCCTACTTTTCGGTGAAGGAAGCGGTGTTTCCCTTCATCAAGTTTCCCGGTGTGGACACTATTCTCGGGCCGGAGATGAAATCGACCGGCGAAGTGATGGGTGTGGGCGAAACGTTTGGCGAGGCGTTCGTCAAGAGTCAGCTCGCGGCGGGTGTCAGACTCCCTTCGAGCGGAAAAGTGTTCGTGAGCCTTCGCAACAGCGACAAGGCGAAAGCGATCGACACCGCGCGCATGCTGCACGAACTGGGCTTCGGAATCGTCGCGACGCGCGGCACGGCTGCGGCGCTAGCTGCGGCCGGCGTTCCCGTGACCGCGGTCAACAAGGTCGCCGAAGGGCGTCCCCACATCGTCGACATGCTGAAGAACGACGAGATCGCGATGGTGATCAACACCGTCGAGGAAAAGCGCAGCGCGATTCATGACAGCTACGCGATCAGACGGGAAGCGCTGAACGATCAGATCCCGACTTACACGACGATCGCCGGCGCGCGCGCCGCAGTGATCGGCATGCGGACGATGCGCGAGCTCGTGCCGTACTCGGTGCAGCGGTTGCATCAGCGTCTGCACTAGAGAATCCAGATGAGCAAGATACCCATGACGGTGGAGGGCGCCGAGCGCTTGAAATCCGAGCTCGCAAGGCTCAAGAGCGTCGAGCGTCCCGCCATCATCCAGGCGATCGCCGATGCACGCTCGCACGGCGACTTGTCGGAGAACGCCGATTACGATGCGGCACGAGAGCGTCAGGGGTTCATCGAGGGCCGCATCGCCGAAGTCGAGACGAAGCTCGCCAATGCGCAAGTGATCGATCCTTCGGCGATCGAGGCGGATGGGCGCGTTGTGTTCGGCGCGACGGTCGAAGTCGAAGAGCTCGACAGCGGCGAGCGCAATCGCTATCAAATCGTCGGCGACGACGAGGCCGACATCAAAGCCGGCAAGATCTCCATCAATTCACCGATCGCGCGCGCGTTGATCGGTCGCACCGAGGGCGACACGGCCGAAGTGCAGGCGCCGGGAGGCATGCGCGCGTACGAAATCGTGACCGTCGACTATCGCTGAGGGAAAGCCCGCATCAACCCGATTGCTCGACTGTTCGCCAGCCTTCCTCGGCGATCGGACGCGCGCGTCCACCCGTTCAACTGCATCGCTCGCAGCGGCGGTTCCATCGAGTGCGCGCTTCGCAATTCCCTGCAATATCGCAGCGAGTCGAAACATGTTGTAGGCGAGGCAGAACGTCCATACTGTTTCGTCGATGCGTGCACGACCGGCGCGCTCACAAAAGGCGACGAGATAAGCGCGTTCGGAGGGAATACCAGGCACCGCGAGCTCATGCTCGGCCATGCCGCGGAACTGCTCGTTGGTGAGTCGCCAGGCGAGCGCGTGATAGGCCACGTCGGCCAAGAATGTCCCAGCGTCAACAGCTCCCAATCGAGTACGGCGATGACGCGCGGCCCTGGCCGGGTCAACGATCAGGTTGTCGATGCGAAAGTCGCCGCCGCGGCACCGGCACGGCGCTGTCTTGCAACGCGCTCATCACGCGATAGTCGCGCTCGATGGCGCGCCGAGCGCAACAGCTCGCCGACCGGTTTTTTGCGCAGAACATAGGTCGAACCGGGTGTTGTCAGCTTGAACGTGGGATTCGACTGCCCACCCTGCAGCGGCTCGATTACAAGCGGCTCGCGAAACCCTTCGACATGCGCGGCCAGATAACGACCGAGCGCTGGGGTGTCGAGCACGATCAGCCGGCGTTGGTGGCGCTGACCAGTGTCGCGCCGCCGTCGACAACGAGTGTCTGACCAGTGATGAAGCGGCTCGCGGGGGCGGCGAGAAACACCGCAATCGCCCCAATGTCGTCGGGCTCCCCGATACGTCGTAGCGGCGTCACGGACTCGAGTTTCTCCTTGATCGACGGATTCTCCCAGAGCGCCTTTGCAAAATCAGTGCGGATCACTCCCGGCGCGATGGCGTTGACGCGAACGCCGCGCGGTCCCCATTCGCTGGCAAGGTTCTGAACCAGACCGATCAACGCGAGCTTCGAAACGTTGTAGGCACCGATGCCATGCTCGGTTCGTAGCGCGCCGATCGACGAGATTGCGATGAACGCTCCGTCGCGATGCGCTTCAAGATGAGGAACCGAAAGATTCGCGAGCGCGAACACGCTGCGCACATTGACATCCATCACCTTGCTCCACGCTTCGTCGGTCAGCGAGCCGAGCGGGCCGAACACGGGATTCACCGCCACATTGGCCACACAGACATCGAGCCGACCGAATTCCTGGATCGTCGTTGCAACCAGGCGATCGAGCTCGTCGTTACGGCCCGCGTGGCAGGCCAACGCGATTGCTCGCAGGCCATCGTTGCGAATTTCTTTCGCGACGGCTTCGCACGCGTCGATTTTGCGTGACGACACGACAACACTTGCTCCGGCGCGCGCGAGCGCTTCGACGATTGCGCGACCGATGCCACGCGAGGAGCCGGTCACGATGGCAACCTTGCCATCGAGGCGGAATGGATCGTTGGTCATAGCCACGACATTAGCCTGCGGCGCGCAAACGAGTCAATTTTGCCACCACGCCTCATGATGTAGTGTGGTGTCTCGGAAATGACCTATGAAAGTCCGCGCGAGAAACCGCGCCAGGCATTGTTGCTCGCCTCGCCGGGTGTCCCAACCCTGTCTCGCCTCGCGTCGCGCCTGACGCGGTTTTCGCGGGACTTTCTCGACCAGCGCCGCGGAACTCGATGCCGCATCGTTCCAATGGGCGCCGGCGATTTCAGCTAGGTATTTCCGAGACACCACACTACCGCGGCGGTAGTATCGTGGTGACATTGCCAACTCGGAGAATCATCCATGCGCATCCTGTTATCGGCCATGACCTTTGTCGCAATGACGAGCGCGTCCTGCGCGATTGCCCAGTCCGACTATCCGAACAAGCCCGTACGCATCATGGTCGGAGCCAACGCCGGCGGCGGCACCGACATCATCGCGCGCCTGCTCGCCGAAAAATTTGCCGAATCCTTGAAGCAGCCGTTTGTCGTCGAGAATCGCCCGGGTGCGTCGAACACGATTGCGGCCGACCTAACCGCCAAAGCGCCACCGGATGGTTACACGTTGCTGGTGGCAACCAACACCGGGCAAGCGATCGCTCCGCACTTGCTGAAGCTCAGCTTTGATCCGCTGAAGCAGTTGCAGCCTGTCGGACTGATCGTTGTGGTTCCCAATGTCCTCGTCGTCGGCGACAAGGTTGCGGCCAAAGACGTAAAGGAGCTGGTTGTCGCAGCGAAAGCGCAGCCCGGAATGCTGAAGTACGCGTCATCCGGTGTGGGCAGCACGCAACACATCGCGGGTGAAGCTTTCGATCAGGCCGCCGGCGTCAAGACCATTCACGTTCCGTACAAGGGGTCGAGCCAGGCGCACGTCGACATTCTCGGCGGCAACGTCGAGATGATGTTCGACACGACGTCCTCCGCGATGCCGCACATCAAGTCCGGTCGCTTCCGTCCGCTCGCCGTGACATCAGCGCAGCGCTCACCCGAGCTTCCGAACGTTCCGACGATCGCAGAAGCCGGCTATCCCGCGGCCGAGATGACGACATGGTATGGATTGTTCGTGACCGGGGGCGCGCCCAAGCCGGTCGTCGACAAGCTGCATGCGGAACTGATGCGCGTGTTGAAGCTTCCCGACGTGCAAGCGAAACTCAAAGGACTGGGTGGCGAGCCAGGCACGCTGTCGATCGAGCAGTTCGCCGACATGAATCGCAAGGAGTACGAGCGTTTCGGCACGCTGATTCGGACGGCGAACATCAAGGCGGAATAAAGCGAGTCGATCATGTCACGTCCACGCATTGCCTATGTCGCCGGTGATCCGAATGGAATCGGGCCCGAGCTGTCCGCGAAGTTGCTGGCGCGCCGACACAACGTCGAGGCCGCTGAAGTCATCGTTTTCTCCGATCCTGCGATCATCGCGAGCGGCGAGCGAGTCGCGGGGGTGAAAGCGCTGGTCGGCCGCGCGAACGACGGTGCCACGCTGCGCACGCTGAATCTCGCTGGCGAGTCTGCGATAACGCCCGGTGTCGCGACCGAAGCTGGCGGTCGCGCGGCGCTTGCTGCACTCGAGAGCGCTACCGCAGCAGCGCGTAGCGGCGAGGTGCAGGCGATCGTGTTCGCGCCGCTCAACAAGCATGCACTTCGGCTTGCGGGCATGCACCACGAAGACGAGTTGCGCTTGATGCAGGACCGATTTGGCGTCGATGCCTTCGTCACCGAATTCAACATCACCGGGAAATTGTGGACGTCGCGCGTAACGTCGCACGTGCCGCTGCGTGAAGTTGCCGATGCGCTCACCATCGATGGAGTCGTGCAGGCCGTCGAGATCGTGGATCGCTATCTCAAAGCCGCAGGCCGCGAAGAGCCGCGCATCGCGGTCACCGGCCTCAATCCGCACGCGGGAGACGGCGGCTCGATCGGTCGCGAGGAAATCGACGTGATAATGCCCGCGATCGAACAGGCACAAACGCTTGGCATCAACGCGGTCGGCCCGATGTCGCCGGACACCGTGTTCGTCGCAGCGCGTCGTGGTGATTTCGATGCGGTGGTGACGATGTATCACGATCAGGGCCAGATCGCGATGAAGCTCATGGGCTTCGACAACGGAGTCACGTTGCACGGTGGTTTGCCGGTGCCGGTGGCGACCTGCGCGAGCGGGACGGCGTTCGACATCGTCGGGCGCAATGTCGCCAACGTGGAAGGATTGCAGCAGGCATTCGAGATCGCAGTCGCCATCGCGTCACGCGCGCGTTGATCGCCGATGGCTCCGGCACCGTCGTTTCCGAACGCGGTACGGCCGCTGCTCGTGTTGGCTAGCCTGGCGCTTGTGCTGTGGCTGCTTTCGTGGCTGCAGCCGGTGCTGATCCCGATCGCGCTCGCGATCCTGTTGACGTTCATGCTTGCACCGGACGATCCGACGGTGGAGCCCGGTAAGGAAATTGCCAGCGTCGCGCTCCGCTAGAACGAGAACGAAAGCCGCGTCGGCTCATCGCAAAAAGAGCGCCGGATCCACCATCACGCGATTGAGGCTCACCGACCAATGCAAATGCGGACCGGTGACACGTCCGGTTGCTCCGACGGTGCCGATCGCATCGCCCGCGGAAACAATGTCGCCCAGCTTCACGGCAATCGACTGCAAGTGGCAATACATCGTCAACAACCCCGCGCCGTGGTCGAGCCAGACCGTGTTGCCATTGAAAAAATAATTACCGGTATCAATCACGCGACCTGCGGCCGCTGCGATCACCGGCGTTCCGGCGGGTGCTGCGATATCCATCCCGCTATGCGGATTGCGTGCCTGACCGTTGAACACGCGACGAAGCCCGAACGACGCCGAACGCTCGCCGGGGACCGGCTGGCGCATGCGTAACGAAGTCGGAAAGCTTGCGCTGAACGTCGCGATTACGCTGCCTTGATGCGCGCGCTCGCGCTCGTAGCGCGCGAGATCCTGCTGCGAAAGATCCACCTGTCCTTGCGGAACTTTGAGCTGTTGTTCCGCGTAGCGCATCGGTTCGACAACGAATGGGATCGCGGTCTCGGGCTGGCCGCTGCGCTTGACGATCAGCGTTTGCGATCCGGTCTTGGCGCCAAGCGCGATACCCACGATCGCGATCCATTGACCGTCGGCGTCGGCAACCATGACCGGGACCTCGCCAAGGCGCGCTTGCGGGCGGATGCTCGACGCACCCAGGGCAATTGTCGCGACCCCGCCGGGCACGATGCGCTGCTGCGGAAGGTCGATGGCAAACACCTGCGGCGCGACGACCACGAGCGCCATCGCGGCGAACGCTCGCGCCGCCAAGCTTGCGATACGCATTCGCGACAATCGCGACACTATTTCGCCGACCGCTGCCGGCGACGTCGCGCCGACAGCGCGGGATCGTCGTCGCGTCGGGTTGCTCTCATTGGTTCTCGCGCCGGACGCGCACGCTTCGCCACGACGCGTCCTTCGGACTTCGGCGTTGGCACTGGTGGTGCGATCTCTTCCTGCGGACGCCACACAATCAGAAGCTTCCCCAAGTGCTGCACGGGCGCCGCGTCGAGTGTATTCGCGATGTCGCGCAGCATCATCTCGCGGGCTTCTCGATCGTCGACAGCGACGCGTATCTTGATCAGGCCGTGTGCCTTGAGCGCGACGTCGACTTCACGCATAACCGCGGTCGTCAGACCATGGTGTCCGACGGTGACAACGGGATGGAGTGCATGCGCCTTGGCGCGCAATGCTCGGCGCTGGGTGGAAGTGAGCTCGATCACGCACGAGAGTGTAACGTGGTGGCAATCGTCATTTGATGCTATGATGCGAACGCTTCATCGCATCACCCCATCACATGCGCACGACCCTCGATCTCGATCCCACCGCGCTCGACGCGGCACGCCAGATCGCATCACATCAAGACCAGTCGCTCGGACGCGTGGTTTCAGAGTTGATCTTCGAAGGGTTGCGTGCCCGCGCAGCACTGTCGAAATCGCTCGTTCGCGCCAATGGCTTTCCGGTCGTGCCAAGACAAAAAGGTCAAAAGCCGGTGACCGACGACGATGTCAGGCGTCTGCTGGACGAGTCAGCTTGACATCGACTACTTTGCTGGACGTAAACGTACTGATCGCGCTCATGCACGAAATTCACGTGCATCACGCGGTTGCGCAGCGATGGATGAGTCGAGAACCCAAGCGTCGATGGGCGAGCTGCACGGTGACGCAGCTCGCTTTCATCCGGCTCGGTGCGCAGCCGCTCATCGGAGGAGACGGCGCATCGCCTTCGCGTGCAATCGGTCTTTTGCAAGCCGCCGTCGAGCATCCTCGTCACGAATATTGGGCTGACGCACCCTCGCCGTTGACGGTGCGTACGCTCCTGGCGCCCGGTCTTGTCGGGCATCGTCAAGTGACCGACTCCTACTTGTTGGGCCTGGCGGTGGCGCGCCGCGCTCGTATGGCAACGTTCGACCGTGGCGCGATTGCTTTTGCCGAAGCGCAAGGTCTCGGCAAGCATGTCGAATGGGTAGGACTCCCGGATTCGTTGCAGGAACCGGTCGTGACCTATGCAGTGCGACGCAAGCGCACGCGACACGTCGCGCGCAATCGATCGCCTACGCATTCATGAATTCGAGCGGGCGCGTAGCGAATTCGCGAGGTTGGGGAACACGGCCGCAAGACTTGTCGTGGGAACGCTTAGCCCCTTCGCGGGCATCGCGCCGTACGGATCGACTGGGGTCTGTGTAGAAACGACTTGAGCCGCCGCGTTCCTATAATCGGCGAGCCGTGAATTCAAAAGGACGCCGCATCGTGGAATGGTTGCTGATCTTCGCTGCGATCGCAGTCCTCGTGCCTGCGCTCGCCTGGATTTCGCAGGACCGGCTCATTTTTTTCCCCCAGCCGCTCGTCGACACATCGCATCTGCCTGCGCACGCGCATCGTTTCGAGTTGCGCACGCCCGACGGGTCGAGGCTCGCGGGATTCCGCTTGCCGGGCGAAACGACGCCTTCGCCCACGCTTCTTTACTTCGGGGGCAACGCCGAAGAGATCTCGTGGGCGCTCGCCGATCGCCGCTGGCCGCGTGCCTGGTCGATCATCGGCCTCAACTATCGCGGCTACGGCCACAGCGAAGGCAAGCCGAGCGAGCGTGAGCTCGTCGCCGACGGCGTGTTGTTGTTCGATGCGGTTGCAGCGCACGAAGACATCGACGCCAGCCGCATCGTCATCGTCGGACGCAGCTTGGGTACAGGTGTCGCCGTGCAGGTCGCCGCGCAGCGTCCGGCGGCGGGCGTGATCCTGGTGTCGCCTTACGACAGCCTGGTCGAGATCGGCAAGCGCCACTATCCGTATCTTCCGGTGTCATGGCTGTTGCGGCACCGCTTCGATTCGGTCAGCGCTGCGCCGGGTGTCAAGGCCCCGTTGCTGACGCTCGTGGGCACGCAGGACGGCATCATCGCGCCCGCACGCTCGCGCGCGCTGCACGAATCATGGGCAGGACCCGGGCAATGGGTCGAGATCGACGGCGCGGGTCACAATGACCTCGACGCGTCGCCGAAATACTGGGAGGCGATTACGCGATTTCTGACGGCATTGCCGCGGCGATCTTGATCAAGCCGCTCAACCCCGGCGCGAAAAAGCATCGGTTCGGCGAACGATGGATGCACGAGCACCTGACCGACCACTGGGTGCACGAGGCGAAGCGCCAGGGCTACCGCTCGCGCGCGGCGTTCAAGCTGCTGGAGATCGGCGAGCGCGACAAGCTGTTCCGGCCCGGCTTGCGAGCCGTGGATCTCGGCGCAGCGCCCGGGAGCTGGAGCCAGGTGCTGGTGCGCAAACTTGCGCCAAAGGGCACGGTGGTTGCCATCGATCTTCTCGACATGGAGCCGATTCGCGGCGTCGAGGTCATCAAAGGGGACTTTGCAACCGGCGAAGGACTTCGCCTCGTCGACGAAGCGCTCGGCGACACGCCGCTCGACCTTGTCGTATCCGACATCGCGCCCAATCTGTCGGGCATCGACAGCGTCGATCAGGCGCGCGGGATTCACCTTGCTGAATTGGCGCTGGAATTCGCCGGTGGACACTTGCAACGCGGCGGCGACTTTGCCGTCAAAGTATTTCAGGGCGAAGGCTTCACCGAGTTCCAGCACGAAGTCGCGCGGCGTTTCGGCAAGGCTTACGTACGAAAACCAGCCGCGTCGCGCGATCGAAGTCGTGAAGTTTTCGTCGTAGGGAAGAGTTTTTTGGGTTTAGCGCAACCGAAGTGAAGATTTGCCCCGGCGTTTGTCGTCTGTGGACGACACCGCTCGACGGGTAAAGTGGCAACGCGGACGCCGGACCGCTACAATCTATGGTTCGGCGATTCGGGCCGCGACCGCAATTGCGTCGGACTACGCGGGTTTGGCGTGAAATGCGCCAGGGAGCATCGAGTTGAACAATCTTCTGAAGAACATCGGCATCTGGCTCGTGATCGGGCTCGTTGTCCTGACCGTCGTCAAGCAGTTCGATTCGCGCCAGGCGACGCGCGACACGGTGCCGTATTCGGAGTTCATGGACAAGGCGCGGGGCGGACAGGTCGACTCGGCCTCGGTCGAGGGCCGCAAGATTCTGTGGACGACGACCGGGACCGAGAAAAAGCGCTTCGTCACGTACAGCCCCGGCGACATCTGGATGGTGGGCGACCTCGTCAAGTACGGCGTCAAGGTCGAAGCCAAGCCCGAGGAAGAGCAAAGCTTCCTCGCGCAGATTTTCATCTCGTGGTTCCCGATGCTGCTTCTGATCGGCGTGTGGATCTT
>DATLOI010000151.1:0-2904 GCA_035536295.1 Casimicrobiaceae bacterium
CGACATTCCGCCGCTGATCGAGCGTTTCTGGCGCGAAGCAACCCGCGGCGATCCGTCCGCGCCGCTCCTTGCAGCGTTGCCGCCGCCGGCGCTTGCTGCGCTGACGAACGCGCACTGGCCCGGCAATCTCGATCATCTGGCAAGTGTTGTCGCGAACCTCGCGTTGGTTCGAAGCGACATCACGCCCGATCATGTGAAGCGTCTGCTCGGCGAATCGTCGATGCCCGAGCAAGCGATTGCCCCCGAGATCACGGCGCGCTTTTTCGAGTTGCCGCTGCGCGAAGCCCGCGAGGCATTCGAGCGCATTTATTTCGAGCAGCTACTCGGGCGCGAGCAAAGCAACATGAGCCGGGTTGCCGAGAAAGCGGGTCTCGAGCGCACGCACCTGTACCGCAAGCTCAAGCAGCTCAACATCCGCTTCGCGCGTCGCAGCGACGACAGCAGCAGCGCCGTTTAGCCGCCGCCGATGGCCAATCGCAAGGCCGCCGCTCGCTCGATGTTCCCGCTGGTCGTGGGCGCGATCGGCGTCGTCTTCGGCGATATCGGCACGTCACCGCTGTACACGATGCGGCAGGTGTTCCGCGACGAGGACCTGATGCCGATGACGCCGGCCAACGTTTATGGCCTGCTGTCGCTGATCTTCTGGGCGTTGGTCGTCATCGTCACGCTGAAGTACGTCGTGCTGGTCATGCGCGCGGACAACCGCGGCGAAGGCGGGCAACTTGCGCTGACCGCGCTCATCTCCCACGGCATGGAGCGCGGCAATCGGTGGCGGTGGTGGCTCATCGGGTTCGGCATCTTCGGCGCTGCGATGTTCTTCGGTGACGCGATGATCACGCCCGCAATCTCAGTCCTGTCGGCGGTCGAAGGAATCGAGGTCGTCGCCCCGGGGCTGCACAGCTACGTCGTGCCGATCACCGTTGCGATCATGGTCGGGTTGTTCGCGATCCAAAAGCACGGCACCGCCGCCGTGGGCCGCCTGTTCGGACCGATCACCATCATTTGGTTCGTCGTCATCGGCGTACTCGGTGCGACGGCGATCGTCCGTCACCCGACTGTGGTCAGCGCGGTGCTGCCGACCTACGCGCTCGCGTTCATCATCGACCATCCGCTCGCGACTTTCCTCTCGCTGGGAGCGGTCGTGCTCGCCGTCACCGGGACCGAGGCGCTGTACACCGACATGGGGCATTTCGGCAGGCCGGCCATTCGACGCGCCTGGATTTTCTTCGTCTTTCCCGCGCTGGTCCTCAATTATTTCGGTCAAGGAGCCCTGCTGCTCGAAGAACCCTCGGCCATTCGCAATCCCTTCTATCTGCTCGCACCGTCATGGGCGCTGCTGCCGCTCATCGTGCTGGCAACGATGGCGACGATCGTCGCATCGCAAGCCGTCATCTCGGGCGCCTTCTCGCTCGCGCGGCAGGCGGTGCAGATGGGCTACGTGCCTCGGCTGCAGATCGAGCACACGTCAGAGCGGGAGATAGGCCAGATCTACGTGCCGTTCATCAACTGGTCGCTCTTCATTGCAGTGGTGTTGCTCGTCATCGGCTTCGGAAGCTCGAGTGCACTTGCCGGCGCCTACGGCATCGCCGTCACGATGGCAATGATGATCGACTCTGTCCTGATCGCCTTCGTGATCCTGCGACTGTGGAAATGGCCGCTGCCCGTCGCAGTTGCGGTCGTGCTGCCGCTCATGTTGATCGACTTCGCATTCTTGAGCTCGAATGCGCTGAAGATTCCTTACGGCGGCTGGTTCCCCCTGGTGATCGGTGCGATCATCTTCACGCTGATGACGACGTGGAAGCGCGGTCGCGCGCTCCTCATGCATCGCCTCTCCGAAGATGCGATGCCGCTCGATCTTTTCGTCGACAGCATTTCCGCGGTGCCACCGACGCGCGTTCCCGGAACGGCGGTGTTTCTCACTTCGACGCCGGACAGCGTGCCGCACGCGTTGCTTCACAACCTGAAGCACAACAAGGTGCTGCACGAGCGCGTCGTGTTCCTGACGATCGTCATGCGCGACTATCCCTACGTTCCCGAGGAGGAGCGTCTCGAAACCGCGCCGCTCGGCGCCGAGTTCTATCGCCTTTACGCCTATTACGGCTTCAAGGACGAGCCCGATGTTCCCGAGGCACTGGCGCTCGCCTCGCGGCAAGGTTTCGTCTTCGACATGATGGACACGTCGTTCTTCCTGTCTCGCGAAACGCTGATCGCGACGAAGATTCCAGGAATGGCGTTATGGCGTGAAAAGCTGTTCGCGTCGATGAGCAAAAACGCAGTGAAGGCGTCGGACTTTTTCGGCGTGCCGACCAATCGGGTCGTGGAGTTGGGGACGCAAGTGGAGCTGTAGGGAATGGGGAATGGGGATTGGGGAGTAGGGAATAGGGAGCGTCGGAGGGAGGGCAAACGCTGCGGGGCGCAAAAAAAGCCCGAAGTTGTCTTCGGGCCTGAGCATTCTGTTCGAGGATCTCTATGGGGCTCCCTCACCCCTCCTCGCTCGATCCGAGATCCGTTCTTACGCCACTTCCGCCATCGCCCCGCGCATTTGCTTCAGCGCCTTGCTCTCGATCTGGCGGATGCGTTCGGCCGACACGCCGTATTCGTCGGCGAGCTCCTGCAGCGTCGCCTGATCGTCTTCACGCAGCCAGCGCGACTCGATGATGCGGCGGCTACGCGAGTCGAGCTTGCCCAGCGCATCCTTCAAGCCATCGCTGCGGCGCGTTTCGACTTGCACGCGCTCGAGCCGTTGCGACGGGTCCTCGGAGTCGTCGACAAGCCACGCGATCGGCGAGGTCGGCGCTTCATCATCCGAAGTAGGCATCGGATCGAGCGCGACGTCCTGACCGGACAGGCGCATTTCCATTTCGAGGACTTCCTCGCGCTTCACGCCGAGCGTTTTCGCGATTT
>DATLOI010000152.1:0-24360 GCA_035536295.1 Casimicrobiaceae bacterium
ACACGCCTTCCAAAGCGAACAAGGAAGCGTTCGAGCGTGCGATCAATGATGTCGCTGCGGTCGCTTCGACTTTGCTCGAATCGCTGATCACGAGCGCCGGCCCGCGTTATCGCGAAGTCGAAGCCGAGCGCGCGAAGCTGCGGTCAATGGCGCGATTCGGGCAAGCTTGATGTCAGCGTCGGCGGCGTACTCCGGGACGCCGCTGCCTCGCAAGCTGGGTATCAGGGAGGGTGTTCGTGTGCTTCTCGTCGGCGCACCGCCGTCGCATTTGCAACGTCTCGAACCATTGCCCGAAGCTGTGACGTTCGTAGAACGCGCAGGCCGCGATGTCGATATCGTGCACGTGTTCACGACCCGTCGCACAGACCTGGCTCGCGCCCTTGCGAGCTATCGCGCGGCGCTCCATCCGGACGCGATCGTGTGGGTCTCGTGGCCGAAAAAGTCCGCGAAGGTTGCGACCGATATCACCGAGGACGTGATCCGCGAAGTCGCGCTGCCTCTCGGCTGGGTCGACGTCAAGGTGTGCGCCATCGACGAGATTTGGTCCGGCTTGAAGCTGGTCGTGCGTAAAGCCCTGCGAGGATGACGACGCCGGCCGATGATCTGTCGCAAGGCGGCTGCACATGCCGCGCGGTTCGCTATTCGATGCGCGGGCCGCCACTGTTCGTGCATTGCTGTCACTGCCGCTGGTGCCAGCGCGAAACCGGCGCGTCGTTCGCGCTCAATGCGATGATCGAGTCGGAGCGAGTGGTTGTCGAATGCGGCGAGATCGACATCGTGATGACGCCGTCCAACAGCGGCAACGGACAGAAGATCGCACGCTGCGCGCGTTGCAAGATTGCGCTCTGGAGCCACTACGCAGGCGCGGGCGATGCTGTTCGGTTCGTGCGCGTGGGGACGCTCGACGAGCCCGATCGGTGGCCGCCCGACATCCACATATTCACCGCTTCGAAGCAGCCGTGGGTCGTGCTTCCGAGCAGTGTGCCCGCGGTAGCCGAGTATTACGACCGCAGCGAATACTGGCCGCAGGCGAGTCTCAAGCGTCGCGAGGTGCTGCTCGCTCGCTCGTCGTTGATGAAACCGAAGAGGTGACCCATGATTCGCGACAACAAGGTGCAGCGCATGAAGCTCGCCGAGCGATGGGACGAATAACGCTGCGGCGTCGAAAAACTTTACTACGCCTGCTCACGCGATGTCCGCCATATAGGCATGTGCCTGATTGTGTGAATTCGGCAGTGCCGGGCACGCGCCGTGCTCCCCGCCTTTCAGCCGCAAGACTGTTGTCGCGCCCCACGCGCTCGGGAGAAACACGATGATCATCCGGCTATCCTCGATGCTGGCGATCGCCTTTTTGGCGATCGCATCGGCAACCGCAAACGCCACCCTGATCGGGTTCGCCGCCCGTTTGACGGGTGCGGAGGAGGTCCCGGGACCCGGCGATCCGGATGGCGTCGGCACCGCCCTGCTCATTTTCGACAGCATCACCAATCAGGTGAGTTGGTCGATATCGTTCGCGAACGTCGATCAGCCGCTAACGGGGGCACACATTCACCTCGGCGGCCCCGGCGTTGCCGGTCCGGTCCGCATCGATTTCAGCGCAGCGCTGTTTGGCTCCGTTGTCGATGCCGACGTCGCTGCCGTGCTCGCGAACCCGTCGAACTTTTATGTGAATATCCACAACAGCCTCTTTCCTGCGGGCGCGATTCGCGGACAGCTGGCAAGCGCGTCGCTGATTGCCTTCACGGCCATTTTGACGGGTGCGGAAGAGGTTCCCGGACCCGGCGATCCGGACGGCGCCGGCATCGCGCTGCTCACCTTCGACAGCGCCATCAATCGCGTGGATTGGGTGATTGCACTGGAGAATGTCGCTTTCCCGCTGACGGGCGCGCATGTCCACGCGGGCGCGGTGGGCGTTGCCGGTCCGGTCCGCATCGATTTCAGCGCAGCGCTGTTTGGCTCCGTAATCGATGCCGACGTTGCTGCCGTGCTCGCGAACCCGGCGAACTTTTACGTGAACGTCCACAACAGCATCTTTCCTGGGGGCGCGATTCGCGGCCAGCTGGTCGCGCCGAGTTCCGCCGTCCCCGTCCCCGAACCCGCCACCCTAGCGCTGCTCGGGTTGGGGCTCGCAGGCCTTGCGGTCGCGCGACGCCGCAATCGGTCAGCAAGCAACGAGTTGGCCGAAGGACCTCGCTCCAGCACAACTGCGCAGTAGCTGTTCCGCCCGCGCGCAATCCCGGGTCGCACCCATGGCCGCGAACTCGTCGCGTGCCCGCGGTAGCCGAGTATTACGACCGCGACGGATGCTGGCCACAGGCGAGTCTTGAGCGTCGCGAGGTGCTGCACACTCGCGCGTCGTTGTGGAAACCCAAGGAGTAACCAATGATTCGTGGCATGCACGGCATGTTCTATTCATCCCACGCCGAAGAGTTGCGCGCGTTTTTTCGCGACAAGCTCGGTCTCTCCGGCAACGACGTCGGGGGCGGCTGGATGATTTTCGACGCGCCCGAGGCCGATCTCGGCGTGCACCCCACCGAAGGAGATCCGCCGTCTGGCACGGCGGACGTGTCGTTCTCCTGCGACGACATCGAGGCGACGGTGCGCGATCTGGAAAAGCGCGGCGTGCACTTCGTGCAACCGGTAGAGGACCACGGCTACGGTTACGTTACTTACTTCGAGGTTCCCGGCGGCTTTCGCATTCAGCTCTATCAGGCGAAATATCCCAAGGCCTGAATCAAAACTTGCCGAACCGGTGATAGGCCTCGACCGGATCCATTCCGCCGACGAGCGCACGCCGCATTTCGCTTTCGGTTGCTACCACCTCTTCTGTGCGTGTTACGACCTCGTCGACGATTTCACGCGCAATAACGACGACTCCATCACGATCGCCCAATAGATAGTCGCCGGTGCGAATCGTGACGCCGCCGATGTCGATCGGCAAGCCGAATGCGTGGGGAATCCAGCGCCGTACGATGTCCGACGGCGTTAGAAAGCTGCAGAACACCGGAAAGCCTTGCGCGAGCACGAGCTCGGTGTCGCGCGAGCCTCCATCGACGACATAGCCCAGCACCCCTCGCGCGGCGAGCGTTTGTGCTGAAAGCTCGCCCATCAGCGCGACCTCATGATTGTTCGGCTGACACACGACGACATAATCGCGAGGGGCCTTGGCAAGCAGCGTGCACCAGCCGAGCAACGTTTCGTCGCGCGACTTCGTCGGGTCGAGGTGGCCGGCGACGGTCCATATCGGTCCGGCGAGCTTGCGGGTGGGATCGAGTGGCTTGATCGAGGCGGGCAGCACGATATTCTCGTGTCCCATGCCGCGCAGTACATCATGCACCGCGCCGCTGTAGCAGCGGGCGAGGCGCTCGGTGATCGAACTCATCGAAACCTCCTCAAAGCCTCGGTCAAAACAGATCGAGCTGCGCAGTATCCGCGCGCGGTGGTGCAAAGCGCGACGTGTCGAGCGGCGCGCGCTCGTCATCGAACCCGAGGCGCCTGCATGCGAGCTTGAAACGATTCTCGATCAAATCCGCATAGACACCGCGACCGCGCTGGCGCTTGCCGAAAGTCGAATCGTAGTCGCGGCCTCCGTGGATCTGCCGCACGATGCTCATGACGTGCTGCGCGCGAAGTGGATAGTGTGCATCGAGCCAGTCGCGAAACAAAGGCGCCACTTCCAGCGGAAGACGCAATATCACCCAGCCCGCTGATGTCGCGCCTGCCTCGCGCGCTTGCTCGAGAATCGCTTCGAGATCCTTGTCGTTGAATTGCGGAATGATCGGCGCGACCATGACTCCCGTTGGCACGCCGGCGTCGGTGAGCGCCTGGATCGCTTGCAGCCGACGGTGCGGAGCTGCAGCACGCGGCTCGAGCGATCGCGCAAGCACTTTGTCGAGCGTGGTGATCGATACGAACACACGCGCCATGTTCTTCGCCGCCATCGGCGCGATGATATCGAGATCGCGCTCGACCAATGCGCTCTTGGTCACGATCGTGAACGGATGCTGGTGCGCGGCGAGCACTTCGAGCACCGAGCGCGTCACTTTCCACTCACGCTCGATCGGCTGATAGGGATCGGTGTTCGTTCCGAGCGCCATCGGTTGACAGCAATAACCTGGCTTCGCGAGCTCTTGTGCGAGAAGTTTCGCGGCGTCGGGCTTCACGAAAAGCTTCGTTTCGAAATCGAGACCGGGAGAAAGATCGTGGTAAGCGTGCGTCGGCCGCGCAAAGCAATAGATGCAGCCATGCTCGCAACCCTGATAGGGATTGATCGAGCGATCGAACGAAATGTCGGGCGACTCGTTGTAGCTGATGATCGTGCGGGATTGCTGCACCGTCACCAGTGTGGCAAGCGAGGGCAACGAATCGTCCTCGTCGTCGCGCGTCCAACCGTCGTCGGTTGCTTCACGACTATTGCGTCGATAACGATTGCCGGGATTGAAGGTCGCGCCGCGCCCGCGTTCCATGCGTCGCAACGGTAACGTGGGCGCTGGCTCGACGGGATCGCGAGCACGCGCAAGCGGTGCGTCGGAGGGCTCTTTTGCCATGGCAAGTATCGAACGATCGTTCGATTGTAACCGATCAGCCCGCCTGGTGCGCGACAACGTTCCGCTACCATGTCGCGGCACGCGAATACCTCGATGACCAAGCCCAAGACGCATCGCTTCGACACGCTTTCGCTGCACGCCGGAGCGCGTCCCGATCCTGCGACGGGTGCGCGCGCGACGCCGATCTATCAAAGCGCGTCGTTCGTTTTTCCCGACAGCGATCATGCCGCGGCGTTGTTCAACATGGAGCGCGCGGGGCACGTGTATTCGCGCATTTCGAATCCGACCTGCGCGGTACTCGAGGAACGCGTTGCTGCGCTCGAAGGCGGTGTGGGTGCGATCGCAACCGCGAGCGGACAAGCGGCGCTGCATCTTGCGATCGTGACGCTGATGGGAACAGGCGCACACATCGTCGCGTCGCGTGCACTCTACGGTGGATCGCACAACCTGCTCGACTACACGCTGCCGCGATTTGGCATCACGACGACGTTCGTCGATCCGCGCAACACCGACGCATGGCGTAACGCAGTCAGAAGCGAAACGCGCCTTTTCTTCGCCGAAACGCTCGGCAATCCCGGGCTCGACGTGCTCGACATTCCACGAATCGCGGCACTTGCGCACGACCATGGATTTCCGCTCCTCGTCGACTCGACGTTCACGACACCTTGGCTGCTGCGGCCATTCGAGCACGGCGCCGATCTCGTGTTCCATTCGGCGACGAAATTCCTGTCGGGGCATGGTGTGGTCATCGGTGGCGTGCTCGTCGATTCGGGTGCATTCGACTGGGACAGCGCGCAAGCGCGGGGCAAATTTCCAACGCTGACCGAGCCCTATCACGGCTTTCACGACATGGTGTTCGCCGAGGAGTCGACGACCGCCGCATTTCTGCTGCGCGCGCGACGCGAAGGAATCCGTGACTTCGGCGCCTGCATGGCGCCGGCGACCGCATGGCAAATTCTGCAGGGGATCGAGACATTGCCGGTGCGAATGCAACGCCACGTTGACAACACGCGTCGTGTCGTCGCGTTTCTGGTCGAGCACGCGCTCGTCGCGTCGGTTGGATATCCAGAATTGCCGCAGCATCCCGATCATGCGCTTGCCAAGCGCTTGTTGCCGCGTGGCGCTGGCGCGGTGTTCAGCTTCGATCTGAAAGGCACGCGCGAGCAGGGTCGCCGCTTCATCGAATCGCTACGCTTGTTCTCGCATCTTGCCAACGTCGGCGATGCGAAATCACTCGTCATTCATCCCGCGTCGACAACGCACTTTCGCATGTCGGCTGCCGATCTTGCCAACGCAGGCATTGGCGAGGGGACGATCCGACTGTCGATCGGCCTCGAAGACCCCGACGACCTGATCGAAGACCTGTCGCGCGCGCTTTACGCGGCCGACAAATCCTGATGCGCCTTAACGTCGACGGCCGCGAGGTGTACGCGTACACCGGCTCGCGCGCTTTCGATTCGTCGTGTCCGACGGTCGTGTTCGTGCACGGCGCTGCCAACGATCACAGCGTTTGGGCGTTGCAGTCGCGCTATCTAGCTCATCACGGGCGCAACGTCCTGGCACTCGATCTTCCGGGGCACGGACGCTCCGCAGGCGCGCCGCTGGCGAGTGTCGAAGCGATTGCGCACTGGATCGTCCTTGTGCTCGACGCGGTCGGCCTCGCCCGCGCGACGTTGGTTGGTCACTCACTCGGTGCGCTCGCGGTGCTCGATAGCGCCGCACATGCAAGCGATCGCGTCGAACGCATCGCGTTGCTCGGTCCGGCGGTGCCGATGGTGGTATCCGACGCGCTGCTCGAGGCGGCACGCAATAACGACCACGTTGCCTATGAGCTGATCGTCGGCTGGTCGCACAGCGCGGGCAAGCAACTCGGAGGCAACCAGGTGCCGGGACTTTGGATGACCGGCTCCGCGTTGCGATTGATGGAGCGCTCGGCGCCCAATGCACTCGCCGCCGACTTGACCGCATGTAATGCCTACGAGGGGGGCCTGCGCGCTGCGGAGACGCTGCGCTGTCCGGCGCTTCTTGTCGTCGCTGTGCGCGATCTGATGGCTCCGCCGAAGGCCGCACAGGCGTTGATCGAAACCCTCGATTCTCCGCGCGTCGTTAGGCTGAACGACTGCGGTCACGCGATGATGGCGGAGCAACCCGACGCAGTGCTCGATGCGTTGCGATCATTTTGCTGATGGGCGCAGGAATCGCGTAGCAATCGGCCACAGCATCGCGTTATGACGCCCAAAAAAACCGAAGTGGCCGATCTTCCGGCCCTCGACGGCATCGTGCTCTATCTTCACGCGCTCCACCGCCACGCTGGGAATCGAAAGTAGAAAGCGAAGCACTGCTCTTTCGCTTACAAAAGCGTCGTCGAACACGCTCACCACGAGAGCGGGGACGCGAAGCGCATGCGCTGCGTCGAGAAGTTTCTGCTGACGCGTCGCGCGCACCGGCTCCCGGCGATCGAGCCGGAATTCGGGTGTGGTGCGCCCCGCCCATTGCAATGCAAAGCGCAACGGCATGTCATCGCCAAGATGGAGCCGCCGTCCGGGAAAATAGCCCAACGTCCTGGCGATGAGCGGCATTCCCACATGCCAGACGAGCGTCATCGGCGCTCGCCAGCGCGCGCGATAGTCTTTCCACAGGCCGGTGTGAGGGCCGATGTAGACCATTCGCGAAAGCGTGCTTGCGTTCGGTGCTGCGCTCGCGACAACGCACCCGATGCTGTGCGAGATGCCGGACAATCGCGCGGTTGGAAAGCGCTTGCGCAGCCAATCGATCGCGCCAACCTGGTCGAACTCGGACCAGTCTTCGAGGCCCGCGACGAAATTGCGCAATCGCCTCGGTCGGGAAAGTCCGACGCCGCGATAATCGTAGGCAAGCACCGCAAAGCCCTGCGTTGCGACAAAGCGCAGGAAATGGCGATAGCGTTCGCACGCGAGGCCGCCGCCCCCGTTGAATACCAGGGCATCGTGCACGGCAGTCGTGTGCGCAGCCGTATACAGAGTTCCGCCGAGTGGATAGCCGTCGCACGCAGCGACGACGACGCGCTCCTCGACGATGGCGGCGTCGGCAGCGGCGACGTCTGGCGAGTTCACAAGAAGGGAAGCAGGCGCGCATCGCGCACAATAGTTCTGATGGCAGAATCGTAGCATCGTGATGCACATCGAGCACTACACGGACGCGGACATGTTTCTCGTCGCGGCGACACCGGCAGCAGCGTCCGATCCGGCGCTGCTCGCGTTTCTGCGCACCTGGGCGATGCGCACCACGAGCTCGCATCGAGTGCAGCGGACTTTCATGGCCACCGCATCGAATCGCAAGACGACAGGGTTCGCGATGCAACGCGCGGACGGCCCCGTGGTGCTGGGCGCGTGCTCCGACGTTGCTGCCGCGACGTTCGCAGATGCGCTCGCACTCGACTATCCGGCGCTCGATGGCGTGACTGGTGACGCGATGGCGTGCGAAGCATTCTGCGCACGTTGGAAGGCCCTGACCGGTCGCGACTCGCGGCTTCGTGTGCGCATGCGCAATCACCTACTGCTGCAATTGCGTCCGCCGCCTTTCGTCGAGGGCGAGATGCGCGCTGCGAACGCCGACGACGCCGTGTGGCTGCGAACACAGTCCCGTGCCTTCGTCGAGGAAATCGGCGAGCCGATGAGTGAAGCAAGCCTCGAGCGCACCGTCCGCGATCGGCTTGACGAAGGCTCCTATCGCATTTGGCAGCTGCCCGATGGTCCGTGCGCGTTTGCGGGTTTTAGTGTCGCGGGTCCTGACGCATCACGCGTGGCGCCCGTCTACACGTTGCCTGCGTCACGCCGGCAAGGCCTTGCCGGCGCGCTCGTCGGCGCGCTTTGCGCCGAGCTGTTGGCACAGCGTCCGCAGGTGTTTCTTTTGACCGATCTTGCCAATCCGACCTCGAATGCGCTGTATCGACGGCTCGGCTTCGAACCGCTCGGCGATATGGTCGCCTACGAAATTGCGCCTGCATGAGCTTCGCTCGCTTCCATGTTCAGCGAATCGCGCCGGCGGGCGTCGGCGACGCGATGGTGCTGCCGGATGCAGTCGCGCACCACGCAACGCGCGTGCTTCGACTCGACACCGACGCAACGATCGTGTTATTCGATGGCGCCGGCGGCGAATACGTCGCAACGCTCGAGCGCGTCGGTCGGAGCGACGCGAACGCACGCTTGCAACGCTTCATCGCAATCGAGCGCGAAAACGCGCACGCCGTCACGCTTGCGCAAGCGATTCTCGCCTCCGACGCGATGGATCTCGCGATACGCAAAGCGGTCGAGCTTGGTGTGGCGCGCGTCGTTCCTCTGATTTCCGAACGGACGCAGCGAAGCGGTGCGCTTCGCGATGGCAAGCGACACGAGCATTGGCGATCGATCGCAATCGCAGCGTGCGAGCAATGCGGGCGCAATCGCGTGCCCGACGTCGAGGTTCCACAATCGTTCGATGACTATTTGCGCGAGGCGAACACCGATCGCATGGTTGCGATCGCTTCACCCGCGGCGCCGCAATCGTTGGCGGGACTCGCGCGACGAACCCTACCCGATCTCATTCTGATCGGGCCCGAAGGCGGCTTCACGGCGCGCGAAGTGGAACACGCGATGGCACGTGGCGCAATCGACGTGAATCTGGGTTCGCGAGTGTTGCGTGCGGAAACGGCCGCGCTCGCTGCGTTGGTGACGATTGCCGCGGTGGCCGAAGCTTCGGGTCAGGGTGTCGTCGCTGCGAGCGCGTGAGCCGGCGAACCCGCCAGCGTCAACCCCACCGCAACCAACGCATCCCACGCGTTACCGCAGCCGATGCCCTTGGCAAGCGCATCGATTCGTGCAACGTCGGCAAGCATGCGTTCGACTTCGGCGGGCGTTACGCGTGCCAACGCGCGCTCCATTGCGATCTGGCGCTTGCCCCACACGCGTGCGTTACGTATTGCGATTGTCGATGGCGTTCCCGAACGCGTCATCGCTTGCACCGCCGCGATTGCGTGCAGATCCTCGCCGAGCGTCCATATCGCAAGCTGCGGGCCATCACCCTCAGCCTCGATGACCGAGAGGATGCGCACCACGCGCGCGGCGTCGCCTGCAAGCCACGCCTCCGATGCGGCGAATACATCGTAGCGCGCGACGTCGGCAACTGCGGCTTCGACTGCGTCTGCGTCGAGCATGCCGGCTGGGAACAGCAATGCAAGCTTCTCGATCTCCTGCCGCGCGGCGAGGAGGTTGCCTTCGCAATGGTCGGCGAGAAAGGCCAGCGTCTCGCTCGTCGCTTGCTGCTTTTGTCGCGCAAGTCGCGCGGCGATCCAGCGCGGCAATGCTTCGCGGTCCGGCGTCTGGGCACTGACGATCACACCAGCTTCGCTAAGCGCGCTGAACCAGGCAGATCCCTGCGCCGCCTTGTCGAGCCGCGGCAGCGTAACGAGCGTGACGTTGTCGGGATTTGGATTTGCCGCGTAGCGCTCCAGCAGCTTGCCGCCTTCACTGCCGGGCTTGCCCGTCGGAATGCGCAGATCGACGAGCTTGCGATCCCCGAACAAGCCGAGATTCGCGTGCGCGGCTTCGAACGCGTCCCAGCGGAACGCGGGTTCGACGACGAACACTTCGCGTTCGGTTACACCGCCGTTGCGCGCGGCGGCGCGAATCGCGTCGCCGGCTTCGAGCACGAGCAACGGCTCGTCGCCGTGCACGACATAGAGCGGTCGCAATTCCCGCGCGAGATGCGAGGCGAGCTCGCTGTCGCGCAGATTCACGCCGGTGGCCGCGCAGCTTGCAAGCGCCGGACGATTTGCGCCACCGCATCGCTTTGCATGTCGCGAAGCACTCGCTGCTCCTGGATTTCGCGTGCGAGCCGTTCACTATCGTCGTAAGTGTAGGTTCGACGCACGACGATCTCGTCCTGCTTCAACCATTCGCGACCTTGGGTGTCGTGCACGCGGAAGCGCACGAGCTTGGCGAGCGCGTACTCCTGCACGCGACCGCCGGGTGAGAGCGACAGCACTTGCTTGTCATCGGCGACTTCGCTCACGTCGATCACGACTTGCGCGGCCGCCGGGTTCGCGGCGACGGTCGCAGTTCCCGCGCCTGCGACGGCTCGACGCAGCTCGCTCGCGAAAGGTGTATACGCGGGCGCGTTGACGAAAAAGCTTTGGAAAGCGTAATTCGCCTGGCCGCGAAGCTGGAATCCGCATGCGCCAAGCGCGACACTGACGAGCAACGCAGCGATGAATGAGCACTTTCTAAACGACCACATTGACGAGCCTTCCGGGAACGACGATCACTTTTTTCACCGCCGCACCGCCGGCATGCCTGACGACCTCGGGCGCGGCTCTGGCGAGCGACTCGATTGCCGCGCGGTCGGCATTTGCCGCGACGACGAGCTTACCGCGCAGCTTGCCGTTGACCTGCAACACGAGCTCTATCGCGTCCTGGAGTAGCGCGTTCTCGTCGACCTCGGGCCAAGGTGTGTCGATCAAATCGCCGTGCAGATCCGCATAGCCGAGATCGCGCCACAACGTCCACGTGATGTGCGGCGCGACCGGATAGAGCACGCGCAACAGCAAGGACAAGCCTTCGCGCACGAGCTCGGGCACGCCGGTTCCGCTCTCGCGCAATGACTCGAGCGTGTTCAGCATTTTCATCGCCGCCGACACGACGGTGTTGTATTGAATGCGCTCGTAATCGAAATTCGCCTGCTTCAACGTCAGATGCAATTCGCGCCGTGCAGTCCTTAGCGCTTCATCGGCGCCGGTCCAGTCGAACGTCGTGGCCGCAGCCTGAACGATCGCAGCACGGGCCTGCGCCTGGTTCCACACGCGGCGCAGGAATCGATGCGCGCCGTCGACGCCGGTGTCCGTCCATTCGATCGTCTGCTCCGGGGGGCTTGCAAACATCACGAACACGCGCGATGCATCAGCGCCGAAGCGATCGATCATCTCCTGCGGATCGACGCCGTTGAGCTTGCTCTTGCTCATCGCGCCGATGCCGTCGTATTCGACCGGCGTCTGATCGAGCTTGCTTTTGCCGCCGGTGATGTTGCCGAATTCGTCGCGTTGAACATTGACGTTCTCCGGCGCGACGTAATCGATGCCGCCCTTGTCGTTGCGACGGAAGAATGCGTGGTTAAGCACCATGCCTTGCGTCAAAAGCCGCGTGAAAGGCTCGTCGTAATGCACGAGCCCCATGTCGCGCATGACTTTGGTC
The DNA here is from genome assembly GCA_035536295.1 of Casimicrobiaceae bacterium. Classification (GTDB taxonomy): domain Bacteria; phylum Pseudomonadota; class Gammaproteobacteria; order Burkholderiales; family Casimicrobiaceae; genus VBCG01. Next base: position 11,750 of record DATLOI010000152.1, read on the forward strand.
CAGAAGCGCGCGTAGAGCAGATGCAGGATCGCGTGCGTGATGCCGCCGATGTATTGATCCACCGGCATCCAGTAGTCCTGGCGCGAGTCGACGATCCGGTCGGCGCCGGGCGAGGCGTAGCGCATGAAATACCACGACGAGTCGACGAACGTGTCCATCGTGTCGGTCTCGCGGCGTGCGGGCTTGCCGCATTGGGGGCAATCGACGCGCAGGAAGTCGTCTCGCTCGTTCAAAGGATTGCCGCGTCCGTCGGGCACACAGTCTTCCGGCAGCACGACGGGCAGGTCCTCATCGGGCACTGGCACCGTCCCGCATCCCTCGCAGTGCACGATCGGAATCGGCGTGCCCCAATAGCGCTGGCGAGAGATTCCCCAATCGTGCAGACGGAACGTCGTGCGCTTTTCGCCCACACCCTTCGCCGCGAGATCAGCGGCGATCGCGTCGACGGCTTGCGCGTAATCGAGCCCATCGTATTTGCCCGAGTTCACGAGGCGCCCGCGCGTCTTGTCCTCGTACCACGGCTGCCAGGCGTCGGTGGAGAAGTCTTCGCCATCGACAGCGACGACCTGCTTGATTGGCAATCCGTACTGCTTCGCGAACTCGAAGTCGCGCTCGTCGTGCGCCGGCACACCCATGACCGCACCGTCGCCGTAGCTCATCAACACATAATTGCCGACCCACACTTCGATCCGCTCGCCGGTGAGCGGATGCGTGACAGACAAACCGGTCGGCATCCCCTTCTTTTCCATCGTCGCAACGTCGGCTTCGACGAGACTCCCACGCTGGCACTCATTCAGAAACGCCGCGAGCTTCGGATTCGACTGCGCGGCATGCAAGGCGAGCGGATGCTCCGCCGCGACTGCGACGAACGTCACCCCGATGATCGTGTCGGCGCGCGTGGTGAACACGTACGTACGCCCACCTTGAATCAGTTCGCCGTCGGTGCCGCGAATAGCGTGCGTAAACGCGAAGCGCACGCCCTCGCTCTTGCCGATCCAGTTCGCCTGCATCGTCTTGACGCGCTCGGGCCAGCCCGGCAGCGCGTCGAGCATTTGCAAAAGCTCGTCCGCGTATTGCGTAATGCGAAGGTAGTAGCCGGGAATCTCCCGCCTCTCGACCGGCGCGCCCGAGCGCCAGCCGCGGCCATCGATCACCTGCTCGTTGGCCAGCACCGTTTGATCGGCCGGGTCCCAATTGACGACCTGCGTGGAGCGATAGGCGATGCCCTTTTCCAGCATGCGCAAGAACATCCACTGATTCCACCTGTAGAACGCGGGGTCGCAGGTGGATACCTCGCGCGACCAATCGAATGCGAATCCCATCGCAATGAGCTGCTGCTTCATGTACGCGATGCTCTCGTACGTCCAGCGCGCGGGCGCCTGACCGGCCTTGATCGCAGCGTTTTCCGCGGGCAGCCCGAACGCATCCCACCCCATCGGCATCAACACGTTGTAGCCGCGCATCCGCAACTGGCGATACATGACATCGTTGATCGTGTAGTTGCGCACATGCCCCATGTGCAACTTCCCCGATGGGTAGGGAAGCATCGAGACGCAATAGAACTTGTTCGCGCCCGGTGTTTCGCGTGCGCGATAGACGTCGGCGTCGCGCCATGCGGCCTGCGCGGCGGATTCGATGGCGGCGGGGTTGAACGAAGGCAACATGCGAATGGCGGCTGGGGAGGTGTTCGTAAATCATACCGGTGTCGCGACGCGCCCGATTTCACGCTCATGGTCCCGCCCATCCACCCTTCGCATCCGCCGGGCGGCAGGTTCGGGCAATCCTTGCCGGCCGCACAAGCGCCGCGTGGCAAAATTGCAACCGTGCTCGATCGATTTCTCACCTTAGCCCGCCTCGTCGCGCTGCTCGTCTGCGCGACATCGGCATCCGCACAGCCGGTCAAGACATCGAACGTCGAGGCCGAGCTGGTCGCGGAGCGCGCGGCGCTCGTGCCGGGACAGAAGAACACGCTCGCGTTGCGTCTGTCGATTCGCGATCGCTGGCATACGTATTGGCAAAACCCCGGTGATTCCGGATTGCCGACGACGCTCGAATGGAAGTTGCCCGGGGGACTTGCGGCGGGAGCCATTCAATGGCCCGCGCCGAAAATGCTGCGCGCTGGCCCGCTGGTCAATTACGGCTACGAGGGCGAGGTTTTGCACCTCGTCGATGTCGACGTGCCCGCAACATTCACTGCGACGGTGCCGCTAACGTTGGCGGCGCGCGCCGATTGGCTCGTCTGCGAGGACATCTGCATTCCCGAGGGCGCGGATCTGGCAATCACTCTGCCGATCGATGCCGACGCTGCGCCGAGCGCCAAGTGGGGAGCGCGCATCGCGCAAACGCGCGATGCATTGCCGAAGCCACTCGCGGGCTGGCAGGCGCAAGCGAACGGCGAGGGCGCGATCGTCAAGTTGACGTTGACTCCGACGTCCAACGCCGCGGCGCCGGGCACGTTGCGTTTCTTTCCGTATCGTGAAGGTGCGATCGAGCCGTCGGCGCCTCAAACTGTCGCGCGTGATGGCGATCGCTATGTGCTGACGCTGCCGGTCGCCCATCAACTCGTACCCGGCTTCACGCGCGTCGCGGGTGTCATCACCGCCAGCAATGGGATCGGTGGAGCGAACGCGGCGACGCTCGACGTGCCGCTCACCGGGTCGATCGTTGCGGGACCAAAACCGCTCGATCCTCCGCCGCCGACGCTCAATGCGCGCGGCACATCGTCGCTGTCGCTCGTCGCGGCCATCGCGCTCGCATTACTCGGTGGTGTATTGCTGAATCTCATGCCCTGTGTGTTTCCGGTGCTGTCGCTCAAGATTCTCGGATTCGTCGAGCATCGCGATGCCAAGCGCACGTTGCAAAGCGAAGCGATCGCTTACGGCGCCGGTGTCGTGCTTTCGTTCATCGCCCTTGCGCTCGCATTGATTGCACTTCGTGCCGCCGGCGAGCAACTCGGCTGGGGATTTCAGCTTCAATCGCCGATCGTCATCACCGCGCTTGCATTGCTCTTCTTCGTGCTCGCGCTCAATCTTTCCGGCGTGTTCGAGTTCGGCATGCTTGCGCCGTCTTCGATCGCCGCGCGCCGTTCGCGCAATCGAACCGCCGATGCTTTCGGGTCGGGTGTCCTCGCAGTTGTCGTCGCATCACCATGCACCGCGCCGTTCATGGGAGCGGCGCTGGGGTACGCGATCTCGCAATCAATTCCGGTGACGCTGGCCGTGTTCGTTGCACTTGGCGTCGGCATGGCGCTGCCATACATGCTGCTCGCGTGGTTTCCACGCTGGCGCAACCGTTTGCCGCGCCCCGGACCATGGATGGCACGAATCAAGAACCTGCTGGCGTTTCCGCTTTACGCGACCGTCGCATGGCTCGCGTGGGTGCTTGGTGCACAAGTGGGCAACGACGCTGTCTTGAGGCTGGCATTTGCGCTGGTGTGCGTCGCATTCGCTGCCTGGGCGTGGCGCTTGTTTCGAAGCGGCGCTGCAAGGGGCTTTGCAATTGCCGCACTCGTCGGCGTCGTCGCGATTGCGCTGCTGCTCGCGCCGATCGCGACGGGCAGCCAGTCAACCGGCGCGGCCCGCAACGTCACGGCGCGCGACTCCGTGTGGCAACCGTTCTCACCGACGACTGTTGCGGCGCTTACCGCAAGCGGACGCCCCGTATTCGTCGACTTCACCGCGGCGTGGTGCGTGACCTGTCAGGTCAACAAGCGGCTGGTGTTGAACACGGACGGCGTGCGCGCTGCGTTTGCCGCGAAGAATGTCGCGCTTGTGCGTGCCGACTGGACGCGCCGCGATCCGGACATCACGCGAGCGCTTGCCGCGCTGGGTCGCAACGGCGTTCCTGTGTACGTGCTGTATCGTCCCGGTAAGGACCCACTGTTGTTGCCTGAAGTGCTGCAGGCTGGTGCGGTGCACGATGCGCTAGCCACGCTTTGAACGTTTCGAAGGAGATCGTCATGCGCCAAATCCGAGTGTTCATTTCCGCGTTGCTTGCGCTGTGGATTGCAAGTGTCCATGCCTCGGTTCCGGGCAGCGCTGCACCCGAGTTCACGGTGAACGACGCGACCGGCAAGCCCGTTGCACTCAACAGCTATCGCGGCAAGCACGTGGTTCTCGAGTGGACGAACCCGGAATGCCCGTTCGTTCGCAAGCACTACGACAGCCGCAACATGCAGTCGCTGCAAAAGGAGTTTGCTGCGCGCGACGTCGTATGGCTGTCGGTCAACTCGACGCGGCGTGGTCATTACGAATTCAAGTCGGGCGACGAAATGTCGCGCTGGATGGCGGCGCAGGGCGGCTCGCCTTCGGCAGTCCTGATCGACGACACGAGCAACGCCGGTCGCGCGTACGCCGCACGCACGACACCGCATATGTTCGTGATCGATCCTTCGGGCAAGCTCGTTTACGCCGGCGCGATCGACGACAAGCGCTCGAGTAATCCCGCTGATGCGAAGACGGCGCATAACTACGTTCGAGCTGCGCTCACCGAGTCGCTGGCGGGCAAAGCGGTGACGCAAGCGAGCACGACGCCTTACGGCTGCAGCGTCAAGTATTGATGAAGGGGGGATAGGAACGAGGAAAGAGGGGAGAGGGAGCGCCGAAAGTTTCCGGCAGCGACGCGGCCGGCCACGATGTTCCCTCGATCCTCGATCCCCTCCCGTCGACCCGCATCTCGGACTCATGCCCCTCGAAACCTGGCTCGCATTCTTCGTTGCAGCCTGGCTCATCAGCCTGTCGCCCGGCGCCGGCGCGATCTCGTGCATGGCCACGGGATTGCGCTACGGCTTTGCGCGCGCAGCGTGGAACATCGCCGGCCTGATCCTCGGCATTCTGTTCGTACTGGGAATCGTCGCCGCAGGACTGGGTGCAATTCTCGCGGCGTCATCGCTCGCGTTCGCGATCATCAAGTGGCTTGGCGTTGCGTATCTTGTCTGGCTCGGCATTCAGCAGTGGCGGGCGCCGGCGTTTGCCGTTGACGCCGAGGCGGCGAACGCAGGGCACACCGCATCAGCGCGCGCGCTCATGCTAAAAGGGTTTCTCGTCAACGCGAGCAATCCCAAAGGCATCGTCTTCATGCTGGCGGTGCTGCCGCAGTTCATCGATCCGACGCGACCACAGCTTGCGCAGTACGCGATCTGCGGCGCGACGCTGGCCTTGACCGACGCGGTCGTGATGAGCGGCTACACGCTGTTTGCCGCGCGAGTGCTGCGACTGTTGCGCGAAAAGCGACATATTCGCATCATGAACCGCACCTTCGGAGCGCTATTCGTCGCCGCTGGTACCGCGCTCGCGACGTTCAAGCGCGCGGTTTGAATACTCGCTCCATCTCGCGCCGGAACGCGATCGCTTCGTCCTTTTCGTCGAACACGACATCGTTCCAGCCGATCTGGCGATCGGCGCCAATCGATCGCTTGAGCTTCAACCCGTGCGCAAGCCCGAGCGGAAGCCCCCGCTGAGCAAGCGAATCGCGCGCAGGCATCAGCTTTCCGTACACGGTGTAGCCGCCTTCTCCATCGAGCGTCTCGCCCTCCGCGAGATTTCGTTTCGACGTTGCGACGACGTCAGCTTGCCATCCTAACGGCTGTCCTGTCGGCTCGTTTCGCAATCCCGCCGAGGCAATGCTGATGCCAAGCTCCAGGCCGATCGCGTGAAACGGCTTGTACATCGCGCCGTAGCGACCTGACGGGTCGGTCGAGAATCCGTATTCGGCAAAGCAGCGACGCACGTAATCTTCGCCCGCCGAATCTCCGGCGCGAAACGTCACGTAAACGCCCCAGCGCAGATCGCGCGCGACGGGTCGCCCATCGCGCTCGAGCGAGGAGACGACTTCGACCTGTCCGATGGCGTCGAGTTGACCGCCTTCGGCTTTGGGTCGTAGCACGCGCGCCAGATCGTCGACGCCGCAAGGCGGGAACGCGAGTCCGTGCGAAGGTGCGGCAAGTCCCGTTGCATTCGCGACAGCCGCCATCTCGAGCGCGCTTTTCGTGCCGTCGAGAAACGAGTTGAACATTTGCGCGTTGAAGTCGCCGCGCTCGACCTGCTCTTGCGAGAAGCCGTAGTGCGCCCACACCGTTTCAGGCGTCGAGACGTGATACTCGGGCAGATATTTCGTGCCCTTGCCCGCCGCGACGACTTCGAATCCGGCCGTGCGCGCCCAGTCGACCATTTCGCAGATCAGCGCAGGCTGGTCACCATACGCAAGCGAGTACACGATGCCGGCCGCGCGTGCGCGCTGCGCGAGTAGCGGACCCGCGACCGCGTCCGCCTCGACGTTGACCATCACAATGTGCTTGCCATGCTCGCAACACGCGAGTGCGTGGCGAATTCCCGCGGGCGGATGCCCGGTCGCGTCGACGACGATGTCGACATGGGGTGATGCAATCGTTGCCAACGCGTCGTCGGTGATCGACGTGGTCTCGCGCTTTCCCGCGTCGTCGAGCGTGCGCGCCGCATAGCGCTCTTTCGGCCAACCGGTTCGCGCGAGTGCAGTCCGGGCGCGATCCGGGGAAAGATCGACGACCGCAACCACGTGAATGCCGCGCGTGTGCTTTGCCTGCGCAAGATACATCGAGCCGAACTTGCCCGCTCCGATCAGCGCCACGCGCAGGGGCTTGCCCTTTGCTGCGCGTGCTTCGAGCATGCGGTGGAGATTCATGGTCAGCCTCCGGGACTGCGATCGACGTCTGCATCGCCGCGTATGATCGCGTCCACGATACGCCAACGCGAAGGGTCTGATGATGACAGTGCAATCGATCGACGTTGCGTTGCGCTACGACCCGACAACGCGCCAACGTTCGCGATAACCGGCCCGTCGCTACCGAAGGCTCATAACGAAAGAAGCTGCGCACCGGCGGGTGCGGTTGAACGCGGGATTGGGCGTCAATCGGCACGTCATGTTAACGTGACCATCTGCGGTGAAGAGAATTGATCAGATCGGAGTCAATATGAAACGCACTGCCGCAATTGCCTGCGGTGCTCTGCTCGTGACTGCGGCGGTAATGGTCCTCGCTCAGGCGCCAGAAAAGAAAATGCACATCGGTATCCTGGTCGGGGGCTCTCTGGCGCAGCGCGGCCATCTGGAAGGGGCGCTCTTGCAGGGCTTGCGCGAGCAGGGGTACGTCGAGGGCCGGAACCTCGTCCTCGAGCGTCGCTACGCCGACGGCCGCCCCGAACGGACGCCCGAGTTTGCGCGCGAGCTGGCAGCGCTGAAACTCGATGCCGTGGTTACCACATGCACGCCTTCGACTCGCTTGGCGCAGCAGGTGATCGGTTCGACGCCTATTGTGATGGCGGCCGTGGCCGATCCCGTCGGTCAGAAATTGATCGCGAGCCTCGCAAGGCCGGGAGCCAATATCACCGGGCTGTCCAGTCAGGCCGAGGAAATTATGCCCAAGATGTTGGAGCTGTTCGCGAGCGTTCTAGCCAGGCCGACCACGGTAGCAGTGCTTACCGAGGCGAGAAGCGACGTGCACCCGCGCATGTGGCAAGCGCTCGAACCGATTGCGCAAACAATGAATATGAAATTAGTGAAGATCGACGTCGGAACGCCAGTTAACTTCTCCGCCGCGTTCGAGACCGCGGTGCGCGAGAAGGCGGGCGCGATCTTCGTCCTGCCCGATGAACCGCTGTTCCTCACCCGGCGCGCGGAAATCGTGGCACTTGCGGCCAAGCACCGGCTGCCTGCCTTTTACGGAGCGAGGGAATTCGTCGACGAAGGCGGCCTGATGAGCTACGGTGAAAACTTAAGGACCGCCTACCATGCAGCTGCCTCTTATATCAGCAAGGTAGCCGAGGGCGCGGAACCCGCGCAGCTTCCGGTCCGACAACCGACGAAATTCGAGTTGGTGGTCAACATGAAGACCGCAAGGGTACTCGATATCGAGATCCCGCAATCAGTATCCCTACGCGCGGACCAATTGATTCAGTAGTCACGATCGTCCGCTTCCCGCAGACGCGTGTTACACGCTTGACGGCCAACTGGTGTTGCACGTCGATCCACCGCGACCTCAATAGCGTCGTTCGTCCAGACCCAGTTCGCTCAGCACCGCGCGCACGCCTTGCGGTCCGATCGCCCGGCGCGCGACGAGTCCTATTTTCGCCGCCGCAGCGACATTGATCGCGTTGTCGTCGAGGAACAATGCACGCTTCGCGGGTACCTCGAGTGTTGCAAGGACGTGCTCGAAATAATCGGCGTCGGGCTTGAGTCGCCCCACCGCGTACGAAGGAAAGTTGGCGTGAAAGCGATCGGGCAAGCGCCAGTCGCGGATGAAGCGCTCCCAATGGAGCTCGTTCGTATTCGAAAGCGAAGCAAGGCGAAAACGCGGGCGCAGCTCGTCGAGGAGCTCCAGCGCACCGTCGTGCAACGTACGCGGCCACCACGCGAATTCCACAAGAAAGGCATCAGGCGTGATCGGCAATCCGAACTCACGAATCACGTCGGCAGCGAAAGATTGCCGTGTCGAGGCACCCGTTTCGTAGCGACGCACGCCGGGCGATTCGAGCCAACGTCGCCACATAGTATCGAGGTCGCAAAGCGCAGGGCACCATTCGAGCATGCGCTCGGCCCCGGCGACCTCGATCAGAACGCCGCCGAGGTCGAACAGAATCGCGTCGATCGACGTGTTGCGACTCATGTCTGCGAAGCGCGCAACGCGAGCGCGAGACCAATGGGAATGAAGATCACCGCGAGGAGATTGCCGATCAGCACGATCGACGCGACCTTGCCGGGTTCCTGCGAGTATTGCTCTGCGACCATGAAGTTCAACACCGCGGGCGGTAACGCGGCGAACAAGAACAACAGGCCAGTCTGTGTTGCGTTGAGTCCCAATGCAGGAGCAAGCACGGCGGCCATGACAAGACCGGTCAGCGGGCAAACGATTCCACCGAGAAATCCGATCTTCGCGTCACGCCACTCGATGCCGGTCAGTCGCACACCCAGCGACAAGAGCATCAGCGGAATCAATCCGTCGCCCACGAGCTTGAACGACGTTGCGATCCATTCTGGAAGCGGCGGCTTGGTCAATGCGAACGCGAAGCCGGCAATCGTCGACCACACCATGGGATTGCGCAGCAGCCGGCCAAAGCGCGCGTGATGATCGATGATCCACGTGCCCAGCGTGAAATGCAGAAGATTCGAGATCGTGAACAGCGCGACCATCGGACCGAATCCAGCCTCACCATAGGCGAGAACGGCCAGCGGCAATCCCATGTTGCCGCAGTTGTTGAACATCATCGGCGGCACGAACGTTCGCGCATCCTCGCGTAGCCAGCGCGCGATCGGCCATGCCAGCAGCCCCGAGCCGAGCACGATGCCAACGCTTCCGGCAAGCAGCAACGCGTCCTGACGCACGTTGAACGCGTTGCTCGACAGTGCGGAGAAAATCAGCGCTGGCGCCAGCACGTTCATGCTGATCCGGTTCACCATCGCCATGTCGGGCTGCACCCGCCGGCCCCACAAGTAGCCGAGCGCGATGATCGAGAAGACCGGAAGGATGATGCCGAGAATTCGCCCGGTCACGGGTGGGCCGATTCGTAGGCACTCAAAGGATGTACTTCGAAAGCTCGTCGTCGCCCGCGATTCCCGCCAGCCTTGAATCCACGAACGCCGCATCGACCGACACGGTTTCTCCTTCGTGGCGTGACGCGTTGAACGACACGTCTTCGAGCAGCCGCTCGATCACCGTGTACAGCCGTCGAGCGCCGATGTTCTCCTGCTTTTCGTTGACCGCATAAGCGATTTCCGCCATCCGCCGAATGCCGTCTTCGCGAAACTCGACAGTGACATTCTCGGTCGCGAGCAATGCCTGGTATTGCCGCGTGAGGCTCGCTTCGGTTGCAACGAGAATCTTCTCGAAATCGGCGACCGACAACGGGGACAATTCGACACGGATCGGAAAGCGGCCCTGCAATTCGGGAATCAGATCCGACGGCTTCGAAAGATGAAACGCGCCCGAGGCAATGAACAATATGTGATCTGTGCGGATCACGCCGAACTTGGTCGACACGCTCGTGCCCTCGACCAATGGCAAAAGGTCGCGCTGCACGCCTTGCCGCGACACGTCCGCACCGTGCATCGTGTCGCGCGAGGCGATCTTGTCGACCTCGTCCAGGAACACGATTCCGTTCTGTTCGACAGACGTCAGCGCACGTGACTTGATTTCTTCGTCGTTCAACAGCTTGCCGGCTTCCTCCTCGGTAAGAACTTTCATCGCCTCGCGCACTTTCATTTTCTGCGTGCGGCGGCGGCCACCCGAAAGCTGCTGGAACATGCCCTGCAATTGACTCGTCAGATCCTCCATGCCGGGCGGCGCCATGATTTCCATCTGCGCCGGCATCATCGCAATCTCGACTTCGATCTCCTTGTCGTCGAGCTCGCCTTCGCGAAGCCTCTTGCGAAACTTCTGCCGCGTTCCCGAGTCGGTCGGCTGCATGTCGCTGAAGTTGATCTCGCGCGCCGGCGGCAGCAGCACATCGAGCACGCGCTCTTCGGCTGCGTCGGATGCGCGATCGCGAACCTTGCGCATTTCCGATTCCCGTGCCAGCTTGACCGCAACTTCGACGAGATCGCGAATGATCGTGTCGACGTCACGACCGACGTATCCGACTTCGGTGAACTTCGTCGCTTCGACTTTGACGAACGGTGCGTCCGCAAGGCGCGCAAGCCGGCGCGCGATCTCCGTTTTGCCAACGCCGGTCGGCCCGATCATCAGAATGTTTTTCGGCGTGATCTCGCTTCGCAGGGGATCGGGCACTTGCTGACGTCGCCAGCGATTGCGAAGCGCGATCGCGACGGCGCGCTTCGCGTCGTCCTGCCCGACGATGTGCTTGTCGAGCTCGGAGACGATCTCCTGCGGTGTCAACGGCGTTGCCATGGCGAATCGGAATCGAAAAAAGAAAACGGCCACCGAGATGTGGTGGCCGTTCGATTCTACCTGCCGGTGCCAAACGTCAATCCGGAATCGTCACCGTGTTGCTCGAGAAAGTGATTTGATCGCCTTGCGCCGGTGACTGCGAAATCGCCGGAACGTTCGCGATGGTTATCTGCGGCGCCGCCCCTGGCGTGCCTCCGCGCGGCGTCGTGCGCACGACCTGCGACGGCGGCAAGGCTGCGCCGGTCGTCAGATGCGCGTACATCCGATCCATCGCTTGAATGAAATAGTAGTGCAGCGGCACGAACATCGAGTCGTAGCCGGGCAAGACCGCGTTGTCGATGAATGCCTCGAAGTGCTGCGCGTTGGTCACCTCGATGTACGAGAGCTTGGAACTCGCCCCTTCAGTGATCTTATTCTGCGCGAAATATGGGCGGGAGGTGAACGCCGGGGGTACGAGCGTGTCTTCGCGACCGTGCACGATGATCGCCGGCTTGCCGCGCAGATTCGCGGTGCGCAGCGTTTCGTTCACGCCGGTTTTTACGCGTTGTGCATTGGCATCCGATCCCGTCCACAGATTGCGCAGGCACAGCGCGCCGTCGATGTTGTAATCCAACACGCCGGTGGATGCGGTGACCGAAATCGGATCGCGTGTGGGCCCGCCGACCGCATTGTTGTTGACGATGTTGATGCCGGCGGTCGGCGGAACACCGTTGCCGGTTCCGAACACCGTCGCGAGCGCCGCGGCGGACAACGCAACAGGCTTTCCGGTGGCATCGGTTCCGGCGTACGAGAAGCCACAGAGATTGTCGCCGACGCCAAAGCGGCCGTAGGCGTTCGCATACGCCATGGTCACCGCCGGCACGGCAAGCGCGTAATGCGACGCCTGTATCTTGGCTGTCGTCGGTTCCCATCCGTAGGCGATGAGCAAATCCATCGCTTCCTCAGCTTGCGCTGCCGTGGTGGTCGTCGTCAACACACCAGCGTTCTTCAATGCCGTGCAACGATTGGTGGCGGTGGCGACAACGACGAGCGCAAGTCCGGGACTGCCCACTGCGCGCGTCGACAATGCCGCGCAAGGCTGCAACAGATTCGCGTAAGTGAAGTAGTCGTAAAGAGGTCGTCCGCCACCCGTGAGCGTCCGCGCGCCGCGCACCACACGGATGTTCGCATTCTGCGCAAGCTCGACAACCGGCTCTGCGACCGCTACCCCATCGATCAGACCCTCGGTGTCGAGCTCTGCCGCCGCCAGCGCCGCGCCGCCCCCGTTGCTCACCGATGAGCCGATCACTAGCGTGTTGTCCGCGCTGTACGCGCGTCGCAGCGTTCCATCGGCCAAACGATCGTTGAATTCCTGGTTCAGCGCATAGATCGCGAAGCGGATCGCGTTCAGCGTGTCGACTCCCCAGTCCTTTTCCGGATTCTGCTGCGAATGCGCGTGCTTGACGGCGATGCGAAACGGATTCGCCGCGATGAAGGTCGCAAGCGCAGTGCCGGTAAGCGAGGTGAAGTTCGATTCGCGCGCAGCCGCGGATGCCGACGAGCGCACACCTTGCTGCAGGTTCACCGTGTCGGTGGCGAGATCGTGTACGCCACTGCCCGTTCCCTTGTCGGTGTAGGCGACTGCGCAGCCGCGCTTCAGTCCCCATTCACCTGCGGTGCCGATCGCACCGTATACACCCCGAGATCCCGACGATGCCGCAGTAACGATGCACGGCCGGTTGCGATCCCAGTTGTTTGG
>DATLOI010000153.1:0-6286 GCA_035536295.1 Casimicrobiaceae bacterium
TTCGCGGGCACCGACGGATGCACGGCGATCACGTTCGATGCAACGGTCAGCAGTGCAACAGGCGCGAGGTCCTTCTGACTCCACGGCATGCTCGCGAACATCGACGGATTGGCGGTGTGATAGGCCGAATACGAAATCAGCAACGTGTAGCCGTCTTTCGGGGCGCGTGCGACGTGCTGATAAGCGATGTTGCCGCTGGCGCCGGGCTTGTTATCAATAACGACCGGCTGCCCTATGAGCCTTGACAACGGATCGCTCAGGATGCGCGCTGACGTGTCGACGACACCGCCGGGGGGATTCGGCACGATCAGCGTGACCGGCTTCGTCGGAAAAGTTTGCGCGGACGCCACGAACGCAGTGCATGTGAACGCAACCGCGAGGGCAAAGCGACGGATCATGACAATTCCTCTTGTGTCCGAATTAGAGTTTGCTTCAGCTGCGGAAGGTGCCTATTGTGCGCCGTGCGGCCGGGCGCGTTGCGGTCGCGCAGACTGGTCGGTGCACGAAAGCAAGCTAGGAGTTCATCTCGTTGGCCAATGAGGGTGGACATGGGCAATCATTGGATTCCGAAGTGAGTCACCGGCAGAAGATCCCGGGACAAAAAAGCAAGGCTGCTCCGGCGCTCGCCGCGACGTTCGGGCAGTTGCATCTCGTGCACCTCGGCGACTCGTCGAACGACCTATGGCATTCGATTTACGACGGTAGCAGTCCCTGGTCCACCAACCTCAGGATTCCCGATCAACAGAGCAAGGCTTCGCCCGCGCTGGCCGTGTTCGGCGACTTCGTGCACATCGTGCATCTCGGCAACACATCGAACGATCTTTGGCACTCGATCTTCAACCGCGTGCAGTGGTCGAACAACGTGAGAATTCCTGGGCAACGCAGCAAGCTCGCGCCTGCGCTGGCGACATTTAGAAACCAGCTGCATCTGGTTCATGGAGGTGACACGTCGAACGACCTGTGGCACTCGACGTTCAATGGCCTGTCATGGTCGGAGAACAGGCGAATTCCTGATCGCAAGAGCAAAGCCCCGCCCGCCCTTGCGTCCGACGGAGCTCGCCTGCACCTCGTTCATCTCGACGACACCTCGAACGATCTGCTGCACTCGACGTTCTCGCTTGGCTGGTCTTCATTGATCGAACCCATCCCTGGTCACAAGAGCAAGGTTGCACCAGCGCTTGCTTTCGACGGATCTCTCGTGCGCCTTGTCCATCTCGACGAGCGCTCGAACGAGCTTCTGCAGTCGAGTCTCGTTCCCAAAGCGACTGGCACCGGCAAGGTGTGGACTGCCGGCACACCGACCGGCGAGAAAAGCAACTCGTCTGCCGCGCTCGCGGCCTTCGCGGCGCGAATTCACATGGTCCATCGTGACGAGAGCTCGAACGACCTTTGGCATTCGAGACTCGATTAGGGCCGGACTCTCTACGTTCGCGGGATCAGATGCAGATGCCCCGCGTGCTTGTGCGGCGCGATCCGGTAATGCGAGTCGCCGGTTGTCACCGTGATGAGATTGAGCTTTACGTGCCGCACGCCGCGTTCCGCCTCGGTCTGGCCGGCAAAAGCCCTCACCGCCGCGGACGGGCCTTTGAGCACGACGCTTTCGAGACAGTGCTCGTGATCGAGATGAACGTGCATCGATGACACGACGAGGTCATGGTGCTGATGCTGGAATTCGATCAAGCGCTCGGAAAGCTTGCGCTCGTGATGGTTGTAGACGTAAGAGAGGCTCGCGACGCAATGCGAGCGCGCATCGCGCGCCTGGCGATGTCCTTCGATCTCGCGGCGCAAGAGATCGCGCATTGCTTCCGAGCGGCTCGTGTAGCCGCGATCCTTGACGAGCGCATCGAAGTCGCGCGCGAGCGCCTCGTCCATCGACATCGTGATGCGTTCCATCGCGTGTGATCCGTGTCTACAGGAGTATGCGTTGTCACCGGAGAGAACGCGGCTGCTCTGCCCGCGTAGCGACGCCATTATCGCAACGTTCGAACGCTCGTCCGGCACCGTCGGCAATGACCACTACAAATCGTCTACTGCGTACCGTCTGATGCAGCTACGCGCTTCTGCTGCACCGCGCCGTCCATCGTCTTAGGTTTGACCCTCCCATACGTATCGCCGATGATCCGACTCGTGCTTGCGCGAGTGTCGTTCGTACAAGCGCTGGGCAGCAAGGGCAAAACTGTCGCGAGGCAGTGACGCAAAGCTTCCGGCCCGTGTTTCGAGTTTACGGGTAGCGGGGCTGCCGGCAAAACGCCGTGATCAGAGCAGGACATGGTGTCTGCCGCCGCGTCACGGCTTCGCTCGAAACGAGTGAGGCGCATGTGACAACGGCTTTTCGATCCAGGGAAGTGACGACCAGGTACGGCGGTCAGCACGGCTTTTCGCTGATCGAGCTCGTCATCGTCGTCGCGATCATCGGCGTTCTCGCCGCGGCGGCGTACCCGCTTTACACCGATCAAGTCCGGCGCTCGGCGCGCGCCGAGATGCAGTCGATTGCGACCACCGCCGCGTCACGCCAATCGCAGTTTCTCGTCGACCGGCGACGTTATGCGTCATCGTTGTCTGCGCTCGGCATCAGCGTGCCCGCGCCGCTTTCGAGCAAGTACACGGTCGTGGTCGCCGCAGCCGATGGGCCTCCGCCCAGCTATTCGATCACGGCAACCGCCGTCGGCTCACAGGCGCGCGACACGCGCTGTCCGACGCTCGTTCTCGACAACGCCGGCAATCGCTCGCCGGCTGGCTGCTGGTGATGCACGCGACGCCTCATTTCGGCACGCGCGGCTTCACCGTTGTCGAGATGATGGTCGTGCTCGTCATCGTCGCAACGCTCGGCGTCTTTGCGACGCCGACGATTTCCGGCGTGATCGTCGCGCAACGTTTGCGCTCCGCCGGTAGTGATCTCGTATCCGCGCTTTACGTGGCACGCAGCGAAGCGATCAAGCGCAACGTCAACGTCACGGTGCGCCCGGTGACCGGCATCGACTGGACGACCGGCTGGATTGCAGCCGCCGAGGGCGGGGAACAGGTCGATCGTCGCGGCGTAACCGGCCTGCGCGTGCAAGTCACCCGCGCGCCGGACACGATCGTCTACACGCCTTCCGGCCGGCTCGATCCCATTGGCGCGGTGCGTGTCGAATTCAGCGATTCGTACGGACAACCCGGCGTGGCGCCGCGCTGCGTCACCGTCGACACCTCGGGCCTGCCGCGCGTCGAAGCGAGGACCTGCGCTTGAACGCCACGCGCAATCTACGTCAACGCGGATTCACATTGATCGAGGTGTTGGTCGCGATGGTCGTGCTCGCTTTCGGAGTTCTCGCACTGGCGCGCCTGATCGCGCGCGCCGGCGAATCCGAAATCGAGGCCATACAGCGCACGCAGGCGATAACGCTCGCGCAGGACATGGTCGATCGCATCAATCTCAATCGTCGCAACGCTGCGCAATACGTGGGCGATTACATACCCGCGGCGGTCACTGATTGCGCAGCCGCCGCAACCGTCTATGACCGCGACCGCTGCCAGTGGACGAATCAGTTGATGGGCACGCTCGTCGTCGACGGCACCCGGCCCATCGGCGCACCGATCGCAGCGCGCGGCTGCATCACCAACCCCGAGCCGAACGTCTACATCGTCGCGGTGGCATGGCAGGGAATCGTTTCGACCGAGGCGCCGGATACGACCTGCGGACAGGACGCGTTCGACGTGGAAGCGAGGCGCCGCGCGTTCACGATGCTGGTTCAAATCGCGACGCTGGGGACGTGACCATGAAAAAGCGCCTGCATCGTCGCGCATCGCAACGCCACCAGCGCGCATTTACGCTGGTCGAGGTATTGGTCGCGATGACACTCGCGCTTCTCGTGCTTGGCGTCACGGTGACGGTGTTCGCGGGAACGAGCCGAAGCCGCAGCGACCTCGAGCGCAGCAACCGGCTTGCCGAGAACGCGCAGTTCGCGCTCGACATCGTCACCGAGGAGTTGCGTCACGCGGGCTTCATCGCCGATCTCAATCCAGCCGGCGCGGCCTACCAAATTCCCGATGCATGCGCAACCGACTCCACTGCGCAGGGCTATGGATCCGCGCCTTTCCAGATTCCGGTCGGAATTCGTGGGTTCACTCCCGCCGAAGCAACACCTGCTTGCGTGACGCGTCGCCGCGCGAACACGGCGATGTTCACCGTGCGCCGGCTGGCCGCCGACACGACGGCAGCGGCAAGTGCGATAGGCGCGAACTTCCTGCAAGTGTCGAAGTGCAATCTCGATGCGCCGCGCGTGTGGCGCTACACCACCGATCGCACCGAGCTCACGCTGCGCAACATCGACTGCGTGACCGTCGCTGACATTCGCCGCGTTCTCGTGCGCACCTATTTCGTCGCCGAATGCAACGATTGCTCGCGCGACACGATTCCGACGCTGAAGCGCCTTGACCTCGAAGGCACGACAATCGTCGAGACGTCGCTCGTCGAAGGCGTCGAGAACCTGCAAATCGAATATGGCTTCGACGTCGACAACGATGGCAATGCGGATCGCTTTCTTCCGGCGTTGTCCGGCGTTGCGGGCGCAGCGGATAACGATTGGTCCAACGTCGTCGCCGCGCGCGTGTTCGTGCTGGGGCGTTCGATCGATATCGAGCCCGGTCACGTCGAAGCGTCACGCACGTACGACTTTGGCCAGGCCGGCACGCTGACCGGCACCACCGACGCGTACAAGCGGACGATGCTGGCAATGCTGATTCGCATGCCCAACGTGGCCGGACCTCGGGAGCGGCCGTGAAATTTCCTTCTGCGAGTCGCGAACGCGGCGCTGCGCTGATCATGGTGCTCATCATGCTCATGGTGCTGGCGTGGTTCGGTCTCTCCAGCATGCGCATGTCCGGCCAGCACCTGCAGATTGTCGGCAATAGTCAGGCGCGACAGCAGGCGATCGCCAGTGCGCAGCGCGCGATCGAAGTGACGATTTCTTCGAACGCGTTCGCGCTCGATCCGCGCGCGGTTGCCGCGTCGCCGATCGACACCGACATCGACGGCGACGGCTACACCGACTATCGCTCGACGCTCAATCCGCCGCCCAAGTGCTCGCGCGTGCGCCCGATCAAGACCTCGCAACTCGATGTAGCACTCGCGCTCGATCGTGTCTGCCTCGTCTCGTCCGATTCGGGCGGGACGTCGCTGGTCGACCGGCCGACAGCGGTCGTCGCAAGCGGCGACTCGCTGTGCGCCTCGAGCGACTGGGACCTGGCCGCGCGTGTCACGGACACCCGCAGCGGAGCCTCAACACAGATCCGACAAGGCGTCGGAATCCGAGTCAGCAAGTACGAAGCCGCCAACTACTGCAAGTGACGATTGGAACAACGATGAACACCCAACGCCACCCCAAGCTCTTTCTCGTCGCACTTTTTCTCGCTGCGACCCTCGGCACATCCGCCCGAGCCGAAGACATCGACATCTTCGCGGGGCTGCCGATCGACAACGAGTTGCCGAACGTCCTCATCATCTGGGACAACTCGGCGAACTGGAGCGCCAGTATCGGCGTCCCGGATTGCAGCTTCGTGGACGGCGGCGGCCCGAAAGCAAGCAGTCCGGGCAAGGAGCAGGGCTTCAAGATGGCGATCGAGAAGTGCGCGATCTACAACGTGATCGACGCACTCCCGACAGGACCATCCGGCGAGGCTCGCTTCAACATCGGCTTGATGCTATTCAACGAGTCGCCCGCTTCGCACTCCGGCGGCTATCCGCGCAAGCAGTTCGTGCCGCTCACCGCGGCGAACAAGACGGTGTACAAGAACCTCATTCGCAACATCACGATCGGCGGCGACAAGGGCAACAACGCTGCATTCACCAAATCACTGCACGAAGCGTACTTGATGTTCACGAAGGCAGCGCCGAACGTCGGGACGCTCGGAACCAAGTGGGACACGGCGGCAGTAGCGGGTGGCCGTTACGTCGGCGCTCCTGGCAACGGATGCGCGCGCAATCACATCATTTTCGTCGCGAACGGCGGGCCTGGTGAAGTGACCGACAACGAGGCGAAGGTGCTGCTCGCGGGCGTGGGCGGCGACACGACGAAGATCGATTATCCGACGTCGTTGATCAAGAGTAGCGACCAGAGCAATTGGGCCGACGAGTACACGCGCTTCATGCGCAACGCCGACGTCAGCAGCATGGATGGCGTCCAATCGATCACGACGCACACGGTCGCTGTGACGGGCGCCTCGAGCGACGGCCTGTATCCGAACTTCATGCGCGCGATGGCGAAGCAAGGCGGCGGGCAGTATTACGCCGCGGACAACGTCGGCG
>DATLOI010000154.1:0-52929 GCA_035536295.1 Casimicrobiaceae bacterium
TCCGCGTCGAATAGAGGTCTGTGCCCTGTTGCGGATCGAGACTCGTGATGTCCGGACTCGACGCACGCAGCACCTTGCTCATGTCGGCGGCGAGTGCCGATGCGCCTGCGAGCGCAAGGAGGAGAAAAGCGAAATGGACCGGGACGATCATGAGAGAAGGGGTGATTCAGGCTGGTATCGATACCATGACTCTGGTGAGGTCAAGGGCGTTGTGCCGAATCACTATATAGTTCTCGACAACGATCTTAAAGAAGATACAGCGACAGACCATATAACGATGGATTTCTGGTGCTGGGCCGATTTCCTCAAAAATGTGCAGACCACCGATGGCAAGTCCTGTAGCTGCATCCCGTATGAGGTGACGCGTGCGTATTTCGACGACAACTTCTACGGAGCCGTAATCGCGGTCAAGTGACAAGCACTTGCGGACGCCTTCGTGGAAACGTCAGGCGAGCGCTGTAGCTGACGTCGCGCGCAGATGCCCGGGATCGCGCACGATTGCATTTGCGGCGTACACGATGAGCGGGGAATCGATTTCGCATTCTCTCAATTCTTGCAGCGACCGAATCTTCTTGCGCAGCAGCACTTCCCGGTACTCAGCCAACAGCGCGCTTTCGCAACCAAAGGGAGACGTTCGCTTGAGGCTTGACCCATTAAGGGCAAGCGCCTAGAGTCGGCGCATTCGCGAAAGCGATGTCTCACAACGTGTTGAAGAACTCGGACGTATCAAAAGGGGGAACCCATGAAACGAAGTGGATGGTGGACGCCGGTGATTCTGATCGCGGCGATGGTGGCCGTTACGGTTCCCCACGCCAGCTTCGCGCAGCAGAAGAAGCTGGTCTTCTGGACCCATTGGGACCAGAACCCGGACTTCAACAAGTGGTACGCGGACAAAGGCAAGGAGTTCGCCAAGAAGTCCGGCTACGAGGTCGAGGTGGTGACC
The DNA here is from genome assembly GCA_035536295.1 of Casimicrobiaceae bacterium. GTDB lineage: Bacteria > Pseudomonadota > Gammaproteobacteria > Burkholderiales > Casimicrobiaceae > VBCG01. The sequence goes on from DATLOI010000154.1 coordinate 944, forward strand.
ATTCCTTATCAGGGATACGAGGCGAAGTATCTGGCGGCGTTCATGGCCAAGAGCAGCGCGCCCGACATTTTCATGGGCATGACCCATCACTGGTGCGGACAGTACGACTTCTGCGACAGGATGCCCGCCGATCTGGCGAAGGTATACGACGAGAACCTGCCGAAGTACATGGCCTCCGTCGGCAAGTGGAAGGACGTGCGATACGGGATCCCGATCGAGCACGGCAACTTCCAGCAGATGTACATCAACGTGGACATGTTCAAGAAGGCCGGCTTGAATCCGGACCAGCCGCCCAAGACCATGACCGATTTCCTGGGGGCCCTGAAGAAGCTGACGATAGCGGACCCCAAGGGTGGCGAGCCGACGCAGGTTGGCTTCGCCATCCGCAACAAGGGCCATCCGGTGGGCATCACCGACAAGTTCCTACCCTTTGCGCACGCGTGGGGTGCCCGTATGCTGAGCCCGGGCTTGGACAAGGCCACCGGCTTTGCCAACAGCCCGCAGATGGTTGCCGCTCTTACTTTTTTTGGCGATCTGGTGTTGAAGGACAAGGTGGCCAGCCTGGCGTTGGGAAATCCGGAAGATGCCTTTGGCCAGAAACGGGCCGCCATCATCTTTCGCGAGTCATGGTTCTTCGGCTGGCTCAAGAAGAACGCGCCCGACGTGAACTTCAAGGTGTACGCATTGCCGTGCGGTGACGCCTGCCCCGGCGCGGGCGCCCTGTTCCCCTGGACGGACCTGGTTTACAAGAACAGCCCGAACAAGCAAGTGGCGTGGGAGTTCATGAGGTTCATCAGCAATCCCAAGGATGACATGGAGCACCATCAGATCCAGGGGATACTCCCCGTCTGGACGGCGAACCTCGAAAGCGACTATGTGAAGTCGCGGCCCGACTATCAGTCCACGAAAGACATGCTGGCGCAGGCAGTGCCGCCGACGTATTTCCACCCGAAGTCGAACGAGTTGGCGACCGCCTTCGGTGAGGCCGTCGTAGGCGTCCTGTTCGGCAAAGGACAGCCGAAGCCATTGCTGGACGAAGCTGCCGCCAAGATGGATCGCATCCTCAAGGACTAGCAGCTCGTCGAAGGTCGCTGGTAGCGCGCTCTAGGGTGCGGCCACTAGCGGGTACGCTTTTTTGCGTGCACGTGAGTGGCCCTAGGCCCGCGTTGGAACGGCGGGCTGATCAGATCGCCGTACACGTTACTCGACGATCCATCATCGGGGTTCTCCACCACCATGCGCGGATGGTTTCGCATAGCGTTCCCCAGGAACTACCTGGATCGACGGAGCCGCGCGGGATTCCTGTTCGTCCTCCCCGCCCTGCTGTTCTTCGGCTCCGTCTTCATCCTGCCGCTCGCCCAGTCCATCATGTACTCGTTCTACAAGATCGCACCGGGCGGGGCGCGCGAGTTCGTGGGCCTGCGCCTCTACGAAAAGGTGCTCACTGACTCGACCTTCTGGACCGCGGTCAGCAACACCCTGCAACTGCTCCTCTTTTCCGTGCCTACGACGGTGATCCTTGCGCTCGCCGTGGCAATCGGTCTCAACGGGATCAGCAATCTCAAGTGGCGAAACGTCTGGGCCTCCATGTACTTCCTGCCCTTCGCCACTTCGCTGGTCGCGGCCGCGCTCATCTGGCAATGGATCTATGAGCCGGTCTACGGCTTCCTGAACTATGCGCTTTCGTTCCTCGGCGTTCCGCCCCAGAAGTGGCTGCAGAGTCTGTTCCAGGTGCGCCCAGCCATCGCCGCCGTGAGCGTCTGGGTGCGCATCGGCTTCGACACCATGATCTTCCTGGCCGCGTTGCAATCGATACCAGAGGAGTATTACGAAGCGGCCCGAATCGACGGCGCCAATGCCATCCAGCGGCTCCGGTACGTCACCCTGCCGATGCTGAACCCGCAGATCGTCATGGTCTGCATTCTCGAGCTCATCTTCAATTTCAAGATCTTCGATCAGGTGTACGCGACGACCCAAGGCGGACCGGCAGGCGCAAGTCAAACCGTCATCATGTTGCTGTACGACACGGCCTTCAAGTTCTTCCGATTCGGCGACGCATCCGTCATCGCGGTCTTCGTCTTCGTCACGCTCATGGCGGTGACTTTTCTGCAATGGCGAATCTTCCGAAAACCCGTCGAGTACTGAAGAACCGCCGCTCGAGGAGGTTTTCCCTGTGACGATATTGCTTCCGGCCCTGGGCAAGACATGAATGCCGTCGTTGCATCGAGCGGACAGTCTTCCCGCGCGCGCCTCACCATCAAGCAAGTCTATGTTCGCTGGCTCATCAGCCTTGCGGTAGCCTGCGGCGCCATCATTGTTTTCTTCCCTTTCTTCTGGATGGCGGTCACGTCGCTGAAAACGGCGCCGGAGATCCAGCGCGTGCCGCTCCAGATCGCTCCCGACAACTGGCTAAACCTGACCAATTACATCGAAGTGTTCAAGCGCGAACCCTTCATGCGCTACCTGCTGAACAGCGCGATCGTCGCTTCGATTGCCGCCGTGAGCAGCGTGGTGGTCTCGTCGCTCGCGGGGTTCGGTTTTGCAAAGTATCGCTTCCCAGGACGGGATTTCTTCTTCCTTGCCGTCGTCGGCATCATGATGGTCCCCTTCCAATCAGTCGTCGTGCCGCTATACGTCTGGATGAACCACCTTGGTCTGCTCGATACCTACCTGGGCATAGTGGCCCCCGATCTGGTCAGCGTCTTCGGCGTCTTCCTGATGCGGCAGGCCATCGAGATGATTCCCAACGACTACATCGACGCCGCCCGCATCGACGGCGCCAGCGAGCTCCGAATCTTCTTCCTGGTGATTCTGCCGTCGGTGAAGCCAGCCATCGCTACCCTGCTGATCATCAAGTTCCTATGGAGCTGGAACGAGTTCTTCTGGCCGATGGTGGTGATCAGCAGTCCCCAGATGAAGGTGGTCACCATGGGCCTGATGAGTTTCACCAACATGTACTTCATCGAATACAACCTTCTCACCGCCGCCGCGGTGATCAGCATCCTGCCCATCCTGCTCATCTTCCTTACGCTGCAGCGTTGGGTGGTCCAAGCCGTCGTGATGAGTGGCCTGAAAGGCTAGTCCATGCGTATCAAGGCGTTGGCACGCGGCGTGTGCAGAGTGTGTGCACGAAGGAAACGAGAATGACCATCCCGACCCCGATGCAGATCAACGCCCGCCGCCTGTGGGATGCATTGATGCAACTCGCGAAGATCGGCGCGACGCCCAAAGGCGGCGTGTGCCGTTTGACCCTCACCGATGTCGACCGGCAGGGTCGCGATCTGTTCGTGCGCTGGGCGCGCGAGGCCGGACTCGACGTGCGTATCGATGGCATCGGCAACATTTTCGCTCGCCGTGCAGGTGACGATCCCGCCGCATTGCCCGTGTTGATGGGCAGCCATCTCGATTCACAGCCTTCGGGCGGAAAGTTCGACGGCGCGTACGGCGTGATGGCGGGCCTCGAGGTCGTGCGCACGCTGAATGATGCGCGGATCACGACGCAGTCCCCCATCGAAGTCGTCGCGTGGACGAACGAGGAAGGCTCACGCTTCGTCCCGACGTTGATGGGATCGGGCGTGTTCGCCGGCGTTCACGTGCTCGACGATATCCTCGCGCAGATGGACATCGACGGGGTGAGTGTGAAGGACGCGCTCGAGACCATCGGCTACGCGGGTGAGGCGCGACCGCATCGAGTCGGCGCCTATTTCGAAGCGCACATCGAGCAAGGGCCAGTGCTCGAGGCGACAGCTACCACGATCGGCATTGTGCAAGGCGCGCTTGGCCAGCGCTGGTTCGACGTGGTCATCAGCGGGCAGGATGCGCACGCGGGGCCGACGCCCATGGAGACACGCAAGGACGCGCTTTTGGCCGCCAGTCGGCTCACGGTGGAAGTCAACCGGATCGCAACCACCTTTCCCGATTACGCGCGAGGCACGGTCGGATCCATGCACGTCAAGCCGAACTCGCGCAACGTTGTGCCGGGCGAAGTCCGCATGACGGTGGATTTCCGCAGTGCCAAGGCCACCACGCTCGACGCGATGGTCGACGAACTCGAGGGTTGCTCGCACGCGATCGCGGCGCAGGAGCGGGTCGAAATCTCTCTGCGCGAAGTCGTGAGCTTTCCGCCTAGCGAGTTTTCGCCCGAGCTGGTCGCCAGCATACGCGCGGCAGCGATCGACCTCGGCTACTCGTCGCGGGATATCGTCAGCGGAGCGGCGCACGATGCAGTCTATTTGTCGCGCGTTGCGCCCACGGCAATGGTGTTCATACCGTGCGAAGGCGGCATCAGCCACAACGAGATCGAAAGCGCGACGCCGGACGATGTCGCGGCAGGTTGCAACGTGTTGCTGCGTGCAGTGCTCGCGAAAGCCGGCTATTCGAGCAGCTTGTCGGCGAGCGCAACGGCGAGGCCGCTAGACGGCGTCGGCATCGCGCCGGACGCCCGTTCATAGCGCGGCGTTGCGCCGAAGGCGAGTGCGGCAGCTGCCTGCGCTCCGGCCAACACACTGTCAATGACGGGAATCCCGGCAATCGCGCAGACACGTTCACTTAAGCCCGCGAACGCAGCGCCGCCGAGGATCACGGCATCCGCGCCGTCGTTGTCTTTTGCGTCCCGACACGCCGCAGCGAGCATCGCCGCCGCCCGATCCGGCTGCGCTGCCACTTGCGCACCCGTGATGCCGATCGTGCGCGTCCCGATGAGCTTCCCGCCATGGCCAAGCGCTTGTGCAAGGCGCTCGAGCATCGCGGGCCAGCGTGACCCCCCGGTGACTATAGAGAAACGGCCGGCCTGCGCGGCCGAGTCCATCGACGCTTCCGCGAGTCCGACCACAGGAACTGCGCTCAACTCGCGCAGCGCGAAAAGGCCCGGATCGCCGAAACAAGCGAGCAACACTGCGTTGCAGTCTTCCGCTTGGCTGGCCCATGCCTCAATCGCTGCGTGCGCGGCGATCACGGACGCAGCTTCACTCAGGATGTAGTTCGCGCCGAAGCGTCCGGTGGCCATGCGCCAGTCGATCGTCGACATGGCGTTGCGCAGGGTGCGCGCAAGAAGATCGGTGACATCGAGACTCGTGTTCGGATTGATCGCGAGCACGCTCGCGCGCTTTTGCACGGCTTCAGGCCGCTTGGGGCAGCAGCACGCAGCGCGCGGAGTGGCCGCTGCCGACATCGATCGACTCGGGGACGGCTCGAACGCACTCGGCTTGCGCGAGTCGGCAGCGTGGCGCGAATGCACATCCGGCGGGAAGTGCGGCGAGGTCGGGCGGTGAGCCCGGGATCGCTTCGATGCGCTTGCCGCGAAGCTCGCCGCGCACCGTCGACGAGAGCAACCCCTGCGTGTAGGGATGACGCGGTGAGCGGATCACTTCGCCGACGCCGCCGGTTTCGATGATCCTCCCGGCGTACATCACCGCGAGCCGGTCGGCAACTTCGATCGCGACGCCAACATCGTGCGTAACGAAGATAACCGACATGCCGAACTCGCGCTGCAGCTCGCGCAGGAGCAGCAAAATCTGAATCTGCACCGTCGCATCGAGCGCCGTCGTCGGTTCGTCGGCCAGCAGCAGCTTCGGCTTGCATGCCAGAGCAAGGGCGATCATCGCACGCTGCCGCATTCCGCCCGACATCTCGTGCGGATAGGCATCGAGGCGTCGCTTCGCGGAGGGAATCTGCACGCAATCGAGCATTTCCAGCGCGCGGGCGCGCGCCGCGCTGGCGTCCACGCGCAAATGTCGACGAACGCTCTCGGCGATCTGCTGGCCGATCGTGAACACCGGGTCGAACGCGAGCATTGGCTCCTGGAAGATCATCGACACGGTGCCGCCGCGATAGTCCTCGAGATCGGCGCCACGCAGCGCGAGCACGTCGCGCCCCGCGATGCGGATCGCTCCGGACACCGTCGAGCGATGCGCAGGAAGGATCCGCAGCATTGCCCGCAGCGTCACGGTCTTGCCAGAGCCGGATTCGCCGAGCACGCCCAGCACTTCGCCGGGTGCAAGTTCGAACGACACTCCGTTGACCGCGCTGATGGTCTGACCTGCGCGCGAGAAGCGCACGAAAAGATCGCTGATCGAGACGAGCGGCGCGCTCATGCGGCTTTCGCGGGTGCGCTCGAATGGCCGGAGCCTGGCTGGGTCATCAGGCAGGCGACGCGGTGATCTGCCGACGCAGTCAGCGCTATCTCGCCCGCGCCGCAGACTTCTTCAGCGTGCGCGCAGCGTCCCTTGAAGCGGCATCCTGGCAGCGGATCGATTGGATTCGGCGGATCGCCGATCAACGGGGGAACAAGCGTGCGGCGGTCCGGATCCATCGACGGCATCGCCGAGAACAGCGCGCGCGTGTAAGGGTGCCGCGCTCCGGTGAAGATCGATTCGGCGCGACCCATTTCGGCGATCTTGCCGAGGTACATGACCATCACGCGATCGCTCATGTAGCGCACCACGTTCAGGTCGTGCGATATGAAGATATAGGTTAGATCGAACTCCGCCTTGAGATCCAACAGCAGGTTGAGAACCTGCGTTTCGATCGACTTGTCGAGGGCCGAAACCGCCTCGTCGAGAATCACGATGCGTGGCCGCAGCGCAAGAGCGCGCGCGATGTTCACGCGCTGACGTTGTCCTCCGGACAGCTCGTGCGGATATCGACTTGCGAAGCGCTCCGGCTCGAGCCCGACGCGTGCGAGCAGGCTGCGCGCCCGCTCACGCGCCTCTCTTCGCGGCACACCGTGCACGACCGGCCCGAACGCGATCGAGTCCTCGATCGTGAGGCGTGGATTGAGCGAAGCGTACGAGTCCTGAAACACCATCTGCATCTTGGCGCGTGCCTCGGTCAACGGCATCACCGGGCCGACCACGCGACCTTCGAGCCGTATCTGTCCCGCGTCCGGCTCGATCAGGCGTACCAGCAATCGCGCGGTCGTCGACTTGCCGCAACCGGATTCTCCGACGACACCCAGCGTCTCACCGGGGTTCACTTCGAACGAGATGTCGTCGACCGCGTGCACTGTGCCGCCACCGCGGCCGCGGAGGTCCTTTTTCAGCGGAAAATACTTGCGCAACTGATTGACCGCGAGCAGCGTCATCGCGTCACGTCCATCGCCGCGCGTACGCCGTCGGACACGAGGTTGAAGCAGAAAGAGACCAGAAATATCATGAGCCCCGGCAGCGCCGCGACCCACGGGTTCTGGAAGATCGCAGTGCGCAGCGTGTTCAGCATCAGTCCCCATTCCGGCAGCGGTGGCTTGGTGCCGAGGCCCAGGAAAGACAAACCTGCCGCGAGAATCATGCATACCGAGAGCAGGCTCGTGGCGTAGACGAGAATGGGTCCCAGCACATTCCCGAGGATGTGCACGCGAATGATGGTGAAGCTGCCCGCTCCGCTTGCCCGCGCCGCCTCGACGTAATCGAGCGCGCGGACCTGCGTTGTGACCGACTCGGCTACACGCGCGATCGGCGGGATGAAGACGATCGTGAGCGAAACCAGTGCGTTCAAGATCCCCGCACCGAGCGCGCCCGAGATCGCTACCGCGAGAAGCACGGACGGAAATGCATAGAAGACGTCGATCGTGCGCATGATCGACGTGTTGACCCGACCGCCTAGGTAACCGGCGGTGATCCCGAGCAAACCCCCGATCGCAAGGGCGCAAAGCACAGGCACGATGCCCATCACGAGAGAAAGGCGTGCGCCGAAGATGAGCCGCGATAGCATGTCTCGACCAAGCTCGTCGCTGCCGAGCGGATAGCCCGGCGTGCCGATCGGCTGCAGGCGCTTCATGATGCTCGACTTCAACGGGTCCTCGGGCGCGAGCCACGGCGCGAACACCGCCATCAGCATCAAACCGAGAAGGACCAGGGCACAGGCAACCGTGACCTTGTCGCGTAAGAGCCGCGTGAACACCGCGCGCCAGTAGCCACGCGCCGGCGTGACAGGCCCGATCGGCAACTCGGCGGCGATCGTGCTCACGAGCGTCTGATCCGCGGGTCGAGGAACGTCTGCACGACGTCGACCAGCAGGTTTAGGAAGACGAAGAACAACGCGAGGAACAGAATCGTTCCCTGCAGTAGCGGCAGGTCGCGCTGGAAGATCGCGGTCGCCAGGAGAAAGCCGGTGCCGGGCCAGGTGAACACGGTTTCGACCAGGATCGAACCGCCGAGGAGATAGCCGAGCTGGATGCCCATCACGGCGAGTGCTGTCGGGGCTGCATTCTTCACGACGTGCCAGAACACGCGGCTGTTCGACAGCCCCTTCGCGATCAGCGCGGAGACGAATTCGCGCGACAGGATGTCGGCCACCAGCGCGCGCACCGTTCGCGTGATGATCGCCGTCGGTATCACGGACAGCGTGATCGCCGGCAGGATCACGTACCGGATGTGCTCCCAATCGAACGCCCAATCGCCGGAGCCGCTCGAGCCCATGCCGGTGGCCGGGAGCCAGTTCAGGAACACCGAGAAAATGATCACCAGAACGAGGCCGAGCCAGTAGTGCGGAACCGAAACCCCGGCGACGGCGAACGAGGTCACCACCTTGTCGATCCACGTGCCATTGAAGTAACCGGCGACGAACCCCAGCGCAAGGCCGAGCGTGAAGCCGAACGAGCACGAGAAGAGCGCGAGGATGAACGTGTTGCCGATCGCGCGGACGAGCTCGCTGTTGACCGAGCGACCCGTGGCGATCGAGGTCCCGAGGTCTCCCTGCGCCGCGCGCGCGACCCATTTCATGAATTGCACCGGAACCGGCTTGTCGAAACCGTAATCGGCCTTGAGTTGCTCGATCAGCTCCAGCGATGCATCGGGGGGCAGGACGGCCTTCAGCGGATCGACCGGGCCCAGGTAGACGAGCGAAAAACAGACCGCGCTCACTGCGAGCGCGATCGGGATAACGTAGAAGAGCCGACGGATCAGATAGGCGAGCATCGGCGACGCTTGCACCGCTTAGCACCCGCCGTCGAACCGGGCGCGGCGATTCGGTTGCACGCTTACTTCATCACGATCGGCGTCAGGTCCTGGAACCAGTTTTTCGCCTGCACGAAACCGGTTACGCGCTTGCTGATCGCGCGCGGCCCGGTGTCGTGGACCACGAACAGAAACGGCACCTGTTCGACTGCGTAGGCGTGCAGGCGACCAAGCGCTGCATCGCGCTCCTTGCCATCGAACGCGCCCCGCGCATCGGCGACGAGCTGATCGAACTTCGGATCCTGGATCCAACCCCAATTGACGGACCGCGGCGCCACCATGCGACTGTCGTAGAAGCGCGCGAAAGCGAAGAACGGATCCTGCGTGGCGAAAGACACATTGATCGCGTGGGCGCCGTTCGACTTCGGATCCTTGGAGCCCAAGCGCCAGTTGTTGAACAATGTCTCCCACACCAGCACATCGAACTCGACCTCGATGCCGACCTCCTTCAGTTGTTGCTGAATCAGCTCGTTCATCGGCAACGGCAGCATCTGTCCCGAACCCGATTGCGAGATCTGCACCTTGATCTTCACCGGCTTCGACGTGCTGTAACCCGCTTCCGCCAACAGCTTTTTCGCCTGCGCCGGGTCGTACTTGATGTCGAACTTCGGGTTGCCCCACCACGGGTGTCCGGGCGGCACCGCGCCCTTCGCGGGCGCTGCATAGCCGCCGAGCAGCTTGACGATCGCGTCCCGGTCGATTGCAAGGTTCATCGCTTGCCGAACCTTCAAGTCTGCGGTGGGATGCCCCGGGACGAGTGATAGCTGCCACGGCCAGGTGTGCGGATACGGGTTCGAGGTGACCTCGAAGCCGCGACTCTTGAGTTGTGCGACGGCGTCCGGTGGCGCCGCCTCGATCCAGTCGAGCTGGCCGGAGAGGAGCGCGTTTACGCGCGTGCTCGCATCCGGCATGGGAATGAGGACCAGGCGATCGGTTTTCGGTACCCGCTTCGTATCCCAGTAGCCGGTGAATTTCTCGAGCTCCAGCCGCTCGCGCGGCACGAGGCGCACGAATTTCCACGGCCCGCTCCCCACCGGCGACTTGGCGAATTCAGTCCAGCTCTTGGTCTTCTCCCACGCCGTGGGGCTGGCGATGAACAGGTTGCTCACGTTGATCGGCACGAATGAATCGGGCTCGCTGGTCTGCACCTCGACCGTGAGATCGTCGATCTTGCGCGCTCCGGTGACCGTCGGCATGCGCGGCGTCGTCTGCGCAACCAGCTTGGCATCGTAATGGGCCGCGTCCTTCTTCAGAACCTTCTCGAAATTGAACACGACTGCGTCGGCGTTCACGTCCGAGCCATCGTGAAACTTCGCGCCCTTGCGCAGCTTGAAGATCCACTTGGTCTTGTCCTTCGGATCGATCGTCCAGCTCTCGGCGAGACCCGGAATGATCACTGACGGCTTGTCTGCTGACGAGAGGTCCCACTGCGTCAGGCCATCGAAGAGCGTGATGCCGGTGAAGCGGTTGCCTTCGAAGCCCGAGTCGGGCTGGCTCGTGGTTGCGGGGACATCGGCCGCGGTCATGCCGATCCGGAGAACGCTCTGTGCGCCTACGGGTGCGGAAAGCGCGAGTGCGATAGAGCAAACGGCGGCGAAGCGCTTGAGAGTGTTCATCGACGTAACCTCGAGGTGAACGTGACGGACAGTTTAGCAAGTTCGAGTCCCGGGAAAACCGACGGGGACCGGCAATCAAAAAGAGGTACTGACGCTTTGATGTGGTGCATCGTGCGCGCCCGCAACGGCTTATTTGCACCGCCGGGGCGCGGGCCGACGTTTATGCGACGCTCGGTGCGCGTCGGGTCGGCGGCTTTCGGATTGCTCTTCTCGCACCAACGCCAGGCCGCCATGCGGTCAAAGCGACCATTAGGGGTTTGACTCTGTATAGCTAGATGGCGGACATCGCGAGCGGCAGCCGCGGCATTACGCCACCGTTATGCATCTAGCATCTATCGGCGGCGTCGCCGATCGCTGCCGATGCGCGGCCACGCAACCAGCCGAGGTTTCAGAACGTTCCGGAATAGCTTACGACTTAGATTGCTCCGGGATCGCTTCGCCTTGAGCACACCCGGGGGTCAAGCGATCGGATCAAGCAAAAGCGGCGTTCCCATCGCCGCGCTGGGTTGCGAGGAGCGCAGGAGGAAATGGACCACTCCGCCGGCGCCAACCATGAGGTCGGCGGTTGGGGCGTCGATGCTTTCAACCAGCCATGTTGCGGATCGCCGATGCGCGCGGCGCAGGTTCCAGAGCACGCTGCGGACGTGCTGGGCCCGCTCGAGCCAGCGACGATCGTCGAGGACCCGCGCGGCCTCGAGGTAGGCTTCGCCGACGCCGGCAAGACCATGGCACTGGGAGAGGTTTTCGGCGACGAGGGCGCGCGGGTGGACGTTGAGGGCTCGTCGCGCGGCGTCGGCGAAGCGGGGTTCTTGGGTCCATTCGAACAGCCGAAGGAAAAGGAGCGAAATGCCCGTCGAGCCATGGCACCACCAGGACCAGCGGTCCGGCGCGCCCGTGCGATTTGGCCAGAAGATCGTGCGGTGCGTGCGCGTCGCGTGGCGGAGCAGCCAGTGGACGGCGCTACGCCAGGCGCGGTCGGCGGCGCGGTCGTTGTGACGGCGCGCGTATTCGGCGAGGAAGTAGGCGATGCCGGCGACGCCGTGGGCGAAGCCAGTCCACGTTCCTCTTGGCAGCGGACGCGCGGACGAAGGCCATGACCAGGCGCCGGAGCGGGCCTGGGTCTCCACGAGAAATGCGGCACAGGGCGCAGCGAGCGTGGCGATCCGCTCATCGTTGAGACGGTCCGCGCAGAGGAGTGCCGCCAAGCCCTGGCCGGCTGCGCCGTGCGTGATGTCGGGCCAGTCGAGGTCGCCGCGGAGGGCGCGGACGACGAAGGCCGAGACCTCGGGGCTTCGGGCGACGATGCCGCCAGCGACGGCTTCGGCGAGCGCGACGGAGACGCCTGCCTCGCCAAAGTGCAGGCCTGGCATTCCTGAGTCAGGTGTAACAGGGCCGAAGAGCAGCCAAGCAGCGGCACGGCGCGCACGCGCCGTGGCTGCAGGAGTTCGATGCCCGAACCGAGCGAGCCGACCTAGTATGTAGAGGACACCGGCAACGCCGCGGTTGGTGCTGCGGCGCAGCTCGAAGCGGCCGCCAGCGCCATCGCGAAGGCCATGATCGCTCTCAAACGAGCGAGAGAGCCAAAGACCGTCGGCGCTCGCCGGTACTTGGTCCAGGAGCCCACGGAGGGCCTCGTCGACGGCGCGATCGCGCGCGCGTGGAGCGATCGAACGTACACGGTCTAGGCGTGGCGACATGACCGCGCGGCGTGGTGGCAACGCGTCGAGGCGTGGCGACAAGGCGTCGAGGCGTTCCAACAGGATCGCCCGGATCTCGCGCAGTGCCGGACGCCTCGAAGCGCCGGCATCGAGGCAGCGAGCCGCGAGGGCCGCGAGCGGCGCATCGACGTCGCCGGTAAATGTCGACCATTGCCGGGCGCGGTGCGCCGGCGCCGCAAACTGCGCGCGTAGCGGGTCGAGCCCGGTGATTGTCATGACCAGCAGGGCGCCGAAGGCGTGCACGTCGTCCGACACTGCGGGCCGATGTCGCGCCCGCTGTTGCGGCGAGACGAAGCCCGGCGTGCCCGCGTCGAAGGGCACGGAGCGATCGTCCAGGCGATGCGCGATCTCGAGGTCGATCAGGCGCACGAGGCCATCGTCGCTCACCATGAGGTTCATCGCATTGAGATCGCGGTGAACGTAGCCCGCGTCGTGCATCTTGCCCACCGCGTCGACCACGCCGAGTAGGCACTTCAGCAGGCGTCTCCGGCGCGAACGCTCCACAAGCCACCACGGCCGCCCGCGCAGCGCGTCAACGATCTCCGCCGACAGCGTGCGCCCTGGGATGAATTCGAAAGGAACGAAACCGTGGCCGTTGACCTCGAAGTACGCACCAGCCCGCGGCACGGGCGCACGGCCCTCGAGATCGGCGTGGATTTGCACCTGGTGACGCAGCCGCGTGCGAATGTCGCGACCTTCGAAGTCGCTAAGGAGCCATGGCCGGCCTTGCTTGAGCACGCAGATCGACATCGACCGAGCGTCGCGCAGGTCGAGGCCGCGGTAGACCGATCCCTTCGAATGAGCCCGGATGATCTCGAGAATGAGGTAACCAGGTCCGATCGCCGCCATCCCACTGCCGGGATCGCGAGTTCGGGCCGGCAATGTTGATTGCGATAGAAGTCTCGCGAAGGGATGTCGTGCACCGCGCGGCATCGTAAATGGCACGGCGTAGTCGTCAGGCCGCACCTCGCCGGCGAGGTCGCGAATGTGCGCGCGCCAGCTGCCCAGCCGGTCGCGGACCACCATCGGATTGAATGCTCCGTAGCGGGCGTAGACGACATCGCCCAATCGCAAGTCAGTCGCGACTACCGGGCCGTGAAAGCCGCGCGTGCACTCGACGAGACGCCGCGCGAGCGTTCGCGCCGCGGCGTCCGAGCGCGGATACACGGTGGCGAACTTCCCCACCTGCGTCTCGCCTAGGGTTCCCTCGTTCAGCCGAACGAGGCGATCGGAGTCAATGACTAGTTTGAAATCGACGCCCGCCTCTTCCAGCACAGGCAAGACGGCGCGCAAGAGCTGCGGCGCCTCGCTCACCACCGTTGAAAGATGCAGCTTCCAGCCTTGCCGACGGCGCGGGCTGCCGACGGAGACCCACGGATCGTGCACGCGCACGGCAAGCTGCCGGCGCCGCAGGATCTCCAAATAGTTCGTGGCCCGCCGGCGCACAGAGACCGGCTCGACAGCGTCAGTTCGTCAGCGCCGGGACTGCCCGACGCGTCTCTTCACCGCCGTGGCGTTAAACGTCCACTTCACGCGATCAAGCTCGAGCCCCAAGGCGCCCAACGACGGTGGGGAGATCGTGTCGTCGCAGCTGTTCTCGCACGTGCGGTCACAGCTGCCGCCGCCACACGTCACCCCGCTGCAGGTGTCGGAGCCGCAAGTGCCGTTGCACGTCGAACCGCTGCAGGTGTCGCTGTTCCCGCAATCGCCGAACCTGCCTAGGATGCCGCCGACGAGGGCCGCGGACCGGCCCTTCAGCAACCTTGTCTTCGTGGCCTTGTCCAGGAAGGGCGCCTTGCTGATCGCCTTTTTCGGGCTGAAGACCAAGTCGTGAAGGAACTGGGGATCCTTGCGCGCCGCTGCGAGGATTTGGGACACGGTGTCGTCTTTCGGCCGCTTCGCCATATCGTCCTCCAGTCGCGGGGCATGATGGGGCGAAGGCGACGCACTGTCAAGGATCGCCTGGTGACGGGCAGCCCGATTCTAGGCTGAGGCAAGTCCCGAGCGCCGAACCTACTGGGATAAGGACCGGATGAACTGCCTGGGCGAAAGAACCGCTGATCGAGGCGCAGGGGTTTCGATCAATGCCTGGTCACCGGTCACGAGGACGCAGCCCTCTCTGCTTTGAATCAACGACCAGACGTGTTCATCATTGATATCCGGTGCGCCAGGCCGAGTCTCCGGCTCACGCACGATTCCATTCGCAGCGAGCACGGTGAGCAGTGAATCAATTTCGCGCTCGTTCAAACCGTGCAGCGACCGAATCTTTGTGCGCAGTAGCACTTCCCGGTACTCCGCTAGCAACGCCGCGGATAGGAGGAAGGGAAATGCGCCACGGCACATTCCGTCAAGGACTTTTGCCGTGGGTGAATTCGGATCGCTTGTCAGCAGGCCGGCGACAACGACATTGGTGTCGACGACCGCAGCGACATACCTCATCTGCGCCGTGCGGCGCGAGTTTCGGCCACGGCGACGCGCACCGCATCGGCTTCGCCGAGCGACGCCCGAGCACGTGCCTTCGCCACGAGCTGCTCAGCGCTACGGGTCGTCTTGATTCCGTAGAACTCCAAGCTCTCTTCGATCAGCTGGCCGATGGTTTTCCGGCGCTTGGCGGCGGCTTCCCGTAACGCCGTGTGCCTCTCGTCGCTCAATGTAATCGTTAATCTCGCCATTACGGGCTCCTGCGATGCTGGTGTGTTCGCACCAACGCATCATATCACAGCCACTGGTTGTGAGCGCTACGTGTGCACCGGCAGCCTCGGACGCCCGCTCGAGAGCAGGCGGCGGCACGGCGAAGCCAAGCGCAGCATGTAGCATGAGAAACGAATCGATCCAACAATCCATTGGACCGACTGAACGCAAGAAACGTTAGCAAATGAATCACTTAACGCATCGATTTTGCGTGGCCCCGATGATGGACTGGACCGATCGTCACTGTCGGTATTTCCTGCGCCTCATCTCGCGTCACGCGCGGCTTTACACGGAGATGATCACAGCGCCGGCGCTGATGCACGGTGATGTCCCTCGGCATCTCGACTTCCACATCGCCGAGCATCCGATTGCGTTGCAGCTCGGTGGTAGTGACCTTGCGCTGCTCGCGCACGCCGCGAAGCTCGGCGCGAAATGGGGCTACGACGAGATCAATCTCAACTGCGGCTGCCCGTCCGAGCGCGTGCAGACTGGAAGCTTCGGCGCGTGCCTGATGGCCGAGCCCGCCCTTGTCGCCGATTGCATCAAGGCGATGCGCGATGCGGTGGAGGTCCCGGTGACAGTCAAGCATCGCATCGGACTCGATCGCGTCGAGGATTACTCATTCGTCCGCGACTTCGTCGGCACGGTCGCGCGAGCGGGATGCGAAGTGTTCATCGTGCACGCGCGCAATGCGGTGTTGAAAGGCTTGTCGCCCAAGGAAAATCGCGAGATCCCGCCGCTTCGTCACGATGTCGTACGAAAGCTCGCGAGAGACTTTCCGGGGCTCGTGTTCGTGCAGAACGGAGGCATCGCCGACTGGACCGCGATCGAGCGCGGGCTCGAAGGTGTTGCCGGCGTCATGTTGGGTCGCGCTGCATATCATGATCCTTACCTGCTCGCGTCGGTCGACTGGAAGTTGTTCGGCGGCGTGTCGACCGTGCGATCGAGAGCCGAGGTCGTTCGCGATCTCGTGCCTTATACGGAAGCACGATTGCGCGAAGGCACACCGTTACGCGCGATCGTGCGGCACGTGCTCGGGCTGTATCACGGCCAAAGCGGCGGCCGACGCTTCCGTCAGATGCTTTCCGATAGCGCGCGCTTGAAGCACGCCGACGCGTCATTGTTGCTCGACGCGCTCGCGACCGTCGAGTCGGATGTCGTCACCGCGTGAAAATCCAGCTAGCGATCCTCGTACCAGTAGCGCTGCACGAAGCGATCGAACGCCGGTCGATCGGCGACGAGCCAGCCGAGGCTTTTTGCCAGCGTCGTGAAGATGTGCCAGTCGCCATGGCGGTCGAACTTGCGTGCTGAGGTGACTGCGGGAACGTTGCGCGCAAAAGCGAGTTGCTGACCGCGCGTGCGACCCAGACGCTTCAACGCGACGAGAAAGTGAAAGTCTTCGGCGTAGCGCCGATTTCGATCGTAACCGCCGACAGCTTCCCAGTCCGCACGACGGCAGAACACGACACCGGTGCCGACGCGATTCAAATGCGAGATCGTGTCGATGACGAGCGTTGTGGCGAAGATCCCCGGCGACATTCGACTGACACGAACCCCGGTGACGCCCACGATGACGTCGTCCTTTAGCGTGCGATCGATCGCCGCGAACGTGTCGGGATGAATGCGGGAATCGGCGTCGACGAACGCAATGATTGTGCCGGTGGCCGCTCGCGCGCCGGCGTTGCGAGCGGCAGCAATCGAGCGCTGCGATTCCACGACGACGTGACACCCCGCATCGCGCGCAATCGAGGCGGTGGCATCGCTCGAAGCGTTATCGGCAATGACGATCTCGATCGCATCGTTGCGTTTCGCATAACGAATCTTCGCAACCTCGATGCTCGAGAGCAGCGCAGGTAAATAACGTTCTTCGTTGTACGCGGGAACGACAAGCGAGATGTGCGGCATGCGGGATTCGAAGACGATCAGCGGCGGCGACGCTCGCGACGCCTGGCTCGAAAACGGGGTCCGCCCGCTTTGCCATTCGGGTGCGCTGCCGCAAGCACCCTTTCGTTCAATGGCTCGGCATCTTCCGCGCTGCCCGGCATCAGGTGGAGAAATCGATCGGGCGCGATCTCGGCGAAGATCGTAACGGCGATATAGAGTGCAACAAATAGAATCGCCGAGCCGCCGAGTATTACCCCGAGCGGCGACATCGCGACCATCAACAAGGCGATCCAGCGCAGAAACACGAGCGAGAAGCGCCGCTTCAAGCGAAGTTGCTCGATGCTCGCGTGTTGCAACGCGCGATACAGGCCGAGGTAAGACCAGAACGCGGCAATGAGCTGCCACACGATTGCAGCGGTGAAGGTCGGATCGAACAGCGCGTTCCAATCGACGCGACCGCCGAGCATGAATATGAGCGGCACGCCGAGGGGAATGGCCATGACGAGCGCGAGGAAGACGCCGGCGCTGACCATGCCGACCTCGCCGTTCGCGCGAGCCGCCCATCCATCGTCGGTGACCGGTGGTGCGAAGTTACGCACAACGCCGGCGAAAAGCACGGCGAACGAGAGCAGCGTATCGACGAAATACAGGATGAGTATGTTCTGCGCGCTCCAGCCAAGAAAAAGAATTCCCGCCAGCGGCACAATATTGCGCGCGATGACCTGAGTCCAGGCGAGAATCGTCGGCGAGCTCATCGCTTCGGCGACATCTCGTCGTCGATGTATTGGCGAATCACCGCATCGAAGTCGGCATCGGCGCGCATGCCGAGCTGGCGGCCGAGCACTGCCTCGAAGTCGCGCGGCCAGGTGCGAACGATGCGATCGATTGCCGGATCGACCGTGCAGGTGACGCGATCCGCAACCTCACTGCCAGCAACGCGTCGGAGTGCTTGCAGCATCTCACTTACCGCCAACGAGATGCAGGGCACGTTGATGGTCCGAACCGGGCCAAACGCCGCTGCCGGCGCTTCGTGGCCGGCGATCAGGTTTTCAATAACGTATCGCGGCGAAATCAGCGACATCACCGTTGCGAGCGGCACCGGACATACCGCAGCAACGCCGTTCAAAGGTTCGCGAATGATTCCGCTGGCAAACGACGACGCGGCCTTGTTGGGCTTCCCTGGTCGCACCGATACCGTTGGCAACCGCAGGCTGCGTCCATCGACAAAACCCTTGCGCGTGTAATCGTGTACATACAGTTCCCCGGCAGCCTTTTGTGCACCGTACGACGATTGCGGCGTCACTTGCTGCGAATCAGGAAGTACCGGCGGAAGCTCGCCGCCGAACACCGCGGCCGAGCTGGTAAAAACGAACTTCGGGACGTTGCCGGCGCTGCGGCAGGCTTCCAGCCAATGTCTGGTGCCGTCGACGTTGACGCGCCAGCCCTTGTCGAAATCCTGCTCGGCCTCGCCACTGACGACAGCGGCAAGATGAAATGCGCTGTCGACCGGTCGCTCGAATGCGCGCGCTATCAACGTGTCGCTGGCAAGATCGCCAATGAGCGAGCTTATGCGATCGTCGGCGACCGGTCGCGGCTCGACGACATCGACGAGCACGATCTCGCGCACTTCGCGACGATCGCCTCGCCCATCGGTCATTGAACCTCGACTAAGAATAGCGCGCGCCAGTCGCTGACCCAGAAAGCCGCTGCCGCCGGTGATGACGATCCGCATGCGATCTCCTTCGCGCCACGTATATTAGGACCCGATCAGCTGTGGCGTGCGTTCAGCGCTACATTGTCCTTCGCAACCGCCAGAGCCAGCCCGATAATGCCAGCGCACCCACCGCGCCGCCTCGTGATCGCAACTCGTGAATCTCCGCTTGCACTGTGGCAGGCGCGGCACGTCCAGACGCAATTGCAATCGCTGCATCCGCGTGCGGCGATCGACCTTCTCGGCCTTACGACCCAAGGAGATCAGATCCTCGATCGACCGCTCGCCGCGATCGGCGGCAAGGGTCTTTTCATCAAGGAGCTCGAAGTCGCGATGAGCGAAGGCCGCGCCGATCTCGCAGTGCACTCGCTCAAGGACGTTCCGATGGACATGCCGGAAGGCTTCGTTCTCGCGGCGATTTGCGCCCGCGAGGATGCGCGTGACGCCTTCGTGTCGAATCGGTACGCATCATTGGCCGACTTGCCTCCGGGATCCGTCGTCGGAACGTCGAGCCTTCGCCGCGAAGCGCAATTGCGCGAGCGCTATCCAACGCTCGTCGTGCAATCGTTGCGCGGCAACGTCAACACGCGCTTGCGAAAGCTCGACGAAGGACGCTACGACGCGATCATTCTCGCGGCGGCAGGCTTGAAGCGCCTCGGCTTTTCCGATCGTGTCCGCGATCTCATCGATCCGACCGACAGCATTCCCGCGCCGGGCCAGGGAGCGCTTGCGCTCGAGTGCCGCGCCGATCGCGCCGATATCATCGCAGCGCTCGCGCCATTGAACGACACGGCGACGGCGATCGCGGTCACCGCCGAGCGGGCGTTCTCGCGAGCGCTTTCGGGAAGTTGCCGAACGCCTCTGGCAGCGTACGCGACGTGGCAGGAAGGTACGCTGTGGCTGCGTGGTTTGATCGCCAGTCCCGATGGCAGCGACGTGCTGCGCGGCGAGCGCGAGGCGGAGCTCGCAGACGCTGACGCCGCCGATACATTGGGGACGTTGCTCGCAGGCGACCTATTGACGCGCGGCGCGGCGCGGCTCATTCCGACCGACTGACAATCACATGCATGCGCTCGACGCCAAAGCTGCGCAGCGTGGACCGCTGCAAGGTTTGGGAATCGTCGTCACGCGGCCCGCGCGCCAGTCGACCGCGCTCGTGCAGCGACTCGCATCGCTCGGAGCAACGCCGATCGCGTTTCCTGCCATTGTGATTTTGCCGCCATCGGATCGCTCGGCGCTCGATCGCGCCCACGCAAATCTCGATCGCTACGACTTTGCGGTTTTCGTTTCCGCGAATGCGGTCGAATACGGAGCGCCTGATCCGGCGCGTTGGCCGGCGCATTTACTCGCTCTTGCACCCGGTCCTGGCACCGCCGATGCCTTGATTGGTTGCGGCATCGTCAATGTCGTTACGCCCACGACGCGCTTCGACAGCGAAGGACTGCTCGAGCTTACGGCGCTCGCGAACGTCGCGGGTAAGCGAGCGATCATTTTCAAAGGGGAGTACGGCCGCGATCTCATTGCGGCTGCATTGCGGAAGCGCGGTGCAAGCGTCGATGACGTGATCTGCTATCGCCGCGCTCGTCCACAAGCGAGCGCGGACGGATTGCTGGAATCGATGCGTGAGGGTCGCGTGCACGCCGTCACGATCACGTCGAGCGAAGGTCTCGACAATCTGGCGCATGTCGTCGGCGACGAGGGACGAATGCTCTTGACACGAATACCCTTGTTCGTCCCGCATCCGCGCATTGTCGCGTACGCGAAGTCGCTGGGTTTCACGCCCATCGAAACCGCCGGCGCCGACGCTGGTCTCCTCGCCGGATTGCTAGAATGGTCGCGCACGCTTCGCCCCTCGATCCTCGATCCTAAACCCGATCACTGATGACCGACATCATCGTCACCGCCCCGCTCCCGCCGTTTCTCTACGACCCGCTGAAGCGCGACTACACCTGCGTCGACTATCACGCGTCGAACGACAAATCGACATTGCTGGCGCGTGACGGCGCGCGCGTCAAGGGTCTCGTGCAGGGTGGAGGAACGGTGACGCCGACCTCGCTGCTCGACGCGCTGCCTAGTCTCGAGATCATTTCGGTGTTCGGCGTGGGCTACGACGGAGTTCCTGTCGACTATTGCCGTCAGCGCGGATTGAAAGTCACCAACACACCCGACGTTTTGACTGACGATGTCGCCGATGTTGCCGTCGGTCTCGTGCTGATGACTTCGCGCGGCTTCGCACGACTCGAGCGATTCGCGCGCGCGGGTCGTTGGTCGAAGGAAGGCCCGGAGCTCACGACCAAGCTCGGCGGCAGAACCGTCGGCATTCTCGGGCTCGGCCGCATCGGCAAGGCGATCGCGCAGCGTCTCGCCGCAATGGGAATGAATGTCGCCTACACCGGGCGCAAGCCGCAAGCCGATATGCCGTGGCGCTTCGTTCACGACCTTGTGTCACTCGCGCACGAAAGCGACTTCCTCGTCGTCGCGTGTCCGGGCGGACCCGCAACGAGGAACCTCGTCAACGCCGACGTGCTCGCAGCGCTCGGCAAGAAAGGAACGATCGTCAACATCGCGCGTGGCTCGATCATCGACGAGGCGGCGCTCGTGACCGCATTGCAAAACGGCACGATCAAGGCCGCTGGCCTCGATGTATTCGCCGACGAACCGAACATTCCGACGCCGCTCATGTCGATGGAGAACGTCGTGCTTCTTCCGCATGTCGGCAGCGCTACGCGCGAGACGCGTCAGGCAATGGGCGACTTGTGCAAAGCGAATCTCGATGCGTGGTTCGGCCAGCACAAGACGCTGACACTGATTCCGGAATTGGCTTAGAGACTAATCGTCAGGAGCGATCGGAGCGGTCACCGGCGGCGCCTTCGCCGCGGCCCCTGGCCACAACACCGCCACAAGCGAACACACGACCAGCACCAGCGCAATCCATTCCGCGGGACCGGGCCGCTCGCCTAGCACGATGATGCCTGCGAAGACACCGACGACGGGCACCGGCAACGATGAAAGCGAAGACACTGCGACGGGCAGCGTGCGCGCCAGCGTGAACCACGCCCAGTGCGCGATGGTTCCAGCAAACAGAATGTTGTAAATGATCGCGAACCACGCGAGCGGCGACAGCGTGGGAATGTGCGACAGCCACTGCGGATCGAACATCGGCGCTGCGATCGCCAAAGGCACCCAGCCGCTGATCATCATCCAGCCGGCGAGTGTGTTCGGTGGAATCGCGGGCTTCAGTTTGCGCAGCAGCACGGTGCCGATCGCCCATACGACCGCGGCGCCGAGGATCATCAGCACACCAAAAGGACTTCCGCTGATTTCTTGCAGGTCGTCGATGACGAGCACGAGCATTCCCGCCATGCCAAGCGCAAGACCGATCGCCTTGCGGCGCGATAGTGGCTCGTGCAACACGAAGAGCGAGACGATCGTCGCCCACACCGGCATCGTGTAGGCGAGGATTGCGCTTCGGCCCGCGGGCATTTGCTGAATGCCAAACAAGATGAGGCCGTTCCAACCGGTGATGTTGAACAAAGCAAGGATCAACACGGTCGGCCACAGCGCGCGCGGCACGCGAATGCTCTCGCCGCCGAAGCGTGCGATCGCAAGGAGGCCGAGGCCGGCGAACGGCAGCGTGTACGCGCGAAACGTCAGCGGCGCCATTTCGGTGACGCCGAGTTTCAGGATCGGCCAGTTCGCGCCCCACACCAGCGTCAACACTGCAATCGGCAACAGCGACCGGGCGAGGCCGGCCTGCGATGGCTGCGTCAACTGCGGTCCTTGGGCAACGCGCTGCTGCCGAATTTCGATTGATGCAGCTCGCGCGCTTGCGTCACCCAATCGTCGCGCCGTATGCGGCCCGGAAACTCGGGCAAGCGCGCATCGAATGCATCAACGTCGCGCTCGCTCCAGCGTGCGATTTGCCGATAGCTCGACACGCCAAGTTGCTGCAGCATGCGCTCGAGCACTGGCCCGATGCCGACGATGAGCTTCAAATCGTCCGGCGCCGTGGGACTGTCGAGCAGCGGCGGTGGCGCGTTGTCTTCGGTGTCGATGACGAGTTGGCGATAGCGCGCCGTTTGCGAGTGCGCGTCCAGTAGAGCCGAGTCGTAGTGCTCTCGCTGTGCGGACAGCGCGTGCCGAAGCTGATTCGCCTCGGCTTCGTAGCTCAGGATGATGCGATAGCGCTCGGCTGCGCTCGAATCTTCGTGCGCGTGCTCGCGATCGCTCGCGGTGGGGGCCGATGCGACTTCCTGCTCGATTTGTACGGGCGTGGCGGAAGCATCGGCCGGGTAATCGACGCGCGACTGGCGCCGAGTGTTGCGTGCCCCTGCGCGATAGGCGACAACCAGCCCGATCGCGAGGACGATCAGCGCAAGCAGCGTAAGTCCGTTCACGGACTTTTCGAAGTAGCGCTCTGTTGTTTCTCGCGCGGCATCCTGCGGATTCTAGCAAGCGCGGCGCCCGACGGAAGCCGCTCGCAGCGAACTGCCTTGCTAGAATCAGCGCATCGAAGCTATCGATGAGTGTCGAACCTCCATCGCCGGCGGCTGCTCCCCCATCCGAGCGCACGTGGGTGTCCCATCGCACGTTCGCCGGTGTCCTGCTCGTCCTGATTGCGCTCGGCTTTTTCGCCTGGCTCGATGCGCAGCGGAACAATGCCGCACTGCGCGAGGAGACCGCGCGCAGGTTGACGCTCGGCGAATCAGTTCAGACCCAGGCGAAGGATCGCGAAGCACGCATCGCGGCCGAGCTTCGCGACGCGCAGGCGAAGCTCGCGTTGCTCGAGACGCGTCTCGCGGAATCGCAATCGCAGCAAGCGGCGCTCGAGGCGCTGTATCGAGAGCTGGCGCCGTCGCGCGACGACCTGGCGTTGAACGAAGTGGAACAGATTCTGTTGATCGCGAATCAGCAGCTCGCGCTCGCCGGCAACGTGTCTGCAGCGCTTGCGGGGCTGCAGCTTGCCGATGCGAAGCTGGCGCGCATCGACCGACCTGTGCTCGGCCCTTTGCGTCGAACTCTCGCGCGCGACGTCGATCGCCTGCGGGCGCTGCCGTTCATAGACGTCGGCGGGATCGCGCAAAAGCTCGATCAAAGCGTCTCGCTGGTCGACACGCTGCCGCTTGCTCGCGACGAGCGCCTGCCTGCGCCAAAGCCCACGCCTTTGGATCAGAACGAGCCAGCCTGGCGACGCCTTGTCGATGACATCGTCGACGAGTTGCGTTCGCTGGTGCGCCTCGAAACGAGCGCGCGTCCCGCGGCGCCGTTGATCGCGCCCGGTGAAGCGTACTTCCTGCGCGAGAATTTGCGACTGCGGCTCGTCTCGGCGCGCATTGCGATCCTGGCGCGGCAGGAAGCGAGCTACAAGGCGGATGTGCGAACTTCCCGCGAGTGGCTGCGCCAGTACTTCGACACCCGCACGAAGCCCGTGCAAGGCGT
Organism: Casimicrobiaceae bacterium; assembly: GCA_035536295.1. Taxonomy (GTDB): domain Bacteria; phylum Pseudomonadota; class Gammaproteobacteria; order Burkholderiales; family Casimicrobiaceae; genus VBCG01. The sequence continues at coordinate 24,954 of DATLOI010000154.1, forward strand.
GATGGCGACGCTCGATCAAATGCTCGCAGCGCCACTTCCCGACGATCTTCCCGACCTTGCGGCGAGCCTCGATGCGGTGCGAACGCTCAAAGCGGCGCAAGAGCGACGCCTCGTGCCACCGATACCGGCTCGCCCGAATCGGTAAAGTGTCTTTTACAGAGCACTGACATGCGCGCGCTGCTCATGTTCCTGCTGCTGGGCGCGATCGCCGTTGCCGTTGCGCTTTTCGCGAAGATAAACGTCGGCTACGTGTTGTTCGTCGCACCACCTTATCGACTCGAGCTCTCGCTCAACGCGTTCATTGTCGTTGTGTTGATCGCGTTCGGTCTTTGCTATGCGCTGATCCGCTTTGCATCGCGCTTGTCGGCGCTTCCGCGTGAGGTGCGTGAGCATCGCAAGTCGCAGCATCTCGAGCGGGCGCGCGCGAAGCAGGACGCTGCGTTGATCGGTCTTCTCGAGGGACGTTTCGGCCGTGCGCGACAACGCGCGGAAGAGGCGCTGGCCATTCCGCATTCTTCCGGCCTGTCGGCGCTGATTGCAGCGCGTGCGGCATTGGAGACGCGCGACTTCGAAGGCGCCGCGGCGTTGCTCGCTCGTCCCGATGCGCAAGCGCCGAGCCTGGCGGTTCCTCGACTGATGCTCGAAGCGGAAGTTGCGCTCGAACGTGGGCACACAATCGACGCGCTTGCGCGCCTCGCTGAATTGAAGCGCGACGCCGGCGCACATACCGCAGCGCTGCGGCTCGAGCTGCGCACGCTTTCCGAAGCGGGACGGCACGCCGAGGTGCCGGCGATCGTCGATCAACTCGAGAAGCGCAAGGTTTACGACAAGTCACAAGCCGATCTTGTCCGTGCGGCGGCGCACGCCGAAGCGCTGCGCGCGCTCGCTGGCGATTCAGCGGGACTTCGTGCGTACTGGAATCGTCTTTCGGAAATCGATCGTGTCTTGCCGCGCATCGCTGTCGCCGCGGCACGCAGCATGCGGGCGCAAGGTAATGAAGCGGATGCCGCCGACATTCTCGCGCGAAGCATCGAGCACTATTGGGATCCGGCGGCGGTGCTCCTGTATGCCGAGTGTCGCTTGCCCGATGCGACCCGACAGCTCCAGATCGCCGAGCGTTGGCTGACGCAACACAGCGACGATGCGATGCTCCTGTTCGCGCTCGGACGCCTGTGCGAGCGAAGTCAGCTATGGGGCAAGGCGCAGACGTATTACGAAGCGAGCCTCGCGCTCGACGATGGATGGCGGACGCATGTAGCGCTCGGCGAGATGCTCGGTCGCGTTGGCGGTCACGAGGCGGCGAACGCGCATCTCGCAGCGGCGTTGAAGCTCGCGCTGCTGGCGCTCGAGCGGCGCTGACCAACGGCGATGATCGCATTCACCAAAGCGACTCTTTCGCGCGCGGACGCTTACGATGACGCGACGCGCCGCGTCGCGTCGAGCTGCTACGTCGTCGGGTTTTTTCTGATTCCCGATTTCCCGATGCTGGCCTTCGCATCGTCGATCGAGCCTTTGCGAGCGGCGAATCGCCTGAGTGGGCAGCGTCTCTTTGACTGGCGTCTCGTATCGTCGGACGGGGGGCCGGTGCGCGCCAGTAACGGCATCGATGTCGCCGTCCATCAAGCCAGCGGCGAGCAGGCCGGCGTCGATCTTCTGTTGGTGTACGCCGGAACGGATGTCAAAAGCGATGCTGCGACGGCGAAGTGGTTACGCGCATTGTCGCGCGAAGGCGTGGCGCTCGGCGGCGTGAGTCTCGGCGCTTATGTTCTGGCGCAAGCGGGTCTGCTGGACGGCCGGCGTTGCACGCTGCACTGGGAAAATCTCGCCGCTTTCGCGGAGCGCTTCCCGCGCGCGCGCGTCACCGCCGATGTATTCGTCGTCGATGGCAATCGCTACACGTGCTCGGGCGGCACGTCGGGCCTCGACATGATGCTGCACCTGATCTCGGATCGCTGCGGACGGGCGCTTGCCAACGATGTGTCCGAGCAGTTCATTCATCCGCGCATTCGTGAAACGCATGATCCGCAGCGTATGGCCGTGCAAAGCCGTGTCGGCGTAGCGAACAGCAAGTTGATCGCGGCGATCGGGATGATGGAAGCGCAGCACGAAGACCCACGACCGGTCGGCGCGATTGCCGAGGAAGCGGGCTTGTCGCCGCGGCAACTGGAGCGGCTGTTCGCGAAATACGTTGGTACCTCGCCAAGCCATTACTATTTGCGATTGCGGCTCGAGCGCGCGCGCACGATGCTTTTGCAAACGGCGAAACCCGTACTCGACGTGGCCGTGGCCTGCGGATTTGCCTCGGCGTCCCATTTCAGCCGCTGCTATCGGGCCGAATACGGGCGCAAGCCGAGCCACGAGCGAATCGCAATGCTGACGCCGGCTTCAAAACCAATGCGCAACAGCAACGGTAATAGAGGAAAGCGACGATGAGCAACGGCAGCGGTGCTACACGCCATGCGACGGGCGGATGCCTATGCAGGGCGGTACGTTATGAAGTCGACGGTGAGCTTCGCGATGTCGTCTTGTGTCATTGCGAAATGTGCCGGCGCACGCACGGCCATGTAGCCGCCTACACCGCGGCCGAGCGCGACGAGTTTCGGCTCGTCGAGTCGCGCGGTCTGCGCTGGTATGTCTCGTCGCCGATCGCGCGCCGAGGCTTTTGCGCCGAATGTGGCGCGAGCCTTTTTTGGGAGCGCGAAGGCGGCAACGTAATTTCGATCGCTGCGGGATCGGTCGACGCGCCGACCGGCCTTGCCACGACGCTGCAGATATTCGTCGACAGCGCGGGCGACTACTACGACATCGACGAGCGGATTGCGCAGCGGCGCGAATGGTCGTAAAAGCGTTCGCGTAGTCCGTCCAATACAGTGACAGCCGATTGGCCCGTTCACAATTTGTGCGCGTAATCCTTTTGCACTTTCTTGATCCGCTCGTGCGATCCCAAGAACGCGTGCTTCGACATGTCGGCCGAGTAGCGACTCGCCGGCGGCTTCTTCCCCACGCTTTCGGCGAGCGCGCGAATATGATGAGGTCCGGCGCCGCAGCAAACACCAAGATAGTGCACGCCGAGCTGCAGCGCCTCCTTGCCGAACTCCGCAATTTCGAAGCGATTGCAGGTGAATGGGTCGAGCGCGATCGGGAACGGCCGTGTTCCCGACTCGTAGTGCCAATGCGTATCGCGTAGCGACTGGAACGTCGGCTCGCCAGCATGCGTGCGAAACGGAACCGGCAGCGCGGCCAAGTGCGTTTTCACTCGCATGCGGATTTGTTTCAGGAGCGGCATCATCGTCGCCGGACCGCGAATGCAGTTGAGCCCCACGACATCCGCGCCTTTGTGGGCGAGCTGCGAGCACGCGTCGACGACTGACCAGCCTTCACGCGTCACATCCTCCTGGTGCATCGCGAGCGTGATGACCGCAGCCTCTCCCGCCTGCTTGACGACGTCGAGCGCGATGAGCGCCTCCTCGGCGTACGAGAATGTTTCGCCGATGATGAAATCGACGCCGGCATCGACGGCCCAGAGCACCTGCTCCTCGAACATCGCGCGCACTGCACGGTGCGACGACGGGTCGGCGGGATCGTAGACGTTCGTGTTGCAAATGTTCCCCGCGAGCAATGTGCCGCTTTCGCGCGCAACGTCCTTCGCGATCGCGAGGGCCTGCCGGTTGATCGGCTCGAGATCGCCTTCGCGTCCGATGACGCGAAGCTTTTCGCGATGTGCGTAATAGGTGAGTGCCTCGACGACATCCGATCCCGCATGCACGAAATCGCGATGCAGCTGCTGCAACGCCTCGGGATGCTCGAGCACGACCTCGGGCACGAATGCGCCCGCCTGCAGATAACCGCGCCGTTCGAGCTCGAACACATAACCTTCCGCGCAAATCACCGGACCGGCGTCGAGCTGCTGCATCAAGGACTGTGGCGTTTTCGAAGTCGTCATCCGAGCGGGAAATCGAGTTGAGGTGCGACGACTATCGCATCTTCGGCGAGCCGCAAACCGCCGCGATGCGACGCGCCCTGTCGCTTGCGCGACGCCCCGGGTTGCCTCGCACGTCTTGGCCGGAGCACCACGTGTCGCATCCGGAACATTTGCACGTGGGAGCGTCTACTATGCTAGCGTGGGGAGTCAGTAATTCGCTGTGCAAATCCGGCCAGTTCGCTCCCATACTTTGTTGCCCCTGCGCGGCAGGTGGCCAACCTGGCCGCGCAAGGGCGTCGCGTCTGAAAGCGAACGCGGCCGGTTTGCGAAGCATCCGAAACGTGGCGAGCATTCATCAGCGAATCACTGACTCCCCACACTAGAACTACCGACCCGTCGCGGAGGAGCGATGGAGACGCTGAATTTCATCCTGAACAATCTGGGCGCCATCGGCCAGCGCACGGTCCAGCACGTGTCGATCGTCGGCGTCGCTGTCGGTCTTGCGATCCTCACCGGCGTCCCGATAGGAATTGCGATCACGCAGAACAAGCGCGCGGCGGATATCGTGCTGTACATCGCCGCGATCATCATGACGATTCCATCGATCGCGCTGTTCGGGCTGCTGATCCCGATACTGTCGACGATCGGACAGGGGATCGGCTATCTGCCGGCTGTCATCGCTGTGCTGTTGTATTCGCAGCTTCCGATCATTCGCAACACCTATACCGCGATCAACAATGTCGACCCGGCGTTGCGTGAGGCGGCACGCGGCATGGGCATGTCGCCGTTGCAGCGATTGAGCCAGGTCGAGTTGCCGATTGCGGTGCCAGTGATCATGGCGGGTGTCCGAATTGCCGTCGTGATCAACATCGGCATCACTGCAATCGCCACTTACATCGGCGCCGGCGGTCTTGGCGCGTTCATCAGCCGCGGCATTTCGCAAACCGATCATCGACAGTTGATCACTGGCGCACTCGCGGTCAGCCTGCTCGCGATATTCGCCGACTATTTTTTGCTTTGGGTTCAGCATCGTCTGACGCCGAAAGGCTTGCGTCTTGCGCCGGCGAAGCTTGCCCGAGCGACCTGACACCCCCGGAAAACGCCATGATCAGACTCGACAACGTGACCAAGGCGTTCGAGACGCCGTCGGGTACGGCACTCGCGGCCGACCGCGTCAGCTTCGAAGTGGCGGAAGGCGAGATCTGCGTGCTCCTGGGTCCCTCGGGCTGCGGCAAGACGACGACGTTGAAGATGGTCAACCGCCTGATCGAGCTTACATCGGGCAAGATTTTCATCAACGGCAAGGACCACGGCGCTTACGACCCGGTCGAGCTGCGCCGCACGATCGGTTATGTGATCCAGCAGATCGGCCTCTTTCCCAACATGACGGTCGAAGAGAATATTTGCGTCGTGCCGAAACTGCTCGGCTGGGACATGGAGAAGGCGCGCAAGCGCGCGGCAGAGCTTCTCGCCGTAATCAACCTCGAGCCGGCGATTTTTCTGAAACGTTATCCGAAGGAATTGTCGGGCGGACAGCAGCAGCGCGTAGGCGTTGCGCGCGCGCTTGCGGCCGATCCGCCGGTGCTGTTGATGGACGAGCCGTTCGGCGCAATCGACCCGATCAATCGTGAAGTGATTCAGGATGAATTCCTGAAGATTCACCGGCGATTGAAAAAGACGGTGATGTTCGTCAGCCACGATATCGACGAAGCAGTCAAGATGGCCGACAAGATCGCGATCTTTCGCGCGGGCAAGCTCGAGCAGTTCGACAGCCCCGACAATATCCTCGCGCACCCGATCAACGGCTTCATTGCCGACTTCGTCGGACACGACCGCACGCTGAAGCGACTGCGTCTGGTGAAAGTGCTGGATGCAACCGACAAGGCCGCGCCGAAAGTGCTCGCTGAGGAGCGCCTGGATCGCGCCGCGGCGATGATGAACGATGCGCATAGCGAGTTTGTGGTTGTGCTCGACGCGATGGGCCGGCCGCATGCCTACGTCGCACGTGATGTTTGCAAAGGACAGGAAGGCAATGTCGCGGAGTTCGGGACGCGTTTACCGGCAACCGTCAAGCTCGACGAAGATCTTCGCACCGCCGTGTCGATGATGTTCATGTACGACGTGCCGTGGCTCACCTGCGTCGACGAGAACGGACTTTATGCGGGGATCGTCACCCAGCGCGGCATCACGCGGCTGTTGGGCGACACCTATCGGGACGACGTTTCGAGGAAATTGGCGTAGCAAGAGCCCACGATGCAGGCCGCGTTCACCCGCCGAGCCCTCGTCGTTGTCGCGCTGATCGCGATGTTTGCGCTCGGCGTGATCGCGCAACGCAGCGGCCTGTTCGATCAGATCCTCAAGTACCGCTCCGACATCGTCTATCTCTCGCAGCAGCACATGAAGCTCGTCGCGATTTCGGGCGGGCTTGCGATTCTCGTCGGCGTGCCGCTGGGTTTGTGGCTAAGCCGGCCGAGCATGCGCAGCGTGGCCGAGTCGATGATGCAGGGGTTGAACATCGGGAGCACGATTCCCACGCTCGCGATCCTTGCCTTGGCGATGACGTTTCTCGGCATCGGTGCAGTGCCGGCGATTTTCGCGCTGTGGGTGGCGTCGCTGTTGCCGATCGTTCGCAACACGTATGCGGGTATGCTCGGCGTGCCAACCTATCTTGTCGAGGCCGCCACCGGAATGGGAATGCGCTCGCGACAGATTCTGGTCGGCGTCGAATTTCCCAACGCGCTCTTCGTCACGTTCGCAGGGATTCGCACCGCGCTTGCAATCAATGTTGGCACGGCGCCGCTCGCATTTCTGATCGGAGGCGGCGGTCTGGGTGAATTGATCTTCACTGGGATCGACTTGAACGACCCCGGCATGATGCTCGCGGGCGCCATTCCGACCGCGCTATTGGCGGTATTGGTGGATTTTGCAGTGGGAGCTATTTCCTATTACGTCGTACCGCGTGGTGTAAACCCGTTGCGCTGACAAGACGTTGTTGTTACCCGCTTCGCACAATCAAGGAGGCAGTAATGAAGATGACACGAGCATTCTCGATTTTGACGGTCGGGCTTTCGCTGGCCATCGGTTCTGCGGCAGCTATCGCCCAGAACATCGTCGTCGGCGGCAAGAACTTTACCGAGCAGCAGATCATGGCGGCGATGACGGCGCAGTTGCTCAAGGCCAAGGGCTTCAACGTCGATGTCAAGGCAGGTATGGGCAGCGCGGTGCTGCGCCAGGCGCAGGAGAGCGGGCAGATCGACGTCTATTGGGAGTACACCGGCACGTCGCTGATCACCTACAACAAGGTCACCGACAAGTTGTCGCCGGCGGATACCTACACGAGGGTAAAGGAGCTCGACGCCGCGAAAGGTCTGGTGTGGCTCAATCCCTCGAAGGCAAACAACACGTATTCGCTAGCGATGAACGCCGAGGAAGCGAAGAAGCTCGGCATCGCCACCATCAGCGATCTCGCCGGCAAGGTCAAGGGCGGCGCGAAGCTCAACCTCGCCAGCAATGCCGAGTTCTACGCGCGACCCGATGGCCTGAAGCCGCTCGAGCAGATGTACGGCTTCGAATTTCCGCGCGACAACGTGAAGCGCATGGACACCGGGCTCGTCTATCAGGCGCTCAAGGAGAAGCAGGTCGACGTGGGGCTCGTGTTCGCAACCGACGGGCGCGTGCCTGCATTCAACTTCGTCGTGTTGAGAGATGACAAAGGGTATTTTCCCGCCTACGCGATGACGCCAGTGGTCAGAAAGCAGGTGCTAGACGCCAATCCGAAGCTTGCCGACATCCTGAATTCGTTGTCGGCCAAGCTCGACGACGCGACGATGTCGCGGCTCAATGCCAGCGTGGACGTGGAAAAGAAAACCGTCGAGGAAGTTGCGCAGGCATTCCTCAAAAAGGAAGGTTTGATCTGACTCTCGATTTGACCAAGTGAGAAAAGCCGCGCCGAATCGCGGCTTTTCCTTTCTGCGCATCAGGAGGAGCGGATGATGAGCTCGCTCAACGTCGCGGTTGCGCAGATCGAATCGACCCTCGGCGACGTTGAAGCGAACGTGCGAAAGCACGTGGAGATGATCGACGCTGCGCGAGCTGCTGGTGTAGGGGTCTTGCTCTTTCCCGAACTGTCGCTCACCGGCCACGGCGCCGGCGCCGACACGTTACGGCTTGCAATCGATCGCAAGCACCGGATCGTCGAGACAATCTCGCGCGCTGCCGGCAGCATGTGCACGATATTCGGGGCCATCGAAGAAGCTGCCGCCGCGCAGTTCTACAACGCTGCAATCGCCGTGCGCGATGGCGGAGTCTTGTTCGTTCATCGAAAGATAAACCTTGCCACGTACGGCAAGCTCGAGGATGGCAAGCACTTCGCCGCCGGCGATCGCATCGAAACCTTCGATTGCGACGCCGCGTGGCGTGTGAGCACGTTGATATGCGCCGACATGTGGAATCCGGCACTCGTGCATCTGGCCGCTTTGCGAGGCGTAACGCTGCTGTTGGCGCCGATCAGCTCGGCGATCGAAGCGGTCGGCGATCACTTTGACAATCCCGGTGGTTGGGACATCAATCTGCGCTTCTACGCCCTGACCTACGGAGTACCGGTGATGATGGCGAACCGCGTCGGTCGTGAGGGCGGGCTCACGTTCTGGGGCGGGTCTCGCATCCTTGATCCGTTCGGATGCCAAATCGCCGCGGCGGCAGGGAATAGCGAACAGTTGGTGCGTGCGAAACTCGATTTCGACGATGTCCGTCGTGCCCGCTATCAATTGCCGACGCTGCGCGATGCGAACCTGCCACTCCTCGAGCGCGAGATCGCGCGCTTGCCCCGTCAGTGAATGCCGTACTCTCACCGCAAGTGTTCGACAGCGTTAGTGCGTTCGCTCTGGATCTTGCGTATGTCGACATGCCTTCCGAAGTCGTCGTGCAGGCACAGCGCTGCTTGCTCGACTTGATCGGAGTCGCCGCCGCAGGCTCGCGCACTACCGCGGCGTCGATCGCGAATCATTACGCATCGACCCAACTGTGCGGGCGCGATGCGCAGGCGCGCATGCTGTTCGATGGTCGCAGCGCGAGTCTCGCCGGTGCTGCGTTCGCGGGAGCGGCGACGCTCGACGCGTTCGATGCGCATGATGGACATGTGCTCACCAAGGGGCACGCGGGCGCGGCGTTGCTGCCGGCGCTGCTCGCCTGTGTCGATGGCATCGATGCGGCGCCGTTACGCTACGACGGGCGCGAGTTCCTTACCGCGCTGGTCGTCGGCTACGAGATTGCGACGCGCGCCGGCATAGCACTGCACGCGAGCGTCGCCGAATTCCACTGCTCGGGTGCATGGAATTCGCTCGGTTGCGCCGCGTTGGCGTCGCGCTATCTTGCGCTCGACCGAAAGCGCGTTTCGCATGCGCTGGGTATCGCCGAATATCTGGGGCCGCGCGGCCAGATTCTGCGCGTTTGCGACCATCCGACAATGTTGAAGGACGGGTCTGCATGGGGAGCGCACGTGGGCATGACCGCCGCGATCCTTGCACGCGATGGATTCACCGGCGCACCTGCGATCACGATCGAAAACACTCACGACATTTTCGGCGATCTCGGAGAGCGCTGGCGGATCAACGAGCAGTACTTCAAGGCCTACCCCGTCTGCCGTTGGGCACAGCCCGCGATCGAGGCCGCGCTCGCGTTACGGCGTCGCTACGAGTTCGACAACGACGACATCGTGAACGTGACAATCGAAAGCTTTCGCGAAGCAATCGATCTCGGCTCGCAGTGTCGTTATCCCGCCACCACCGACGAGGCGCAATACAGTCTGACCTGGCCCGTTGCATGCGCGCTCGTTCACGGCGACGTCACCGTCGTTGATGAAGCGTTGCAAGAGACGCGCGGACGCGCTCTTATCGACCGCATTACGTTGCGCGACAACGTGGAATTCTCGCGACGCTTTCCTGCGGAGCGCTGGGCGCGCGTATCGATCACGCTTGCCGATTCGCGTACGCTCGTCTCGGATCCTGCGCGCGCGCGTGGGAATCCGGAGAATCCACTCGATGACGAAGAGCTTGTCGCGAAATACCACGATTTGGCCGATCCGGTCGTGGGAACCCTGCGGGCACAAACGATCATCGATCGTGTCGAGGCGTTGCCGCGCGAGTCGAGCGTGCTCCGCGGATTGATCGACGATCTTCTCGCGCCGATAAGTGCTCGCGATGCGTGACTTCCTGCTCGCCGATGGCGATCGTGAGTTTCGCGCTGAAGTCCACGACATCCTCGCACGCGAGCTCGCTCCGCGTGCCCAGGCAATAGAAGATCACGACGATTGGAACGCGATCAAAGCGGTGGCGCGCGCGCTGGGCGAAGCAGGCTATCTGAAGCTCATGTTCGCAGACCTGTATCGCGGGCCGCTGGAACGTCCTGGCGTCACGCATGCAACCATCCTGTCCGAGGAAGCCGCCAGCCTCAACTATGCGTTCGAAACGACGATCGCCACTGCGCTGAGTTGCGCGTATCCGCTGCATCGGCATGCGACGGCAGAAGTGCGCGATCGCTATTTGCCTGGAATCGTCGAGGGGCATACGGTGGGCGCGATTTGCGTCACCGAACCGGGAAGCGGCTCGGATACGTCATCGATCGAAACGCGCATCACCTATGACGCGTCACGCCGCGAGTATGTGATCGATGGGCTCAAGCGCTACATCAGCAATGGCGGCGTGGCCGACGTCTATATCGTCTATGGCGTCAGCGATGCGTCCGCGCCGGCAGGAAAGAATCTCGGCGCGCTCGTCGTCCCGGCCACGACGCCCGGTGTGTCATTCCCGCGTCGCTATACGTTCATGGGCCGACGTGGCTGCGTCGTCGGCGAAGTTCGCTTCGACGGGGCTCGCGTTCCTGTTGATCATCTACTCGGCGAGGTGAACGGCGGCATGCGCATCATGGTCGGCATGTTCAACTTCGAGCGCGTGATCCTTGGCGGCGCGGGACTCGGTGTTGCACGCAGCGCCTTCGACATCGCGGTTGAGCATGCACAAACGCGCGAGGTGTTCGGACAGAAGCTCGGCTGCAAGCAACTCGTGTGGGACATGATCGCCGACATGAGCACGCGCCTGGACTCGGCGGAGCTGCTGACGTACCGCGCGGCGAAAATGTACGACTCGGGCGTAACTGGCAAGGCGCTTGCAAAGCCGGCGGCGATGGCGAAGCTCGTGGCGACCGAAGCGGCAACGTTTTGCGCCGATCGCACCGTGCAAATTCTCGGCGGCGATGGAATCACCAAGGAGTACGGCCGTGCCGAGCAGATCTATCGCGATGCACGTGCGTTGCCGATCGTCGGCGGGACGAGCGAGATCGCACGCTATTTGATCGCGAGCGCGGATTTACCATCGATCAAGCCGAATCTGTAGCAGATGGATATCGCGACGATTTTCGCGCAATCGGTCGAGCGCTATCCGAATCGCACGGCGCTGATCTTCGAGAACGATCGCTGGACGTATCGCGAATGGCACGAGAGGGTGAGTCGCTTCGCGCAGGCTCTGTCAGATCTTGGCGTGCGTCCGAGCGATCGCGTCGCGTTCTACGTGACGACATCCGAGAACTCGGTCACGACGTATTTCGCGACGCAGATGCTGGGGGCTGTCGCGGTGCCGCTCAATTTTCGTCTCGCCGCCGGCGAAGTCGAGCACGTGCTCAAAGACTCTGGCTCGCGTGTGCTCGTCTACGGTCGCTCGCTTACCGAGACCGTGCTCGAAGTGCAGAAGCGCCTGCGCAGCGTGCACGACTGGATTTCGTGCGCCTACGACGTCGCGAACGTTCCGCCGGGGAGCCACCATTTCGATACGCTTGTCGACAACGCGGTCGTCGACGAGCGGCCGCGACCGTTGCCGCGCGGCGACCATCTGTCAGCGCTTGTTTACACGTCGGGGACGACGGGACGGCCAAAAGGCGTGATGCACAGCCACGACAACGACATTGCGATCGCGATGAACTGCGTCATGGAGTATGGCTTGCAACCTACCGATACCGCATTGCATATCGCGCCGCTTTATCACGTCGGCGGCATGCAGGCGTTTTTCATTCCGCATTTGATGGTGGGTGGAACCAATGTCGTCGAAGGTCGCTACGACGCGGGGAAAACGCTCGCAACGATCGAAATGCATCGCGTGACGACACTGTTCGCCGTGCCTACCCAGATTCAGGAGATGCTGTTTCATCCGCGCTTTCGTGACTACGATATGTCGAGCCTGCGCATGATCACGACCGGCGGCGCCGCGATCTCGGCATCCACGATGCAGCAGGTCATCGACGATTTCTGTCCGAACATCTACAACGGCTACGGCATGACCGAGGCGAGCCTGACGCTCTTGCTGCGACCGCAGGATGCGCTCGCGCACTTGGGCGCCTCCGGGAAGCCGACGCTGATCAGCCAATGCCGCATCGTCACCAACGATTCGACGCGCGATGTGATGCCCGAGGAAACGGTGCGCAATGGAGAGATCGGTCAGCTGATCGTGCGCGGCCCGCAGGCGATGCAGGGGTATTGGAACAATCCGCTCGAGACCGAGCAGAAGCTTCGGCACGGCTGGGTCTACACCGGCGATTTGATGCGCCAGGATGACGACGGATTCTTCCACTTTCACGGCCGCATCGACGATTTGATCGTGTCGGGCGGCGAGAACATTTATCCGCGCGAGGTCGAGGAAGTGCTGCAGCGCTGTCCTGGCGTGCGCGACGCGGCGGTCGTCGGCGCGCCGGACGCGAAGTGGGGCGCGATCGTCACTGCTTTCATCGTGCGAAGCGACGCGTCGCTTACCCCGCAAATGCTAAGCGCCTATTGCAAATCCAGCCACGACCTGGCGGCGTTCAAGCGTCCTCGCCGTTTCGAATTCGTCGACGAGCTGCCGATCAATCCGAGCGGCAAGGTTTTGAAGCGCGAGCTGGTGGCTCGGCTTGCGTGTGCACGGTTACCGCATGATGCGTAGCGCGCTCTTGATTGGTTATGGCGCGATCGGGCGTCTCGTGCTGACGCGAGGTGACGACTATGCGTCGGTTCGCATCACGCATGTGCTCGAGCGCGCGACGCGATGCGCGGAGCTACAGGATCGCCTCGGAGCGGCCGTGCGCGTGATCGGAAGTCTCGACGAGATTGTCGATCAACCCGACTGCGCGATCGAATGTGCGGGTCATGCTGCAGTGGGGTCGATCGTCGGGCCGCTGCTATCGCGCGGAATCGACGTCGCGCTGGTATCCATCGGTGCGCTGGCCGAGGAGGGACTGCATGAAAGACTCGAAGCTGCCGCGCGTCAAGGTGGCGCGCAACTTACCTTGATCGCCGGTGCGATTGGCGGTATCGACGCGCTCGCGTCAGCACGTCTCGGCGGCCTGGACGAAGTCACCTACACGAGTCGCAAGCCGCCGCTTGCTTGGCGCGGCACGCCTGCCGAGGCCTCGATCGAGCTTGCCAAGCTCGAGACGGCGTCCGTGTTTTTCCAAGGAACGGCACGCGACGCGGCGCGCTTGTACCCGAAAAACGCGAATGTCGCGGCAACCGTTGCGCTGGCGGGAATCGGATTTGATCGCACGCGCGTGTCGCTCATCGCCGATCCCGGCGTAACTCAGAACCAGCATCGCATCGTGGCGCGCGGCGCATTCGGGTCGCTGGATGTCGCAATGACCGGCGCGCCTCTTGCGGACAACGCGAAAACGTCGTCGCTCGCCGCCTATTCGGCGCTTCGCGCGCTGCGTGATTTCGGCGCTGCAGTTCGCTTTTGACTCGAAGGCAGCGAGCGGCCGAGATCAGATCAGGACCCGCCCGGGGGATCAACCTTTCGCCGTTCCCGCCGCCATTCGCGCTTCCGCCTCTGCTGCATAGGTAAAGCTGTCGGCAAAGAACTCCTCGGCCGGAAGGCCGCGCGTCGTCGTGAACGAGGTACGCGCTGCATCGATCATCGCAGGCGCGCCGCATGCATAGACCTGATAGCCCGACAAGTCTTTGAAGTCGTCGAGGACCGCCTGATGCACGAACCCGGTGCGACCTGGCCATGCATCATCGGATTTCGGTTCCGACAAAACCGGAATGAACGTGAAATTCGGGTGCTGGCGCTGCCACTCGCCGGGAAGGTCTTTGAGATAAAGATCGGCAAGCGAGCGAACACCCCAGTACAGAACCATCGGCCGCCCGACTTCATGATGGAACGCGTGCTCGAGCATCGCCTTGATCGGCGCGAAGCCCGTACCGCCGGCAACGAACAGCATCGGCTTGTCGGACTCTTCGCGCAGGTAAAACGATCCGAGCGGTCCTTCGATGCGAAGGATCTCGCGACCCTTGTAAGTCGTGAATAAAGGATCAGTGAAAAAGCCACCGGGAATGTGCCGGATATGGAGCTCGAGCAGCGCATCGTCGTGCGGTGCGGTGGCGAGCGAAAAGCTGCGGCGATGACCATCTTTCAAGAGAAAATCCACATACTGTCCCGCAAGGTATTGCAGTCGCTCGTTCGCGGGCAGCTTGAAGCGCACGATCGCAACATCGCCGGAAGGCTTGGTGATCGATTCGATGCGAACCGGCAGCCGCTTGATTGGAATGTCGCCGGCGCGCCGCACCTCGCGTACCTTGATCGTGAGATCGCTCTTCGGTCGCGCGCAGCAGAACAACGCGAGGCCGATGCGCTTCTCGTCATCAGTTAGCGTCGACGCCTGGTGCGGCCCGTAGTCGACTTCGCCGGCGAGAATTTCCCCCTTGCACGTGCCGCACGCGCCGTTACGGCAACCATAGGGCAGGATCAGATCCGCCTTCATCGCGGCTTCGAGCACTGTCTCGTCGTCCGCACACGCGAAGACGTGATCACTCGGCTTTATAATGACCTGAGGCATTTTTAATCAGATTACTTGGTGCTGCGCGTATTACTGATCGGCTGCGGCGACGTGGCGCTGCGGACCGCGCGGCTTCTGCGCGGTCGCGTGGCTCTCATTGGAGTGACGCGACGAAGCGATGACATTGCCAAGCTGCGCGAGCACGGCATCGTGCCGATCGTCGCCGACCTCGACGACTTTCGCACGTTGGCGCGCATCGCGATAGCACCTTTCGCCGCGTTGCACTTCGCGCCACCGCCGAGTGTCGGCCGCGATGATACGCGTATACAAAAGCTGATCGCCGCGTTGTCGGGCGCGGGCAGAATACCACGGCGATTTGTCTACATTTCGACATCGGGGGTCTACGGCGACTGCAATGGTGAGCGCATCGCAGAGACGCAACCGCGTCGCCCGGCGAGTGCGCGAGCGAAGCGACGCGTGGCCGCCGAAGATCGACTGCGCGCCTGGGCTGCTCGCCAGGGAATCGCGCTTTCGGTGCTGCGCGTGCCGGGCATCTATGCCGCGACGCGCTTGCCGCTCGAGCGCTTGCGCCAGCGCACGCCGGTGCTCGTCGACCAGGACGACGTTTACACCAATCACATCGAAGCCGATGATCTCGCTCGCGCGATCGTCGCCGCACTCTTCCGAGGCAGGCACAACCGTGCCTACAACATCGTCGACGATGTCGAGTGGAAGATGGGCGACTGGTTCGATGCGATCGCCGATGCATTCCATCTCGAGCGCCCGCCACGGGTGAGTCGCGACGAGGCACGCTCGCGTATCGCTCCGCATTCGTTGTCGTTCATGAACGAATCGCGACGCTTGATCAATGGGCGAATGAGGCGCGAGCTTCGCGTGCGCTTGCGCTATGCGACGCCGTCGACATTGCTCTCCGAAGTTGCCCCGCGCGAGCTCAAGAAGCAGCTCGCATTGACGCTCGGATGAACGAGCCTGCAGCGACGCTACCCCCCACGCGCTGGCAGCGGGTGATTGCGCGCATCGATGCCTACGAGCGCTTGCTGCGCCTCGACAAGCCGATCGGCACGCTGCTCTTGTTGTGGCCGACGTTGTCGGCCTTGTGGTTTGCATCCGATGGCCGTCCGCGCTGGATGCTGGTGATCGTTTTCGTCACCGGCACGTTGCTCATGCGCTCGGCGGGATGCGCGGTGAACGACTGGGCTGATCGTAGTTACGACGCGCATGTGCAGCGCACTGCGAAACGTCCCCTCGCAGTCGGCGAGATCGAGCCGTGGGAAGCGCTGATGCTGGCCGCTGCGTTGGGGCTGTGTGCCTTTCTTTTGATTCTCGCGACCAATCGCGTGGCTGTCATGTGGTCGGTCCCGGCGGCATTGATCGCGGTCGCATATCCTTTTCTCAAGCGCTTTTTCGCGCTTCCGCAAGCGTTTCTGGGCATCGCGTTCAGCTTCGGGATTCCGATGGCATACGCTGCATCGCTCGGCCGCGTTCCGTTCATCGCATGGGCACTGCTGGTGATCAATCTGTTCTGGGTCGTCGCCTACGACACCGAGTACGCGATGGTCGATCGCGACGACGATCTTCGCATCGGCATCAAGACTTCCGCGCTCACGTTCGGCCGTTACGATGTCCTCGCGGTCGCAATCTGTTATGCAATCTATCTTGCCGGCATGGTGTGGGTAGGTGTCGTCAAGTCGATGGGGGTTGCGTACTACGGCGGCCTCGCCGCGGCCGCCGCGATCGCTGTGCTGCACGTCGTATGGATTCGCGGGCGCGATCGGATGCAATGCTTTCGCGCATTTCTGCACAACCACTGGGTGGGCTTGGCGGTGTTCGCCGGCGTGGCGCTCGATTACGCAATCAACCGCAGCGCATGGCCGGTGCGATAGCCTCGCGGCGTCGCGGGCTGGCGCCGATCGTCGATATCAACACGCGCGTTCTGATTCTCGGCAGCTTTCCTGGCGTCGCTTCGCTTGCGGCGCAACAGTATTACGCGCATCCGCGCAATCATTTCTGGCCGATTCTCGCAGCGCTTCTCGATGAGCCGCTGGTCGAATTGCCTTACGCCAAGCGGTTGGAGCGATTGTCCGCGCGTGGAGTCGGCGTTTGGGACATCATCGTCGCGTGCGATCGCAAAGGGTCGAGCGATGCCGCGATTCGCGACGCGCGCCGGGGCAACGTGAGCCGAATCCAGCGCATTGCACGCTCGCTCGCGCTCGTTTGCTTCAACGGCAACACGGCAGCGACCGCAAGGTCCGCATGGGAGGCTGCGGGCTATGCGACACTTGCGCTGCCTTCGACGAGTCCGGCGTACACGCGTCCCTTGAATGAAAAGCTCACCGCGTGGAGAGCGCTGGAAGCGTGGTTGCCATGATCAAGCC
Organism: Casimicrobiaceae bacterium; assembly: GCA_035536295.1. GTDB lineage: Bacteria > Pseudomonadota > Gammaproteobacteria > Burkholderiales > Casimicrobiaceae > VBCG01. The sequence continues at coordinate 42,063 of DATLOI010000154.1, forward strand.
GTGTCGAATATCCGCTGCAAGCCTGACAACGCTGCGCGCCGTCGTGGGTACGCTTGCCTTGATGCACGTCGCCATCGCCAGCGCGTTGCCTCCACCCGAGCGCGTGCGCTTCGAGTCGCTCGATCGCACGGGCGAGCGTTCGCTGACAATCGACGCATTGCTGTATCGACCGTCCGGCGCTGAGCGGACGCGACCCGCGGTGATTGCGCTGCATGGATGCGGCGGGCTTTATCGATCCGATCCGGCACATCGCGATGCGTTGACCGCACGCCATGCCTCGCACGTCGAAGCGTGGGTCGCTGCGGGTTACGTCGTCTTGCTTCCCGACAGCTTTCGCTCGCGCGGAATCGACGAAGTCTGCACGGTGAAAGTCGTGGATCGCACGGTCAACCTGCGCTCGCGCAAGCTCGATACGCTCGGTGCGCTGCGCTGGCTTGCGGATCAGCGCGATATTGCGCGTGATCGCATCGCATTGGTCGGTTGGTCGATGGGCGGCTCGACCGCGCTTGCCGCGATCAATGGTGGCGACAACGATGTCGCTGCATTCGTCGCCAAACGCGATCCTTTGCCGTTCTTTCGTGCGATGGTCGCGTTCTATCCCGCCTGCGCCGGATCGCTTCGCAGTGACCGCTGGCGACCGCTCGTCGCCACGCGTGTGTTGATCGGTGAAGCGGATGATTGGACGCCCGCCGAGCCCTGCGTCGCGCTCGGCGCCAAGGCGCGTGAGCGCGAATGGCCGCTTGAAACGAAAGTCTACGCAGGCGCCCATCATGGGTTCGATGCGCCTTCCGGCCGCCTCGTGCATCGTGCGGATGTTCCGAGCGGCGTCACGCCGGGACGTGGCGTGCATGTCGGACCCGATCCGGCAGCTCGCGAAGACGCAATCCGTCGTGTGACCACCTTCCTCGAGCAACGCCTGTCGCCCTGACCTCCGCTACCGTGGTGCGCAACGAATAGCGACGGCAATCTGACTCGGGACGCTAAGCCATGATCATCGACATCCACGGCCATTACACGACCGAGCCCGCCGCTCTACACGCGTTTCGCGACAAGCAACTTGCCGGGCTAGCCGATGCGGCGCGCAAGCCCGCGTCGTTGGAAATCGGCATCAGCGACGAAGAGCTCATCGAAAGCGTGCAGCCGCAGCTGGCGCTGCAACGCGCACGTGGCAGCGACCTCACGATCTTCTCGCCGCGCGCCGCCGGCATGGCGCATCATGTGGGCAGCGAAGCGGTGTCGATGGAGTGGACACGCGTCTGCAACGATCTGATTCACCGCATCGCCACACTCCTGCCCGACAACTTCGCCGCTGTCGGTCAATTGCCGCAACATCCTGGCGCGTCGCCGGCCAATTGCATTCCCGAGCTTCAACGCATCGTCGAGCTTGGATTCGTCGGCGTGAATCTCAATCCGGACCCATCCGGCGGCTACTGGACCGATCCGCCGCTCACCAGCCGCCACTGGTATCCGCTGTACGAGAAGCTTTGCGAACTCGAGATGCCCGCGATGATCCATGTGAGCTCATCGTGCAATCCGAATTTTCATTACACCGGCGCGCATTACATCAACGCAGATACGACGGCGTTCATGCAGCTCATCCAGGGCGACCTGTTCGCTGATTTTCCGGCGTTGCGCTTCGTGATTCCGCACGGCGGAGGCGCGGTGCCGTTTCACTGGGGGCGCTATCGTGGGCTCGCGCAGGAGATGAAGCGGCCTTTGCTGGACCATCACGTGTTGCGCAACGTTTTCTTCGACACTTGCGTCTATCATCTGCCCGGCATCGAGCTGATGGCAAAAGTGATCCCGGTCGACAACATACTGTTCGCATCCGAAATGCTCGGCGCGGTCAAGGGAATCGATCCCACGACCGGGTTTTACTACGACGATACGAAGCGCTATCTCGATGCCATTTCGCAGCTGAGCGAGACGGATCGCTACAAGATTTTCGAAGGCAACGCGAGACGCGTTTATCCGCGGCTCGACGCTCGACTTGCAAAGCGCGGGCACGTGGGCAAATCGCCAGCGTCCCGTTGATGAGGAAACCAATGCAAAACGCCGATCTCTCCGACGTGCGCCGCGACTTCGAACGCGTGGGCGCCGATGTCGTTCGCCGCGCATCGCAATTCGCAGCATCGATCCTCGCCGACGTTGCAGGTCGCCGCGGCACGCTCGACGGACGCGTTGCCCCGCTCTCGCCGTCGATGCGCCTCGCGGGTCCCGCGTTCACGATCGAAGTACGAGCCGGTGACAATCTGATGATTCATGCGGCAATCACGATGGCCAAGCCCGGCGATGTATTCATCGTCGACGGCAAAGGCGATCGAAGTTGCGCGCTGATGGGCGCGATCATGGTCAGTGCGTGCAAGAAGCTTGGCCTAGGAGGTGTGGTTCTCGACGCTGCATGTCGCGACAGCGAAGAGCTGCGCGAGATCGGCTTTCCAATTTACGCCGTGGGAACCAATCCCAACGGCCCGACGAAATTCGTTCCCGGTCGGATCAACTGGCCGATCTCGTGTGGTGGAGTCGCAGTAAATCCCGGCGATCTGGTCGTGGGCGATGCCGACGGCGTCGTCGTCATCGAGCGCGAGAAGGCGCCGACGCTGTTGGATCTCGCGGCGAAAAAAGTCGCCGACGAACGCACGCGCCTTGAAGAGATCGCCGCGGGTCGCAACATGCGTCCCGCGTGGATCGAACCAGCGCTTCGCGCGGCCGGTGTTCTGAAGCAAGGAGAATCGTTGTAATCAGCGAAAAGTCGTATGGCAACGCACAGCCGCGTCAAATCGTGCAGTCGGCGCGGCACGTCATGCGCGGTATCGATTTGTCGATAGTGCCGACGTTGCGCTTGTTTCCCTTCTCGACGGCGATCGTGCCAAGATCGTAGCTCTCGACGCACATCGCCGTGCCGAGTGGCCCATAACCTTCGGCAATCCAGCCACGCGTCATCATGTCGATCTGCTCGTCGGCGTTCGTCGTGTAGCGATGGCTTGCACCGTCGCTCGGATTCCAGCTGCGATAGATCGCTTGTAACTTGATTTGTCCGTCACGAGGCGCCGGACAGGCGCCGGCCGAATCCGGCAATGCGGCACGAAATGCGTCGGCTGTTTCCAGGACGGCCCCTTGCACGAGGTTAGGAACGACATCGCATTCGCTTTCGAACGCCGACAGGAACACGCGCTCGCCCGCTTGCGTCGGAATGCGATAGCGGCACACGGGCACCGTCGTCGTTCCCGCAGAGGCATCGAGCGAGCGGAAGTAGCGCCCGGTGCGATCCCAGCCGGGAGTGACACCCGTATCGAGCTCTGCTTTCTCGCTTTGCGTGATGGCGAGTCGGTAGCGCTCGGTGCCGGTGGCGCGGTACTCGCGCACCAGCGCAGCGGGTGCCGGTAATGCGAAATGGTCTGCGTCAGCGGGCGCTGCATCGTTGCGCGGCGCCTTCGGATGGCGCGCGAGCAGGTCGTTCGACGCGCGGGCATTGCCCCTATGATCGAACGCAACCGCGCCTCCTTCGTCGAGCACGCCGTAGGCTCGCGACGATTTGCCGAACAACGACAACGTCCCGCCATTCGTTTCGACGAACGCATCCGGAAGCTCGGCTTGCGCATGCAGCCAGCGTGACATCGAGCGCGTTGCGACCAGAAAGCGCCGACGACCGTCGACAGTGACTTCGCCGTCGAGCAATCGATCGCCGCTCAACGTGAACGTGCGCGAGCTGCCGGCGGCGTCCTGCATGACGAGCGTGATGCCACGAAAGCGATCGACGCCGTCGTGGCGATCGTCTTCGAGAAGCACCGCTTGGTATTCGCCGTCCGGCGACGAGTAAATCTGCACGATGCCGACTTCTGCGTATGCCGGGAAGCCAAGCGCCGTTGCCAGCAGCGCCATCGAACCCATACGTTTGAGCTTGTTGTTCATGAAACTCTCCTTGTCCTGTTCCCGCACGTCTTGTCGCGCGCGTGAGAGTCATGATCCGCGCCGGCGGCCGCGCTGAAAGTGATGATTCCGCACGCCGATCCACGGAGATTCCGCAGGCGTGGGCTACCATGGACGGCATGAAGCGACCATTCGAAGGACGCGTCGTAGCGGTGACCGGCGCAAGCAAGGGAATCGGCTATGCGTGCGCAGCGGCTTTCCTGCGCGAGGGCGCGCGCGTTGCGCTTGTATCGCGCAGCCGGGCGAATCTCGACGCGGCACTTTCGCGTCTGAACGTATCGCCCACGCCCCTGGTGATCGTCGCGGATCTCACTGACGCATCGCAAGCCACACACGCCATCGACACGATCGAGCAATCGCTTGGCCCGATCGACGTGCTCGTCAATTCAGCCGGTGCGGCCCGTCGCTATCCGCCCGGCGAGCTCGATCACCGCGCGTGGCGTGCGGCGATGGACGCGAAGTTCTTCAGCTACATTCATCCCACCGACATCGTCGTCAAGCGCATGGCTGCGCGCGGACGCGGTGCAATCGTCAACATCATCGGCATGGGCGGCAAGGTAGCGCACGCGATTCACTTGCCAGGTGGCGCGGCGAATGCCGCCCTGATGCTGGCGACCGTCGGCCTTGCGAATGCGTACGCCGACAAAGGCGTTCGCATCAACGCGATCAATCCCGGCCAGACGCTTACCGGACGCGTGCAGGAAGGACTCGAAGCCGAGGCGCGCATGACCGGCGAATCAATCGATGTGCTTCGCAAGCGTTCGGAAGCGCGCATTCCGATGGGCCGCAGCGGAACGCCCGAAGAAATCGCCGAAGTCGTATTGTTCCTCGCCTCCGAACGCGCGAGCTATGTCACGGGTGCGGTGATCCCGATGGACGGCGCGAGCAATCCCGTTTTTTAACGGAACACCAAGTCAGATGGCCTACCGCGACCTGCGCGAATTTCTCGCGCAGCTCGAAGCGCGCAGCGACCTTCTACGCGTGCGCGTGGCAGTCGATCCGCACCTCGAAATGACCGAAGTGTGCGATCGCATGCTGAAAGCCGGCGGTCCTGCGCTGTTGTTCGAGCGGCCGAAGGGCTCGTTTGTTGCTCCATCGGGTGCCACGATTCCGGTCCTGGGCAATCTATTCGGCACGCCGCAGCGCGTTGCCGCCGCCATGGGCGTCGAAGGCGACAACTGGCGCGAGAGTTTGCGCGAGATCGGGCGTTTGCTTGCATTTCTTAAAGAGCCCGAGCCGCCTAAGGGTCTCGTCGATGCCTGGCGCACGACGCGACCGGTGTTCATGAAAGTGCTCGATATGGCGCCGAAGGAACGTGCCAGCGCGCCGTGTCAGGAGGTCGTGTGGGAAGGCAACGACGTCGATCTCGCGCGCCTTCCCGTGCAAACGTGCTGGCCGGGTGACGCAGGACCATTGATCACCTGGGGACTCACCGTCACGCGGGGGCCGCATAAGAAGCGCCAGAATCTCGGCATCTATCGCCAGCAGGTGATCGCGCGCAACAAGGTGATCATGCGTTGGCTTGCACATCGCGGCGGAGCGCTCGACTTTCGCGATCATGCGCGCGCATTTCCCGGTACGCCGTTTCCCGTCGCAGTTGCATTGGGCGCCGATCCCGCGACGATTCTCGGTGCAGTGACGCCGGTTCCCGATACGTTGTCCGAATATCAGTTCGCAGGGTTGCTGCGTGGCTCGCGAACCGAAATCGTTCGCTGCAAGTCGCACGACCTTTCCGTTCCCGCGAGTGCGGAGATCGTGCTCGAAGGCTTCCTGCAGCCCGACGCGAATGATCCGACCGGCTATGAAACCGCGCGCGAAGGACCGTTCGGCGATCACACTGGCTACTACAACGAAGTCGAGCGCTTTCCGGTATTGACCCTCGAGCGCATGACGTTGCGCCGCGATCCCATCTATCACTCGACCTACACCGGCAAACCGCCCGACGAGCCCGCGATTCTCGGCGTTGCATTGAACGAAGTGTTCGTGCCGCTGTTGCAAAAGCAGTTTCCCGAGATCGCCGACTTTTATTTGCCGCCTGAAGGGTGCAGTTATCGGCTCGCGGTCGTGTCGATGAAAAAGCAGTATCCGGGACACGCGAAGCGCGTGATGTTCGGCATCTGGAGTTTTCTGCGCCAGTTCATGTACACGAAGCTCATCATCGTGACCGACGACGACGTCGACGTGCGCGATTGGAAGGAAGTTGTTTGGGCGCTGACCACGCGCGTCGATCCTGCGCGCGACACGCTGCTGGTGCCGCAGACGCCGATCGACTATCTCGATTTCGCGTCCCCTGTCGCTGGACTCGGCAGCAAGATGGGGATCGACGCAACGAACAAGTGGCCAGGCGAAACGGCCCGTCAATGGGGGCGTCCAATTGCCATGGATGCGTCCGTCAGAGCGCGCGTCGACGAGATTTGGCGCGATTTCAGTCGCCCGGTCCCGAAGGGGTAGCATAGCTTTCCGGGTGTTTGGCTCGCCCTGCTTTCCCGCCGGCCAAAAACGCCGGCCCACCGAACCGCGATCATGGAAATCAAAACAGAACGTGCGCAATGGCTCGCGGGCTTTGGCGAGCACTTGTCAGCAAGAAAGAACGTCGTCATGGCGGCGTGGCGCGAGTGCGTCGACCGCGACCCCGCGCTGACGGCGCCGGACTCGTTGCCGCGGGCACAGTTCAACGATCATATTCCCGCGATCCTGGACGCTTTCGCCAACAGCCTTCGTTGCGGGCTGCGGCGCGAGACGCCGGGGGAAGAACGCGACCATCGGAAGCAAGCCGAAGCGCACGGCTTGCAGCGTTGGCAGCAGGGCTACAACCTGAAGGAAGTCACGCTCGAATGGCATTATCTGCAGCGTTGCCTTCTCGACGAGCTGCACCAGTATTCCAGCGCACACGGCCGCGCGGATGCGGACGTGTTGCATGAGGCGTATCGCGCGCTGACCGAGCTTTGCAGCGAAGGCGTATCCGAAAGCAGCGCGCAATATTTCAGTCTGCGTCAAGCAGAAGCGGTGGGCCACGTCCGCGATTTGCAGCAAACGCTGGATCAGATGCGCGAGCTCGAACGCGCGCGTGCCGAGCTTTGGCATCAGGTAGCGCACGACTTGCGTGGCAACATCGGCGTGGTTGCGAACGCGACGGCGGGCATCTCGCTGGGGTCGGTTTCCGAGTCGGCACGCGAGCGCTTGTTCGTATTGCTGCAGCGAAACGTGACCGCCGTCCGCTCGATGCTGGATGACGTGATGGGCCTCGCGAAGATTCAGGCGGGACAGGAAAGACGGCAGATCGCGACGGTCGACGTCGCGCGCTTGCTGCACGAGATGTGCGATACGTTCGAGCCTGTCGCGCAAGAGCGGGGGCTGTACTTGCGCTGCGATGGTGAATTGCGCTTCGAAGTCGCGGGCGATGCAACAAAAATTCGCCGCATAGCGCAAAACCTCGTGCTAAACGCGTTGCGGTACACCGAGACCGGTGGCGTCATCGTGGGCTTCGGTCCAAGCCGCGCCAACGATCCCGAGCGCTGGATGCTAACCGTTCTCGACACCGGTCCCGGTTTTCATGCCGGCCCCGGCGCGCCGATCGCGAAGGCGCTGGAGGAGGCCACGCAGGGGTCGAAGGAGATCGACCGCAACGCTGCCTCGGATCGACATCGGGAGTTCCTACCCCGCGATGGCTCGGAAGGCGATTCGCGGCCGGTGCATCAGGAGCGTGGCGAAGGAATCGGTCTTTCGATCGTCAAGCGACTGTGCGATCTGCTCGACGCCAGCATCGAGCTCGAAAGCAAGCCGAACGAAGGGACGCAGTTTCGAATTCTGTTCCCACGAAGCTATGCAAGCGGCAGCAAGCCATGAATCGCTCACCACGCTAGTGAAATCCGCGCAGGAATCGATACACCGACAGCGCCAGCGAGATCGCGCGCGCAACGCTGCGCAATTGCGAACGCCCGAAGAGCGGAATCGCGAACCCCATGATGCGCGATGTCGCGGATTGTCGATCCGCCGCGTCGGCAGCCGCAAACGAAGGTCGCAACATTCTCCGCACATCGTGCATCGCCATCGTGAGCTTCAGCCGATCGAATTCGGCCTGCGCAATCAGAAGCTGCTTTTTCGCTTCGAGATCGACTTGCGTCATGCTCACGGCTCGTCGGGTGCGCCCATGACCTGCGCGAAGCGGGCGCGATCCTTCTCGAATTCAGCGAGCGTCGCAGCGAACGGAGAGGGACTGCCGAGCGTACGCGCCTTGCTGACGAGCCACGCGCCTAGAATCGCGTACGCAACCGCAACGCTCGCGATCGCTGCGAGCGGATGCGTCTGCCAAAACACGGCCACGACGAAAACGCCGACGAACAGTGCGGCGAAGCCGAGCGCGACAACGCCTCCAACGAGCAAAGCGATACGCTTCAGCAAGCGCTCGCGCTCATAGATCAGCTCGACGCCGGCGAGCTCGGCGCGCGTGCGCACGGCGCCGAGTGCGCTCTCGGCCAACCGTGCGAACGCTTCTTTCATGCCTCGCGGTCGAGGCGTTTGCTGAGATTCCAGCCCAGCTCCTCGACGTGGGGGCGATTGCTTAACGACGCGTCATCACAAGGCCGATGACGAATCCGACAGCGGCTGCAACGCCAATCGCCGACCATGGATTGTCGTGCACGTAATCATCGGTGGCGCGTGCAGCGTATTTTGCTTGATCGAGCGCCTGTCCTTCGAGCTCCTGCAGGCGCATTTTTGCCGAGAGCAGCTTCGATTCGACTTGCGAGCGCAGATCGCGTGCGCGATCGCCGGTCTCGTTGCCGGCACGCTTCAACAACTCTTCCGCCTCGCTCAAGACTGCGCCGAAATCGTCGATGATCCTGTCGCGGGTGCTCATGGGGTTCTCCTAGCGAAGCTGGCGGCGAAAAGTCCAGCGGGGCGACGATTATAGACATGGGCGGAGGCGTTGCGGCGCGCGGAAGTAGCATTGCAATCTTTGCAATGCGAACGCCGCGGGCCGGCCTATTGAGTTCGCCTCGCACTCCCCCATTTGACAAACCGCCGCGAGCGAAGCGGCACCCCGTCAGGAGTCAATGCCATGGCCGATTACCCTCCACCGCACGGTTCGGCGCTCCCCCGCCAAGATACTGCGCCGACGACCGCCGCGCTGATCGCTTATATCCTCTTCGGACTTGCCGCTTTGACGCAGATCGGCGGATCGGGGCTCGTCGTTCCCGCGCCGCTGTTGACGCTCATCGGGATCATCGGCGTCATCGTCGCGTATGTGAAGCGATCGGAAGCGCGCGGCACCTGGCTCGAATCGCACATGTCGTGGCTCATCAGCACGTTCTGGTGGTCGACGGTGTGGGCGGTCATCGGCTGGATCGTGTTCCTCCTGCTCGCGATCGTCCTGATCGGATTTGCGCTTGGCCCGCTGATCTGGGCAATCACCGCGATCTGGGTTTTGTACCGCGTGATTCGCGGGTTCGTCTACTTCAAGGATCAGCGACCGATACCTTTGTAAGGTCATGCGAAAAGGGCGTCCGCGACGACGCCCTCTCGCCTGCGCTCACGCGTAGGTCTTAAGATTCGCTTCCAGCCGCGCGCGCTCCGATTCGGGAAAGCGCCTCTCGGCAAGCAGTTGCTTGATCGCCGCGAGCCCCTCCTGACGTGCGCCTGCATACCACGCGGAGATGCCGACCTCGTCGAGCGCCCGCCATGCATAGGCCGCTTCGTCGATGAAAAGTCCGCTCGCCGGCCGCGGGATTTGCGCGGCGTGGCGTGCATACAGATACGCGAGCGCGAATTCCTGCTGCTGACGATGATGACGTGCCAGCTCGACGAGCGGCTCGATACGTGACGGCCGCGCGGCGAACGCGTTGAGATAGGCGCGCTGCACGAGCGGCGGCGGCTCGCCCAACTGCTCGTCGAGTCGCGCCGTCTGATACATCGCGAACCAGCGCTCCTCGTCCCATCCTTGCATCGTTACGCGATGTCGGAACGCGTCGCGCGCTTCCCTGATGTCGCCGGCGTCGCGCAGGCTCTGCGCAAGATAGAACGCATAGCGCGCGTTGCCGGGCTCCTTGGCGAGCGCTTCGCGCAGGATCGCGACGTCCTTGCGATACGTTTCCTTGTCACGGCTTCGCGCCCCTTCGTGGAAGACTTCGATCCATGCGCCGTCGAGCGTTGCGAAGCGATGCGGCAAGTCGGCCGTGACGTATTCGTGCAGCACGCCGACGTAGCGCCAGTCGATGCGATCGGCCAACAGGATCGGCAATCCATACTCGGTGCCGGCGTAACGGTGCTGCAGCAAGTAGCCATCTGCAGTCAAGCCGTCGAACGTGAATCGCTCGCGCGTTCGCAGCACGTGATCTGCATCCATCACGAAAAGATAGTCGGCGCTGCCGCGCGCCAGCTGCAGCGCCTCTGTGCGATTGCTGCCGAAGTCGCGCCATGGCCGCTCGTAAAGCGTCCCCGGAATGTCCGCCAAATGCGAGCGGATGACGTCCTGCGTTCCGTCACTCGACCCCGTGTCGACGATCGTCCAGCACGCGATGTGCGCGCGCACCGAGTCGAGGCAGCGGCGAATGACGTGCGCCTCGTTTTTCACGATCATGTTGAGCGCAAGCTTCATTGCGTTACCGGTTGCACGTGTTCGTGTGACGTCATGGCTCGCTCAGGCGGTCGCGGCAGCAATTGTCGTGACGGCGACAAAGAGGATTCGTCCGATTGTCGCGGTTTCGGGTTTGCGGCCCGGACGTTTCGCACAACTCGTTGCCGCGTGACGTCAGCAGGTGCCAGAAGCAGCATTGAAGCAAACCCCTGACTGCCGGCCCAGCGCTCGGAACTGGCTCTGTCTGCGTGCAGCGCCAACCCCTCGTCTTCCCGATTTGACCTCCTACGCGTCGTAGGTCGCTTCCTACTTTTTTGGCTCGACTCTTGCAGTCCCAGTCCTTCGACGCGGACACCCGCGACT
>DATLOI010000155.1:0-3139 GCA_035536295.1 Casimicrobiaceae bacterium
AGCGCGATCACGGGGCTTTACAACACGACGGTGCAGACGGGACTCGACACACTCGGCGGCAATGTGATCCGTGTCGACATCTTCGCGTTCATCAACGAAATCCTGACCAATCCGTCCGCGTACAGCTTCACCAACACGACGACGCCTGCGTGCACCGGCGTCGCGTCGTCGCTTTTATGCACGCGCGCCAATCTCGTCGCGCCGAACGCGAATCAAACGCATGTATTCGCCGACGGCGTGCATCCGACGGGTGCTGCGCATGCGTTCATCGCGCAGTTCGTCGCATCGCTGCTCGAAGGACCGCAGCAAGCGGCTGTGCTCTCGGAAGGTCCGCTCGCGGTCGAGCAGTCGACATTCCGCACGGTTGATGGACGCATGTGGTCGGCGCTCAACACACCGATATCGCCGAAGAACTTCAACTTGTGGACGAGCTTCGACGCAGGCAACAGCGATTTCGAGCGCGGCCTGGTGAAAGGCGACGCCGATTTGTGGACGTTCAGCTTCGGCGGGGATTTGCGCATCAATCCGAATCTGATCGCAGGTGCAGCGGTCAATTACAGCGAGTTCGACGCGAGCTACGGCAGCGGCAGTCATCGCCTCGAAGAAACGAGCGGAACGCTCTATGCGGGCTGGGGCCATGGTCCGTGGTACCTCGGTGCGTCGGCTCTGATCGGTGATCTCGATTACAAGAACGTGCGTCGCAATTTCGCGCTCGGCGTGCTCGATCGCAGCGAGTCGGGCGACACCAGCGGCTGGCACTACGCCGCGCGTGTTCTCGGCGGCTACTGGATGCAAGCGGGCAGCGTGCTGCACGGCCCGTTCGCGAAGCTCGTCTATCAAAAAGCGGAGATAAAAAATTTCAGCGAGCGCGCGGGCACCTCGACGGCATTGCGTTACGGCGAACAGCGCTTGACTTCGATTGTCTCCAGTCTCGGCTATCAAGTGCAGGGGCAATGGGGAAGCGTGCGTCCATTCGCGCGCGCGACCTGGGAGCATGAATTCAAAGACGATGTTCGAAGCGTCTCCGCAAGTCCCGTCGGCATCGGCGGAACGTTTTTCATGGACGCCGGAAGAGCCGATACCAACTGGGCGCTCTTCAATGTCGGCGCGAGCATGGAGTTCGGACAAGCAACCGCGACAACGGGTCGCATCGCAGGCTATTTCATGGGGTCGGCAACCGCAGGACGCGACAGCGGTGACAGCTATGCGGTCACCGTCGGCGTGCGCGTTCCGCTATAGCCGAGAACGAAACTCCGCGAGGCTTCGAAACCCAAGCGCTGCACGCGCGCCGTACCACGACGTCCACTCGCCGTCGATGAGATGAACGCGCTTGCCCGTCACTGCGGCAAGCGCGGTTGCATCGCGCTCGCGAAATGCATACGGCTCGGTCGATAGGAGAACGCGATCGGCGTCGCGCCACGCGGAATCGTCGTCGCGCAATTCGGGATATCGTTTTGGTGCGTGCGCGGGCAGCGTATCCCAACCGGCGCGTTCGAGCGTCGCCGACACATAGGTGTCGCGCGCGACGCTCATCCAGGGCTTGCGCCAGATGAGATAGAGCACGCGTTCGCGCGGTAGCGTTTGCGCCGCCGCATCGAGAGCGGCGAGCGAAGTCTTCGTGGCGCGAACGAGGTCGTCAGCGATCTCGTCTCGATCGAACACTGCTCCAAGAAGTCCGACCAGGCGCGCGTTGTCGTCAGGTGTCATCGGATGCGTGACAACGATGTGCGGCACGAACGCACGCGCCTTGTCGACATCCTCGCGACGGTTCTCGTCGACATTGACGATCAGATGCGTCGGCACGAGCGCGCGCAACCGCTCGAGATCGGGATCCTTCGTGCCGCCGATCTTCGCGACCGCGCGCACTTTCTCGCGCGGGTGCACGCAAAATCCGGTGCGCGCAACGATGCTTTCCGCAAGATCGAGTGCGAACAACGTTTCGGTAATGCTCGGCACGAGCGAGGCGATTCGAACGTTGCCCCTTGCGCGCGTGTGTACGACGCCCGACCAATCGGTAAGCGCTTGGCGCGACGCGATGCTCATTCAGCTCGCATCGAAATGGCGCGGCTTGCGCTTCGCCCTGGCGGACGCGCGGTCGTACAACCAGCGCGGCAGCAAACGCAGCACGCGGCCTGCAACTGCCATCTGCCACGGCAAAATGTAAAAGCGCTTGCGCCGATCGATTGCGTGCACGATCAGCTCCGCGGCGCGTTCTGGCGTCAGCAGGAAGGGCATTCGATAGGGATTCTTCGAGGTGAGAGGGGTCGCGATGTAGCCTGGAGCGATGGTGACAACCGACACGCCGGTTGCGCGCATCTCGACGCGAAGGCTTTCCAGATAAGCGATCGCTGCGGCCTTGCTGCCCGAGTACGCGCCCGAGCCTGGAATGCCGCGAAAGCCCGCGACGCTCGCGATTCCAACGAGCGTCCCGTGTCGCGCATCGATCATCGCTTGCAAAAAAGGTTGGAACGTATGCACGAGACCCATCACGTTGGTATCGAACACCGCGCGAAACGCCGGCAGATCCTCGGCGTGTTGCGTCAGTGTCCCTCGCGAGACACCTGCGTTGCCAATGACGATGTCGGGGATACCGCGATTGGCGATGAAATCGGCGCCGGCGCGGGCGAGATCGCCCGCATTGCGAACGTCGCCCGCATAGGTTGCGACCTGCGCGGGAGCAAGCTCGCGCGCAAGTCGTTGCAGCTCGTTATCGCGGCGCGCGAACAACGCGAGTGTTGCGCCTTTGCTTGCGTAGTGGCGCGCGAGCGCTTCGCCAAGCCCCGACGTCGCGCCGGTAAGAAACACGCGTTGCGTATCCAGAGCTGCGTTCCTCGCTACCGAATGACGTCGTCGGCTCGTTGCAGCAGCGCCTGGGGGATCGTGATGCCAAGCGCTGTCGCCGCCTTGAGGTTTATCACGAGCTCGTGGCTCGCCGCCTGCTCGATGGGAAGCTCGCCGGGCTGCGCTCCCTTGAGAATCTTGTCCACGTAGGTTGCGGCGCGTCGCCAATTCGCTGCGATGTTCGCGCCGTAGGTCATCAACGCGCCGTCGTCCGCATATTGCCTGGTCCCGTAGATCGAGGGTAGCCGTCGCTTCGCCGTCAGCTCGATCAGTTGTCCGCGACTCGAGAAGAACGTAT
>DATLOI010000156.1:0-32784 GCA_035536295.1 Casimicrobiaceae bacterium
TCGGCCCGTACAGGACGCCATAGCCGCCACGCATCACGACGTCGACCAGCGCACGGTAGTTGTTGTAGATCGCGAGACGACGTAATTCCGCAGCGGTTGGCGCGGTTGCGTTCGCGACTGTCGGCGCAGTGGCCGAAGCGATCCCTGTCTTCCCGAGGCCGCCCGTAAGGAGGTCGTCGCTGACACCGTCGTACACGGTGCGCTTCATCGAAAATACGAAGCTCGGCAACGTGTTGATGCCCGGCCCGTCGCCACCGCCGCCGCAGCTCGTCAAAATGCCCGCAGCCGCGAGCGCGATGGCCGTCTTACCTGCGCACGATCGATGCAATGCCATTGCTTCACTCCTCCCATGGGTCGCCGCTTCCCCAAGCGGTGCGCGATTATAAATTGCACGAGGGTGTGAAGCAGACGCCTCGCGCGAATCCGCGAATCGCCTATGATTCGCGTTCGTCCCGTATGAGAGGTCTCTGATCGATGCGCGTTCGTTTGCTGGTGTCGCTCGCTTTAATCCCGCTCTTTCTTTCCGCGTGCAGCGGCCCGCGCACGCTCGATCCGCGCACCTGGTTCTCGCGCGACACTGCGGCGAGCGGCGCGGCACCGCGCGAGCTGCCCGGCGTCGAAGCGCGCTTGAAGCCCATCGGCAGCGCGCTCAATGGCGTGGTTCGCGCGCGTGAAAGCGGCGACCTCCTGATCGTGCGGGTCGAGCTCTCGAACCTGCCGCAAGGCATGTATCGCGTTGTGTTTCATGCGAACGGCAATTGCAGCTCGCCGAACGGTTTTTCGGCAGGCGAGCAGTGGCTTCCGCCCGGCGCGAAAGGCTCGCCGGCGCGCCTCGTGCCCGAGATCTACACCAACAGTGCCGGCGATGCGATTGTCACCGCACGCCTGCGCGGTGTGCGGCTCGGCGGCGAGGGCGGACTCGAGAAGCGTGGAGTGCTCGTCTACGAGGGCGCCAACACCGATCCGCCGCGGCCAAACGTTCCCAACGGTGTCGTGGCGTGCGGCGTTTTCGAGCGCTCGACGGCGCTATTCGGCTCGTGAGCCTCCTGGCCGACAAGAAGGTTCTGATCACCGGACTTCTGTCGAACCGTTCGATCGCCTACGGTGTCGCGCGCGCCTGTCAGCGCGAAGGCGCGACGCTCGCATTCACCTACGTCAACGACGAACTGAAGCATCGCGTCGCCAAGCTCGCCTCGGATTTCCAAAGCGCACCGGTGCTTCGTTGTGACGTCACGCGAGACGAGGACATCGCCGCGCTGTTCGAATCGTTGCAAAGCGAATGGGGCGGCCTCGACGGTCTTCTGCACTCGATCGCGTTCGCGCCGCGCGAAGCGCTGTCGGGTGACTATCTCGAAAGCTTGTCGCGAAACGCTTTCTCGGTCGCACACGACATCAGCTCTTACAGCCTCGCTGCGCTTGCGAAAGGAGCAAGACCGCTGATGAAAGGACGTCGCGGTGCGCTGGTGACGCTCACCTACCTTGGCGCCGTGCGCGCGCTCCCGAACTACAACGTCATGGGAGTGGCGAAAGCGTCGCTCGAAGCGAACGTTCGCTATCTCGCGAGCTGCCTCGGCCCCGAAGGAATTCGAGTGAATGCGATTTCAGCGGGCCCGATCAAGACGCTTGCAGCAGCAGGCATCGGCGGCTTTTCGAAGATCCTGAAATTCGTCGAGACGCATGCGCCACTACGACGCAACGTAACGATCGATGAAGTTGGCAACGTCGCGGCGTTCCTGCTTTCGGATCTCGCCGCCGGGATCACCGGCGAGATCACCTACGTGGATGCGGGATTCTCGACGGTATCCCCCAGCATGGCAGACGAGTAACCCAAGGGACGCGCGTGTTCGATGCCGTCGTCATCGGTGGCGGACACAACGGCCTCGTCTGCGCCGCTTATCTTGCCGAAGGCGGCTTGTCGACCTGTGTTCTCGAGCGCCGTGCGATCGTTGGCGGTACCGCTGTCACCGAGGAATTTCATCCGGGATTTCGCAACTCGACGGCAAGCTACACCGTCAGTTTGTTGCAGCCGAAGGTCGTGCGCGACCTGCGTCTGGTCGAGCACGGACTTCGCATCGTTCCGCGGCCGCTCGCCAATTTCCTGCCGTTCTCGAATGAGCGCGGCGATTGTCTCTCGATAGGGGGTAGCCTCGCGGCGACGCAAAACGAAGTCGCGCGCTTCAGCAAGCGCGACGCAGAGACGCTGCCATCGTATTACGCGATGCTCGAGCGACTCGCGTCAGTCGTGCGCGAGCTCATGCTTGTCACGCCGCCCGCCATCGAGGGTGGATTGTCCGCAGCGCTCGACTGGTGGAAGGCTTCGAAGCGTTTTCGCGCGTTGAACGCGCTCGGCAAGCGCGAGCTTTTCGACATCGTCACGCGAAGCGCGGGCGACGTGCTCGATCGTTGGTTCGAATCGGCGCCGATCAAAGCCGCACTCGGTTTCGACGCCGTCGTGGGTCACTTCGCAAGCCCCTACAGTTTGGGTTCCGCGTACTCGCTTTTGCACTACGCGCTCGGCGGCATCGATGTCAATCCGGGGCAATGGGGCCACGCGCTCGGCGGAATGGGCGCGATCACGCAGGCAATGGCGCGCGAGTGCGGTGTTCGGGGCGTGACGATTCGAACGTCCTCTCCGGTAGCGGAGATCATCGTCGAACAAGGAAGAGCACAGGGAGTCGAGCTCGAATCGGGCGAGCGCGTTCATGCTCGCATCGTCGTCGCGAATGTCAATCCGAAATTGTTGTTCGGCTCGATGGTCGCGCGTGAGCACGTGCCGGCCCAATTCGCCGATCGCATCGCGGCCTACCGCTGCGAATCGGGGACGTTTCGGATGAACGTCGCACTCGCTGCTGTGCCCGACTTCGTCGCATTGCCGGGCGATGGCGTGCATCTTCGCAGCGGAATCGTCATCGCCCCCTCGCTCGACTACATGGAGCGCGCCTACTTCGACGCGAAAACTTCCGGCTGGTCGCGCGCGCCGATCATTGAGATGCTGATCCCATCACTCGTGGATCCTTCGCTTGCGCCGCGCGGCCAGCACGTCGCAAGCCTGTTTTGTCAGCACGTGCATCCCGATCTGTCCGCCGTTCGGCCCGGCGAGACCTGGGACGACGCGCGCGAACACGTTGCAAATCTGATGATCGATACCGTCAATGCGTTCGCACCGAATTTCCGCGCGAACGTAATCGCGCATCGTGCCCTTTCACCGCTCGATCTGGAGCGCGAATTTGGCTTGGTAGGCGGCGACATCAGTCATGGCGCGATGACGCT
Organism: Casimicrobiaceae bacterium; assembly: GCA_035536295.1. Taxonomy (GTDB): domain Bacteria; phylum Pseudomonadota; class Gammaproteobacteria; order Burkholderiales; family Casimicrobiaceae; genus VBCG01. The sequence goes on from DATLOI010000156.1 coordinate 3,271, forward strand.
CGATCAGCTTTTCAGTGCGCGACCTTTGCTCGGGCATGCGAGCTACCGGATGCCCGTGCGCGGGTTGTATCTATGTGGGGCCGGCGCGCATCCGGGCGGTGGCGTGAGCGGTGCACCGGGGCATAACGCGGCGCGGGAGATTCTGCGTGATGCGAAAAGGCGAGGTCGCTGACATGGTGCAATGTGGAACGGTGAAGTTCCAGGCTGCTGTCCCGCGGCATCGGCGCTGACGTGCCCGTCTCGATGTCGCTCACGGTCACCGTCGTCGCGCTGGGTATCGCGCAAATCGTGTCGTGGGGGACGCTGTTCTACACGATCGCCGTCCTCGGTCCCGCGTTGCGTGAGGCAACGGGCGTGAGCGAGCTCACGCTGCATGCGTTTTACTCGGCCGGTCTTTTTGTATCGGGGATCGTTTCGCCCGCGGTCGGACGTGCGATTGACTCGCAGGGGGGCCGGCGCGTACTTTCAGCCGGTTCGATCTTCGCCGCGATCGCCTGCGCGGCGCTCGCGGTCGTGCAGGGACCGGTGTCGTTGCTTGCGGCATGGCTGCTGGTCGGTTTCGCGATGGCGTTGACACTCTACGACCCCGCGTTCGCGACGTTGCACGCAATCGCGAGCGGCCACTACCGGCGCGCGGTTACGGCGCTGACGTTGTTCGGCGGTTTCGCGAGCACGGTGTTCTGGCCGCTTTCGCAAGTCCTTCTGGACGGGTTCGGGATGCGCGCGACGTTCGCGTTCTACGCCGTGCTGCACCTCGTCCTGTGCCTTCCATTGCACTTGGGTCTGGTGCCCCGGCATGCCGTCAATCCCGTCGTGCATGCGGATCCACCGGGCCATGCGAAGGTCGACACCCGCTCGACATTCGCATGGCTCGCTATCGCGTTGGCGATTGCTTCGTTCATCGCGTCGGCGATGTCGGCGCACTTCATCGGGTTACTCACCGAAAAAGGCATGAGCGCGCGCGACGCCGTTTTGATCGGCGCGCTGATCGGTCCGATGCAAGTGGTCGGTCGCTTGATGGAGTTTTCGACGAGTCGTCATGTCAGCGTCGTGCTCGCCGGCACGATCGCATTCGCCACGATGGCCGCCGCGCAGATTCTGTTCACGCAACTCGACGCATCGTTTGCGCTCGCCGTCGTGTTCGCCGCGCTATACGGCTGGAGCAACGGCGTCGTAACGATCGTGCGCGGCACCGTGCCCGCAGAATTGTTCGGGCGCGAAGCATACGGTGCATTGCTCGGCGTTCTCGCGAAACCCCAATTCATCGCACGCGCCGTTGCACCCGCCGCGCTTGCCGCATTGCTGCTGGTCGACAGCGAACGTCACCTCGCGCTAACGTTTCTCGCGATCCTCGGCGTTCTTGCCCTGGTTGCCTACCAGCGCGCAATTCGCCGCAGATGACCTTCCCGCGAGCTCACGCCGCCTGAATCCTTTTCTTGAATAGGCTCGAGCATGCTCAAGAACCTGCTTAAACGAATCCCACCGTTTGCGGCATTGATCGCCGAACGCGACGCGCCGATTGCGGCATTGATCGCCGAACGCGACGCGCTGATCAAGGCCAATGGATTCGTTCCTGCCGGTCATTTTTATTCACCCGTCGTCTCGATTTCCGAAGCGATCAATGACTCGGCCAAGCTATTCGATGCCACTCCAAGCGAAATCCCAGGAGTTGATTTGAACGAAGCAGGGCAATTGCGGCTGCTGGAGGAATTCGAGAAGCTCTACCCGTCGATTGATTTCCCGGAACTCAAGGCCGAGGGAAGACGATACTTTTACGAAAATCGTTCGTATTCCTATTCCGACGCAATCATGCTCAACTGCATGATGAGGAAGTTCAGGCCAAACCGGGTTATCGAAGTGGGTTCAGGGCATTCCTCCTGCGCGATGCTGGATACGAGCGAACGTTTTCTTGAAGGAATGGTGTCGTTCACATTCATTGAACCCTACCCCGAACTTCTGAAGTCGCTACTCTTTCCGGGCGATCTCGACCCCTCGAGAATAATTCCGTCGCGCTTGCAGGATGTCGAACTGGACCTATTCCAGCAACTGGAACCCGACGACTTCCTGTTCATTGATTCCACACACGTGTGCAAGACTGGTAGCGATGTCAACTATCTGTTGTTCAAGATACTGCCTTCACTGAACAGCGGGGTGCATATACATATGCACGACATCTTTTATCCATTCGAATATCCCCGAGAGTGGGTATTGGGTGGAAGATCATGGAATGAAATTTACGCACTTCGAGCCTTCTTGCAATTCAACGCTCAGTTTCAGATAGAGCTGATGAATACATACCTGGACTATTTTCATCGTGCTCGGTTTGCGGAGAGAATGCCCCTTTGCCTGAAGAACATTGGCGGGAGCATCTGGTTGCGCAAGAAGTGACGTCGAATCGCTCGCTCCTTCGGCTCGACGCGTGGAGGTGCGGCCCAAAGTAGGTTGTACTTTGGGCCGCCGATAGGAGAAGTCAGCCGGTAAGCCGGGTTCTGTTACGGCGAAAGGTTCGCTTTCGCTATGACCGTCATTCCTCTAGGCACGACGTCGCCGTCGTGCTCGAGCCACCTACCCGCGGACTGAGCGAGCAGCCTGTGTTGCCAACTGAGCGTCCGCCTGCTTGGTGTTGCTCCGGATGGAGGTTGCCGCGTTTCACCCGCTTTCCGTTGCCGAAAAGCGACTCGTCTCTGTGGCCCTGTTCCTCGCCTTCGTTGCCTGCTCGCGCACGCAACTTATAGCGTCCGGGCGTTACCCGGCATCCTGCTCTGTGGAGCCCGGACTTTCCTCTCCCCGACGAATCGGGCAGCGACGGCCTGGCTGACTTCGGATCGCTAGGATAGGCGAAATCGGAGGAAGTTCAATCGGATTTGCTCACACGCCAGCGCAGCGTCGCGCCCGCGCGCAGCGGCACGACGGACTCGTCGCCGAACGCATAATCGCGCGGCACGTCGAACGCTTCCCGAACGAGCGAGACCTTGTCGACATTTCGCGGCAAGCGATAAAAATCGGCGCCAAAGTGGCTCGCGAAGCCTTCGAGCCGCTCGAGCGCACTCGCATCCTCGAAAGCTTCGGCATACAGCGACAACGCAACGGGCGCGCTGTAACACCCGGCGCAACCGCAATCGCTTTCCTTTGCGTTCTTCGCATGCGGCGCGCTGTCGGTACCCAAAAAGAACTTCGGATCGCCCGACGTCGCCGCAACGATCAACGCCTGACGATGGCGCTCTCGCTTCAGTATCGGCAGGCAATAAAGATGCGGGCGCAGTCCACCCGCGAACAACGCGCTTCGCGAATACAGAAGATGTTGCGGCGTGATCGTCGCCGCGACATTCGATCCTGCCGACTCCACGAACTCGACCGCTTCGCGCGTAGTGACGTGCTCCAGCACGATGCGAAGCGCGGGAAAGTCGCGCACGATGCGTGACAACTCGCGCTCGACGAACACGCGCTCGCGATCGAACATGTCGACGTCCGGATCCGTGACTTCACCGTGCATCGCGAGCACGACGCCTTCGAGTTCCATCGCCGCGATTGCGCCGCGCGCACGATCGAGCGACGTGACGCCCGCATCCGAATTCGTCGTCGCCCCGGCGGGGTAGTACTTGAATGCGTGCACGAAGCCGCAGTCGCGCGCACGTTTCACCTCGTCGGCCGACGTGTTGTCGGTCAGATACAGCGTCATCAACGGCGTGAAGCGACGTTTGGCGTCATCGCCCAGCGCACTCATGATGCGTTCTCGATACGCGTGCGCCCTGTCGACGGTGGTAACGGGCGGCTTCAAGTTCGGCATGACAATTGCACGCGCGAACACCTCGGCAGTGGCGCTCACGGTGTCGGCGAGCGTGCGACCGTCGCGTAAATGCAGGTGCCAATCGTCGGGACGTGCGATCCGTAGCGACAACGCGGGACGCATTGGAACTCCTTGTTTTGCAGGGATTATAGGCCGCGCTCGAGGCTGCTTCGAAGGCTTGGGCGGGGTTAGGTAAAAAGCTGGCGGCGTGCAGCACGAGACCGCTATAATCGTCCGTTTAATTGCGGCGGCGCCGGGGTAGGCAACCCACGCAACCGCTCCCGCTTTGGCGCATTTCGAACCCGCGCAAGGCGCAACGTTTGAAGGTTGATCGAATGGCCGCAAAGACAGCAACCGTCGCCAAAAAAGTCCGCGAGCTCTCCGAGGAGGAGATCCAGAAGGCGCCGGACAAGGAGTACATGAACGAAGCGCAGCTCGCGTTTTTCAAGAAGCGACTGATGGAGCTTCGCGAGCAGCTTTTGCAGAACGCCGACGACACCGGCGAGCATCTGCGGGAGAACGAAGTCACGACCGATCCTTCCGATCGCGCGACGCTCGAGGAGGAATACACGCTCGAGTTGCGCACCCGCGATCGTGAGCGAAAGCTTTTGAAAAAGGTCGAGAAGTCGCTGCGCATGATCGATGACGGCAGCTATGGATGGTGCGAGGAGACCGGTGAGCCGATCGGTGTGGCACGGCTCATCGCGCGTCCGACGGCAACACTCTCGCTCGAAGCGCAGGAGCGTCGCGAGCGCGTGCAGAAGCTTTACGGCGACTAAGCGATCCGCTGCAGAAGGCGTCCGCGAGATCGACCCCTGATCCGGTCGTTCTGAACACCCGATCGAGGTAGCGGGTGCCCTTGGGCGCGAGGGCGCTGTGCTAGACTTTTTTCAAGGGGGGAAAAGTCATGGGCGCGATCTTCCAGTCGCTCGGACGCACAGTGCTTGCCGGTGTCGTTCTCGTCATCGTGATCCTCGTGATCGCCGGTACCTACGGCAGGTTCGGCGAGCACGCCTACTGGACTTTTTTCATGCGCTGGCTGCACGTGCTCTCCGGCGTGCTCTGGATCGGGCTCCTGTGGTATTTCAACTTCGTCCAGATTCCCTCGATGCCCAAGATTCCCGACGAGCAGAAGCCGGCGATCTCCAAGGTCATCGCGCCGGAAGCGCTGTTCTGGTTTCGCTATGCGGCGCTCGCGACGGTCGTGACGGGCCTTTTGCTCGCCTGGATGCTCGGCTACCTCATGCAGGCGCTGGCCATCCAGGGCGCGTTCAAGGCGATCGGCGTCGGCATGTGGCTCGCACTTCTCATGGCGTTCAATGTATGGTTCATCATCTGGCCCAACCAGAAGAAGGCGCTGGGCATCGTAACCGTCGAGCCATCAGCGAAAGCCGCTGCAGCGCGGCTGGCGATGTTAACGTCGCGCTTCAACACGATGCTGTCTATCCCGATGCTGTACTGCATGGTTGCGCAGCAAAACGCCGGATTCTGAAAAGATCACCGAGGAGCATTCGATGAAGCGTGCACTGACAGCAATCGCCGTCGCGATCGCAGTCGCCTGCAACGCGGCCATGGCACAGGACAAGAAGGCGACCGCGAACCTCGAGCCCACCAAGGGGAACAAGACGGCCGGCACCGTGGAATTCGTTGAGCGGGGCGGCAAAGTCCACGTGACCGCGACGATCACCGGACTCGCGCCGAACGTGGAGCACGGCTTCCACGTCCACGAGAAGGGCGACTGCGGCTCGGACGACGGGATGAGCGCCGGCGGGCACTTCAATCCCGACAGCAAGCAGCACGGTCCGCAGGATGCGCCGCATCATGCCGGCGACATGCCGAACCTCAAGGCGGACGCGAGCGGCAACGCGAAAGCGAGCTTCGCGCTTGATGGCGTCACGCTGGCGCCGGGCGCGATGAGCCTGGTCGGCCGCGGATTGATCGTCCACAAGGATCCGGACGACTACAAGACGCAACCAACCGGGAACGCCGGCGCGCGGCTCGCCTGCGCTGTCATCCGCATGTAGCTTCCTTGGCGCACCGTTTTTTTGGGGCGCCCCTTCCGCCCGGGGCTTGAGGGCGGCGGTGGGCAAAGCGGAACAAGGTTCAGCGAATCGCTGACTGGGGAGGCGAACGCCCTCCGCTACCATCGAATGATCCGCGGATCAACCGAGCGGCATTCTCGCGGAACTCCATTCCCCACCATCCACGGAAGGCCCATGTTCAAGCTCCCTCCCCTCCCCTATGCCGAGAACGCGCTCGAGCCGGTGATCTCCGCGCGAACCCTCGGGTTCCACTATGGCAAGCACCACAAGGCCTACGTCGACAAGCTCAACGAGCTCGTCAAAGGCACCGAGCTCGAGGGCCAGACGCTCGAGGCGATCATTCGCGGCACCTCGGGCAAATCCGACAAGGTCGAAGTCTTCAACAACGCCGCCCAGGTCTGGAACCATGCATTCCAATGGGAATCGCTCCGCGCCGGCGGCGGCGGCAAGCCCACCGGCAAGCTCGCGACGCTCATCGACCAGTCGTTCGACGGGTACGACCGCTTCAAGAAGGCTTTCGCGGAAGTCTGCGTAACCCAGTTCGGCACCGGCTGGGGCTGGCTCGTCGCCACGGGCGGCAAGCTCGCGGTCGTAAAGACAGGCGATGCCGAGACGCCGCTCACCGCAGGGCAGACGCCGCTTTTGACCATCGACGTCTGGGAGCACGCCTATTACCTCGATTACCAGAACCGGCGTCCGGAGTACGTAAACGCAGTCATCGACAAGCTCCTCAACTGGAACTTCGCCGAGCAGAACCTTTCGAAGCGCTGACTTCCTCCGGCGCTTTCTGACGTTCGGTTGACCGAAGCGCCCGAACAGGAGCGGGCTCGGCGGTCCAAATTCGGGTTCATCCGTGGTCGATTGCCTCGCGGACGGGCTGGGTGGGCGCGGTCGAATCGGGTACGCCCTTGGATTTGTGGGGGATTGCGCGCTTGGGCGCGCTTGTTGCAGCGCTTGTTGGCTCGGTATGACAAGCACATAATCCGCGGTTCGTCCGGAAAAGGTCGTTTTCATCTCCTCGATGGCCCTGTTCTCCAAGCCGCCGGTCAAAAAGACGCCCCTGCCAGGCGGGGCAAAGCCGGCGACCGACCGTTTGGGGCCGGCGACAGGCTCGGCAGCGATTGCACCCCGTCCGTCGGCGCGGGACCTGGCGGCAAAGGCTGGTGCCCAGAGCAAGGATCGTCGGCCGCGGCTCGAGCCGGTTCCGAGCTACGATTCGATCACCGGCACGAGCCTCATCGACCTGTCCGGGGCACAGCAAATCGAAGTCGCGCAGGCCAATCCGGGCCTGTGCGCGGTTCTCGAGAACGCAGCGCTGCTGTACGCGAATGGACAAGCAGTCGGGGCGCGGTCGCTTTTGGAGCAGGGAGTCGCGACCGATCACGACGCGAAGCAGTCATCGCTTGCCTGGCTTGCGTTGTTCGACCTGCTGCAGCGGGCCGGCGATCGCGCGGCGTTCGATCAGCTTGCGATCCAGTATTCGGTGCAGTTCGAGCGCTCGACGCCCGGCTGGGAGGGGCGCGAAGCAGCCAGCGGACCCAAAGCGTCCGCCGGTGGCTATGTCGCGCTGACGAGCAAGCTCACCGCCGACAGCGCCGCGCAAATCGAAGGATTGCGGCGTGCGATTCAAAAGCGAGTCGCGGGCGCACGCCTCGATCTTTCGTCGATTGCAGGATTCGACGATGCCGGCGCGCGACTTCTCGCGGCCGCGCTCGCGGAAGCCCGCAAAGCTGGATTGCGTCTGACCATCGAGCGTCAGCAAAAGCTCGTTGCTGCGCTCGAAGCCGCGCTCAAGACGGGGCGCGATGCAGGTGAGGGCGCGTGGATGCTTTCACTCGAGCTTTTGCAGTGGATGCACGAGCAGGTGAAGTTCGACGAGCGCGCAATCGAGTACGCGGTCTCCTTCGAGATGTCGCCGCCGTCCTGGGAACCGCCGGCACTCGCACTGGCGCCGGAGGATGTGCCGGCCGGATCCGCGCCTGCCGCGCCAAATGTCGAGTCGCTAAAGCTATCCGGCGTCATCGCGGGCAGCGCGTCGGCACACACGGCAAAGCTCGCCGATTACGCGCACGGACGCCAAGCGGTCGGAATCGACTTCTCCGAGGTCGAGCGCATCGATTTCGTTTGCTCGGCCGCGCTCTTGAACGCGATCAATCGCATCGAAGGGGCGCGCAAGTCAGTGCATGTCAGCGGCGCGACGCCGATCATCCGCGCGATGCTGCTGCTCATCGGCTTGTCGCCGCGGCATTTCGTGAAAAAGGCGGGTTGAGACGTCACATTGCGCAGCAGCCAAGCGTGACGCCCCGGACCTTTGCCTCAACGGTCGCGTCACCACGCCAAACGCAAGACGCGCCAGCCAGAAGCGCCATTAGAATTCGGGCGCGATGCAATGCAAACATTCCACGGCACCACGATCCTTTCCGTCCGTCGCGACAACAGCGTCGCGATCGGTGGCGACGGCCAGGTCACGCTGGGCAATGTCGTCGTGAAAGCGACCGCGAAAAAAATCCGGCGCTTGCATCAGGACAAGGTGCTCGCGGGATTCGCGGGCGCGACTGCCGATGCGTTCACATTGTTCGAGCGCTTCGAAGGAAAGCTCGACAAGCACCAGGGTCATTTGACGCGCGCGGCCGTCGAGCTTGCCAAGGATTGGCGCACGGACCGCGTGCTGAGGCGCCTCGAAGCGATGCTGGCCGTTGCCGATCGCACCGCGTCGTTGATCATCACCGGCACCGGCGATGTGCTGGAACCCGAATTGGGAATCGTCGCAATTGGTTCCGGGGGCTCGTATGCGCAGGCCGCGGCGCGCGCGCTGGTCGAGAACACCGAGCTTTCCGCGCGCGAAATCGTGCAGCGCTCGCTCGACATCGCAGGTGAGCTATGCATTTACACGAATCGCAATATCGTCGTCGAGACGCTGGAATGACGGCGATCGCCACCGACGTCGTGATCGCCGGCGCCGGGCTTCCGGGGCTTGCGCTTGCGTGCGCGCTGGGGGATTCCGGTCTCGCTGTGGCAATCGCCGATCGTGCGAAGCTCGATGCAGCCGCGGGCTCGACGAGCGAATGGGATGCGCGCGTCTATGCGGTCTCACCGGGTAGCGTCGCATTTCTCGAGTCGCTCGGTGCCTGGAGCTCGTTGCCCATCGAGCGAGTCGAGGCGGTCGAGTCGATGCGTGTCGTCGGTGACGATGGCGCGGTGCTCACGTTTTCCGCATACGACGAGGGCGAGCGTGCGCTGGCTTGGATCGTCGAGGAGCGCGAGTTGCGGCGATCGCTTTTGACAGCGCTTTCCGCGAAGCGAGTACGCGTGCTTGCACCCGTTGCGCTCGAACACCTTGCCTTTTCTGCCGACACTGCGCGCATCGACCTTGGCAACGGCGATGCAATCGACGCGAAGCTCGTCGTCGGCGCCGATGGGATTCGCTCGTGGGTGCGCAATGCGGCGGGGATCGTCGGGGAGCCGCGCTTTTATACCCAAACGGCCATCGTCGCCAACTTCGAATGCGAGCGCGCGCATCGCGGCTGTGCACGCCAATGGTTTCACGCGGACGGTGGCGTTCTCGCCTGGCTTCCGTTGCCTGGGTCGCGCATCTCGATCGTGTGGTCGGCGCCAACCATGCTTGCCGATGAATTGCTGGCGCTCGATGATGCTGCGTTTGCATCGCGCGTCGCGGCGGCGGGTGAGCATGCGCTTGGGGCATTGCGCGTGCTGACTCCGCGCGCGACGTTCCCGTTGCAGTACTTGCGCCTTGCCTCTGCGGTGGCGCATCGCACCGCATTGATCGGCGACGCAGCGCACGGCGTGCATCCGCTCGCCGGCCAAGGCGTGAATCTGGGGTTCGGCGATGCGCATGCGCTGGCTCAAGTGCTCGCCGAGCGTGGGCCGGTGAGCGACCCGGGAACGCCAGTGCTGCTCGAACGTTATGCGCTTCGCCGCTATGCACCAGTGTTCGCGGTGCAAGCGGTCACCGATGGTCTTGCGCGATTGTTCGGAGCGCGCTCGGCGTGGATCGCGCGTTTACGCAATGCCGGTCTCGACGCGGTCGATCGAATGCCAATGATCAAGCACGCGCTCGCGCAATCCGCGCTGCGCTCATGAGTGTTTTACGGAGATTGTCATGAAACGACTGTTGAACATCGTTGCCATCGCAGCGCTTTCCGTCATTGCGGCACCGTTGTTGGCACAGACCGCGAAGGCGCCACCGACGACTGCCGATGCCGAGGCCGTGCGCAGAATCATCGAGGAACGCTTCCCGGGAATCTCGATCAAGTACATCGCGAAATCGCCGTACTTCGGACTTTATGAAGCGCTCGCCGACGAGCAGATGCTCTACGTCGATCCGAAGGTGAGCTATGTGTTCGTCGGCACTGTGTACGACGGCAAGACGCGCACCAATCTCACCGAGAGGAAAGTGCGCGAGATCAATCGCGTCGACGTTGCGGCGCTGCCGATCAACATGGCGATCAAGAAAGTCAAAGGCAACGGCTCGCGCAAGCTCGTCGTGTTCTCGGACGCCGATTGCCCGTTTTGCAAACGCCTCGAGGAGTCGCTGAAGAACGTCAACGACGTGACGATCTACACGTTCCTGTTTCCGATCGATCAGTTGCATCCCGATGCCGCGCGCAAATCGCGCCTGATCTGGTGCTCGGCCGACAAGACCAAGGCGTGGGACGAATTCTTCGAGAGCGGCGCGTTGCCAAGCAACTCCGGCGACTGCGACAATCCAGTCGCCGCGACGCAGGCGCTGGGGAACAGGCTTCGCATCCGCGCGACGCCCACCCTCGTGTTTGCCGATGGCACGCTCGTTCCCGGCGCATTGCCGGCGGCGGGAATAGAAAGCGAGCTCGCGCGCGCCGAAGGTGAAGTGAAGAAGGTCGCGGAATCGAAATAAGCGACACTGACCAATCGCTCGAAGGGAAACCAAGTCCATGGCCATCATCGATTTTCTGAAAAAACAGTTCATCGACATCATCGAGTGGACCGATGATTCGCGCGACACGCTGTCGTGGCGCTTTCCCGACGAGGACAAGGAGATCAAGAAGGGCGCCCAGCTCATCGTGCGCGAGAGCCAGGTCGCGCAGTTCGTTTATCTCGGGCAGTTCGGTGATGCGTTCGGGCCCGGGAAGCACACGCTGACCACCGACAACATTCCGATCCTCACCAATCTCAAGAGTTGGAAATACGCGCTCGAAAGCCCGTTCAAGGCCGACGTTTATTTTGTCTCGACACGGCTCTTTACCGGCAACAAGTGGGGAACAGCCAATCCGGTGATGATGCGCGACACCGACTTCGGCGTCGTTCGGCTGCGCGCGTATGGCACTTACGACTTTCGCGTCACCGACGTCCCGCGTTTCTTGAAGGAAGTGGCGGGCACCGATCAGCACTTCCGGCTCGACGAGTTCACCGATGTCATGCGCTCGCGGCTCGTCAGCGTATTTTCCGACGCGCTGGCGAGCTCGAAAATTCCCGCGCTCGATGTCGCATCGCGCTACGGCGAATTGGGCGAAGCGCTGTTGCCGCTGATCAATCCCGTACTCGGCGAGAAGTATGGGCTTGCCATGACGACGTTCGTCGTGGAGAACGTTTCGGTACCACCCGAAGTGGAAGAAGCGATCGACAAGCGCTCGTCGATGGCCGCGGTAGGCAACTTGAACGACTATGTGAAGTATCAGATGGGGCAGGGCCTGGAGAAAGGCGGCAGCGGTGCCGCCGGCGTGGGCGCCGAAGTGGCGATCGGAATGGCGATGGCGCAGCAGATGATGAATCAACCCGGGGGGATCGGCGCGCAGTCGACGCCGGGCATCGCGGTGCCGACACAGGCGAGCGCGGCGCAAGAAATACTGACGCCGGTACAAGTCGCGCAACGCCTGGGTGTCAGTGAGGCGGACGTCATTGCGAGCCTCGAAGCGGGTGATCTCAAAGGCAAGCGCATCGGCTCGCAATGGCGGGTGACGCGTTCTGCGGTCGACAGTTTTCTCGCGTCGTGAGCGTGAGCAGGCGCCGTTTCATTGCATGCGCGCTGGTTACATGCGCATCGGTTCCATTGATCGTAGTCGCGCAGGATCCGCGCGTGAGTGCTGTCGCATCGGTTGCGCGCGATTGGCTGCAACTCGTTGATCGCGGCGACACCGCGGCCGCGTACAAAGCGGCGGGTGCGCGATTTCGCGGCTCGATGTCCTCGGAAATCTGGAGCAAGGCACTCGTGTCGCAGCGCGAGCCGCGTGGCAAGCTGCTGCAGCGGGCCCTTTCGCAAACCGCGTTCGAAAAGCGCCTCGGCGATCTTCCTGAAGGCGAATACGCGATGCTCCTGTTTCGAACCGCCTTCGAGAAGCAGCCTGACGCCGGCGAAACAGTGACGCTCGAGCGCGAGAAGGACGGTTGGCGCGTGGTCGGTTATCTGATCCGCTGACTTCGTAAAACGACGCGATGGAAAAAGTCGCGCTCGCGAAATTCGCCTGTCCTGCGTGCGGCGCCGAGGCGAACTGGAACCCCGCCAGGCAAAAGCTGGTGTGCCCGTTCTGCGGGACCGAGTCGAAGGCACCACTGCCAACCGAAGGAGCGATCGAAGAGCACGACCTTCTGAACGCGTTGCGTTCGTTGACGACGCAGCCGCGCGGATGGTCCGCAGAAAAGCGTAGCGTCGTCTGTCAAAGCTGTCGCGCAATCTCGGTGCTCGATCCTAAACGCCAGGCGCAGAACTGCGAATTCTGCGGCTCGGCGCAACTCGTTCCGTACGAAGCGGTCGAGCCGACGTTTCGACCCGAAAGCGTGCTTCCGTTCGTCGTGAGTATCAGCGATGCGCGCGATCGCATTCGCCGCTGGTACGGACGCCTATGGCTCGCGCCGGGGAAGCTCAAGCGCAAGGCGATGACCGATACCGTGCACGGCGTGTACCTGCCGTACTGGACATTCGACGCGAACGTGCGCGCCGACTGGACCGCGGATTCCGGTTATTACTACTACACGACCGAGACCTATAGCGAAAACGGACAGATGCGCACGCGCCAGGTGCAACAAGTGCGCTGGGAGCCCGCCGCCGGATCGATCGAGCATTTTTTCGATGACGATCTCGTGTGCGCGTCGGTGGGTGTGCATCCTCGATTGCTGCGCGCAATCGAGCCGTTTCCGATGCAGGAGTTGAAGCCCTACGACCCGGGCTACGTCGCAGGATGGGTCGTCGAGCGCTACCAGGTCGATCTCGCCGATGGTGCGCGACGCTCGCGCGAGCAGCTCCACGCCAAGCTCGTCGCGTTATGTGCTGCGCAAGTTCCAGGCGACACGCAGCGCAATCTCGATGTGCGCGCAGATTGGTCGGGGCAGACGTTCAAGCACGTGCTTGCCCCCGTGTGGCTCTTGAGCTACGACTACGGCAGGCGAAGCTTCCAATGCGTGATGAACGGCGTGACGGGCGCGATCCACGGCGAATATCCGAAGAGTGCGTGGAAGATAGCGGCGATCGTGCTGGCCGCGCTGATTCTTCTGATCGTGTTCATGTCGTTGACGCAACGCTGATTCGTCTGCGAGGGAAAAGTGATGTCGACACTTGCGAATATGGGTGACGCGCGATCCAGGTTGATCGCGCTCGTTCTCGCAGCACTGGGGCTCGCCCTGATCGCCTACGTCGAGTTCGCGTTGACCAACAGCGGGGCTGATCGCTTCGGCTGGTTCATCTACGAATCCGCAGCGTGGCTCGCGCTCCTGTTCATCGGGCCTTTTCTTCCGGTCGGGACCACCGTCCTGGTCGCTGCGTTGGTGGCACTCGGTCTCGAGGTGTTCGCCTACCACCGGGTGTTCGTGCTCGCGAACGCCGACGATGCGACGATTTATTTGTGGAAGCCGCTCGTGCAACTCGCATTGATCGCCGGCGCGTGGCTCGGCGGGTATCTCATGTATTTGCGCTCGGTACGGGAAAGCGCAAATGGCTGAGCGCGTCGCGGTTGTGACTGGTGTGTCGAAGGGGTTGGGCGCGGCGCTCGCGCGCTCGCTTGTCGAACAGGACTACGACGTGATCGGCGTCGGACGCAGCGCGGCGCATGAGCTGGCGTCATCGCGATTTCGTCTCGTCCCCTCGGATCTGGGTGATCTCGAGGCATTGCCCGCAATCGTCGATGCATTGTTCGCCGAGTTGGCACGCGCGAATCCAAAAGAAATCGTCGTCATCAACAATGCGGCGGTAGCGTCGCCCGCTGGGACGATCGGCATTCTCGACGCGGCCGAGGCGAGCGCCTCGATGAATGTCAATCTGATCGCGCCGGCCATCATCGCCAATTCATTCGTGCGCGCGTTCGCAGATTCGCGCACGCAGCAGCGCCTGATCAACGTTTCGTCCGGCGCGGCGACACAGGCGATACCCGGCATCGGTCTTTATTGCGCTGCCAAAGCGGGTCTCGAAATGCTGACCAGGATCGTCGCCGCCGAATCACGCGCGGGCGTCACGGCGATTACCGTGCGGCCAGGCGTCATTGACACACCGATGCAAACTTCGATTCGCTCGCAATCGAAGGAGCGCGTACCTTCGGTCGACATGTTTCACGGTTTCCATGCAAGCGGACAACTGCAGAGCGCTCAAACGACTGCGAAGAAGATTGTCGAGCGACTCGTGCTCGGTGCCGTCGAGAACGGTCGGGTCTATTCGTATGCGGAGCTTTGAGGACGCTGACAACGACTGAGTGGTCATCCGACTACCCGGTCAGCGCTACTACATCGTATCGAGTCCTCGATTGTGACACCGAACTTCGTCTTCATCATGGCCGACGATATGGGTTATGCGGATGTCGGCTGCTATGGCGCACGCGAGGACACGACACCTTCGCTCGATCGAATGGCGCGCGAAGGGCTGCGCTTCACCGACGGCTACGCAAATTCTCCCGTTTGTTCACCGACGCGCTTCGCTTTGATGACCGGGCGCTATCAATATCGTTTGCGAGGCGCTGCCGAGGAGCCGATCGGCGCGGCGGCGCGCGGCCGCAACGATCTCGGATTGCCGCCGTCACATCCCACGCTTCCTTCGCTGCTGCGTGCAGCCGGTTATCACACTGCGCTCGTTGGCAAATGGCATTTGGGCTATGCGCCGCATTTCGGACCGCTCAAGAGCGGCTACGCGGAATTCTTCGGAACGATGGGCGGAGGTATCGATTACTTCCGGCATTGTGACTGGGCGGGGCGACACGACCTGTTCGATGGTCAGGACGAAGTCGAGCGCATCGGTTATGTCACCGACCTTTTGAGCGAGCGTGCGTGTGATGTCGTGCGTCGTCAGCGCGAACGACCATTCTTCTTATCGTTGCATTACACCGCACCGCATTGGCCCTGGGAAACCCGCGCTGACGAAGCGGAATCGCAACGCATAGGCAATCGGATCGTGCACAGCGATGGCGGATCGGTCGAGATTTATCGCGCGATGATCACGCACATGGATGAAGGAGTCGGTGCGCTACTCGATACGCTGGACGACGAAGGACTCTCGCGCAACACGTTGGTCGTGTTCACTAGCGACAACGGCGCCGAGCGCTATTCGGATTCGTGGCCGTTTGTCGGCAAGAAGATGGATTTGCTCGAAGGCGGGATACGCGTACCGTTGATCGCGCGCTGGCCGGACGTCGTTCCCAAGGATGCAACGACCACACAGGTTGCAATCACGATGGACTGGGTCGCGACGTTGCTCGACCTGGCTCGAGTCGCGCCGCATCCCGACTTTCCCCTCGACGGGGCGAGCCTCGTTGCCACGCTGCGCGATCCGTCACACAGCTTTTCGCGAGATCTCTACTGGCGGATGAAGCACCGTGATCAACGCGCGCTGCGTATCGACGAATGGAAGTATTTCGCAGCCGACGGTCGCGAGTATCTGTATAACCTGGCGCACGATCCGCGCGAGCGCGCGAATTACGCTTTGCGCGAGCCCGAACGATTCTCCGACCTGCGTGAACGCTTCGCGAAGTGGTCCGCGACGATGCCCAGCATTCCGGCCGACGCAAAAGTGTCGTTGGCTTATGCGCCCGGCGACTTTGCAACGCCGACCGGTTGATCGGCGATCGTGGTCAGCTGCGATGGATGCGCGAGCATCCGCTCGGCGCCGGCCAGTTCCGTCGCATCACCGTACCCCCACAGCACGCCGATCGCTCGCGTGCCGTTGACATGCGCGGCTCGCACGTCGTGGATGCGATCGCCGATCATGATGCAATCCCCTGGATCGAGCTGCTCAGTCGCGATCAGGTGAGCGAGGAGCTTGCGCTTGTCGTCGAGCGTTCCGGCAAGATCGGCGCCGTAGACGCGCTCGACATGAGCATCGAATCCGAAGTGGCGCACAATGCGGGTCGCGAAGCGCTCGGGTTTCGACGTGCATACGAACATGCGAACCTGGCTCGCATGCAGGGATTCGAGCGCGGCGGCGATTCCCGGATACGCGACATTCTCCTGCCAGCCGAGCACTTCGTAGCGCTCGCGATAGACACCGATCGCAGCTTCGATCGTCGCGGAGTCATCTCCGAGAAAACGCGCGAACGATTCGCGAAGCGGCGGGCCGATGCAGGTTCGCAGCGTCACCTCACCGGGGTCGGGCGCGCCGAGGCTCGCGAGCGCGAAGCGGATGCTGCCGCTGATCCCTTGGTAATTGTCCGACAGCGTTCCGTCGAGATCGAACAGAAGCGTCGGCGTCCTCATCGCTTCGTGGCGGGGGTCAGCAGCACGCTGTACTCGAACAAGGTGTCGATCGGGCCGGCTTCCCACATGAGGCAATAGTCTTGCGCCGTCAGTGGCTCGAAAGCACCGCTGTCGGCCATCGTCTTGTCGCGATTGACGGGTGCGACGACGACCTTGCCTTCGTGGTAGTGAATGTTGAAATTGACCGGGTGTTCCGCGCGAAAGCTGTACTCGAGACGATCGCCCGGGACCATTTTCACGCACGCTTCATGCGCCTCGAATGCGGAAAGAGGCTGCTTGCGGACTTCGTGTCGCTTGCCGGGAACGATTGGACCGAGTGCACACGCGCCAAGCGCGACGATGCAGCAAGCCGCCAATGCGAGCCGTGACGTCACCTGGCTTTCGAGGACGTGGCGACCAGCTTGCGACGCGCCCGCGCCCAATCCTCGACGAGCAGCGCGTAGCGCACATGATCGCGCCAACGCCCGCCGATCTTGACGTAGCGGCGGGAAAAGCCTTCGCGCGTGAAGCCCGCGCGCTCGATGAGCGCGAGCGAGCGACGGTTGGTCGGCTGCACGTTCACTTCCACGCGATGCAGCGCGATCTCGCCGTAGGCCCGATCGAGCAAAAGCGCAAGCGCCTCCGTCATGTAACCATGGCGAGCGTGTGGTGCGAAAGCGTAATAGCCGAGATAAGCCGACTGAAACGATCCGCGCACGATCTCGGAGAGATTCAGCACACCGACGAGCGCATCGTCCTCGACGCGCGCCGCGAGATACCCGATGTGGGGGGACGCGCGTCCTCCACCTCCAAAGCGAGCTAGGTAATCGCGGAAGGCGGCGCTCGTCGAGGGTGCTGTGACCCACGTACCATGCAAGCGACGACTCGCGGCGACAGCGGCGAGAAACGACTTCGCATCGGCAGCGCGCGGCCGACGCAGATAGATGCGAAACGAGGGTGAAGTCCGCTTGTTTGCTCGCGATACCATACGATCAATTCTATCAATGCAAGGTTCGTCGTCATGTCGACGTGGGTCGAGGGCCGTGTCGTAGGGGTGCGGCACTGGACCGACCGGTTGTTCTCGTTGTCTATCGCCGCGCCCGACGTCACGTTCGTGCCCGGACAGTTCGCTCGCATCGCGTTGCCGGCGCCGCCTGGCGCCAGGGAGCCGATGCTGGGACGCCCGTACTCGTTCGTGAACCCGCCGCATTCGCAACCGCACGAGTTCTACATCGTGATCGTCGAGCAAGGACCGCTGTCACCGCGCCTTGCGCTCTTGCAGCCTGGTGACCCCGCGTGGCTGCTTGCGCGCGCGAACGGATTCTTTACGATCGACGAGGTTCCCGCATCCGAGACGCTGTGGCTTATTGCAACCGGAACGGGCATCGGACCCTTTCTCTCGATGTTGCGTGACGATGCAACGTGGGAGAAGTTTCCGCGCGTGGTGCTCGTGCATGCTGCGCGCTACGGCAACGAGCTCGTTTATCGCGATGTCATCGACGCTGTTTCACACGATCGACCTGGCGCGTTCGTGTATGTGCCCGTCGTTTCGCGCGAGGAACATCGCGGCGGATTGCGTGGCCGCATTCCGGCGCTGATCGAGGATGGTCGGCTCGAATCACGTGCGGGCATTCCACTCGGGCCCGAGAATGCGCACGCGATGCTGTGCGGAAATCCGCAAGCGATCGAGGATATTCAGGCGATGCTCCAGAAGCGGGGGATGCGGAAGCATAGGCGGCGGGAGCCTGGGCATTTTTCAATTGAAACCTATTGGTAGTTAGTACGTCGCCGCGATGAATGGCTGCAACAAAAGCGAGCGTCTCGTCTCGGTGACGTACTAACTGCCCACGTTCAAGCGAGCGCTGACGCGCCGCTTAACGCGGGCAAATGCACGGGTTCGAAGATCGCTGACGCGGTGCGCCGGTGCGGTCACAGATTCATTGGCGGGCATCTTGTCGTTCCAGGCTGTGCTTCCACGCAAGCATTCGTTCGTCCGCCGTTACCAGCGTTCCAAGTCAAAATGATCGCTTGCGTCGGAAAGTGAGTTGATGCAGGCTTGCCGGCGCGTTGCTCGCGCGAGCAACGCCAACAACCTTGGTGCAAACGTGACCTCGCGCGTCGCCGCAGGGTCGATCAATGAGGACCCCGTGAGACCATTCACGACTATTGCGGTAATCGTCTTCGCGCTCGTCGCGCTGTTGCAACTGTCTCGCTTTGTGTTGGCTTGGGAGGTCACCGTGAATGGAGTCGCGATTCCGATTTGGGTGAGCGGCATCGCATTCGCAGTGGCGGCTCTGCTGGCGCTAATGCTCTGGCGTGAAGCGCGAACCGGCTAAACGTTCTTTACTACCTGACCCGCGCGCACGATCGTCCGCAGATGACGCCCGTCGTCTGCAGGCAGGGAAATATCCTGCAGCGGATCGCCGTCCACGACCAACAAATCGGCGAAAGCGCCAGGCGCGCCGACTAGCGATCTTCCAGCGTACGACTCACGATTTCCGCGACATCGGGCGACAGCGACGGCGCGCTCGCGATGCGCTCGAGCGCGATGCGCATCTTGTCTCGCCGCGGCGCGGCGAAGCGCTTCCAGAGATTGAACGCACCAGCGATCGACGAGGCGAGTTGCGGATTGGCGGGATCGAGCGCCAGCACCTGATCGGCAACGAACGCGTAGCCTGCGCCGTCCACTGCATTGAAGCGCGCGAAATTGCGTAACGCGAACGCACCTACCAGCGAGCGCACGCGGTTGGGATTGCGCGCGTTGAAGCGCGGATGGGCAAGCAACGACGCCACGCGTGTCAGCGTCCCCTCGCGTTGCGACGTCGCTTCCAGCGCGAACCACTTGTCGAGCACCAGCGGCTCGTCGCGCCAGCGCGCCTCGAAGCGCGCGTAAAGATCGTGTCGATCCGCTGCGTCGCTGTCCTTGATCGCAGCGAGTGCTGCGATCGCGTCGGTCATGTTGTTCGCACTGCTATATTGCGCGACCGCAAGCGCGCGCGACGCTTCGTCGTCGAGCGTTCCGAGATAGCGAAGCGCGAGGTTGCGCAACCGTCGCGGACCGATCTGAGCTTGCGTCGACGCATAAGTCGAGGGTGGTGCGTGCCGCGCGACGATCGCCTCGAAGGCCGTACGCAAGTGCGCAGCAAGCTCTCGTACGAGAAAGGCGCGCGCCGCGACGATTCCATCGACATCTAGCGTCGCTTCCATCGCTGCAACATACGCGAGATCCGGCGGGCACAACGCCATCGCGATCAACGAAGGATCGCTTGCTGAATCGACGACAAGGTGCGCGACGACCTGCTCGATCGCGGGCGGCAACGCCAGCGTGCGGCAGGTACGCCGCTCGCGCGCGAGCCACAGAAGCGCCGTGACGAAAGTGCGTTGCGCTGCGTCCCAACGGTTGATCGGATCGGCGTCATGAGCGGCTAGAAACGCGAGCTCGCGATCGGTATAGGGAAACTCGACCCGCACCGGCGCCGAGAATCCGCGTGCCAGCGAAGGCACGGGCTCGGCAGCGATGTCGACGAACGTGAATTGCTGTCGCGCATGGCGAACGTCGAGGACGCGCGTCGTGCCAAGCGGGACTTGCGAATCGTCGGCAAGCTTTGGCGGAATCTCGCGACCATCCGCATCGACGAGCGCAACCGCCAGTGGAATATGAAACGGCTGCTTCACACGCTGACCGGGGGAGGGCGGCGTCTCCTGTGTGATGTCGAGCGTGTACGTGCGCGCCTTCGCGTCGTGATGACCCGACACGCGAACGATCGGCGTGCCCGCCTGTGCATACCAGCGCTTGAATTGCGAAAGATCGATTCCCGACGCGTCCTGCATCGCTTGCACGAAGTCGTCGCACGTCACCGCTTGACCGTCATGGCGCGCGAAATACAGGTCCATTCCCAGACGAAAGCGATCCGCGCCGAGCAGCGTGTGCTGCATACGAATCAACTCGGCGCCTTTTTCGTACACGGTCGCCGTGTAGAAATTGTTGATCTCCTGATATTCGTCGGGACGCACCGGATGCGCCATCGGGCCCGCATCTTCGGCGAATTGATCGCGGCGCAGGTACTCGACGGCGCCGATGCGCGCAACGGCGAGCGAGCCCATGTCCGCCGAGAATTCCTGATCGCGGAACACGGTAAGGCCCTCTTTCAGCGAGAGCTGGAACCAATCGCGACAGGTCACGCGATTGCCTGTCCAGTTGTGGAAATACTCGTGACCCACGACAGCTTCGATCGCGTGATAGTCGTCGTCGGTCGCGGTGGCCGCGTCGGCGAGCACGAGGCGGCTGTTGAAAATGTTGAGCCCCTTGTTCTCCATCGCGCCCATGTTGAAATCGTCGGCGCAAAAGATCATGAAGCGATCCAGATCGTATTCGCGACCGAAGCGCTCCTCGTCCCAGCGCATCGCGGCCTTGAGCGAGGCCATCGCGTGATGGCAGCGCGCGAGATTCTTCGGCGTCGAGTAGATCGACAACGCGACCTTGCGCCCCGACAGCGTCGTGAACGTGTCGTCGAGCGAAGCGAGGTCACCTGCGACCAGCGCAAAAAGGTACGAGGGCTTTGGAAACGGGTCGCGCCAAATGGCGTAATGGCGATCGTCGCTACCGCGGACGACACCCGCGTCGATCAGATTGCCGTTCGACAATAGCACCGGGCAACGCTCGCGATCGGCGCGAATCGTGACCGTGTATTCGGCGAGCACATCGGGCCGATCGGGGAAAAACGTGATGCGACGAAATCCTTCGGGCTCGTTTTGCGTGCAGAACACGCCCGACGACACGTACAAGCCTTCGAGCGCCGCGTTTTTCGCGGGCTCGATCGTCGAGCGCACGCAAAGCGTTCCTGCGTCCGGCGGATCGAGCAAGGTCAGCCGTCCCGGGGTGAGCAGCACCCGGTCATCGGCAGGCGCGACCCCGTCGAGCGAGTAGAAAACATCGCGCTGTTGCTCGCCGTCGAGAATCAACGGTGCTTTCGCGTCGTCAGCGTGCGCCTTGGGATTGCGTCGAAACGCAAGTGTCGAGGTGACGCGCGTTGCATCGTCGTCGAGATCGAACTCGAGTGCGATGCGATCGACGAGCCACGCAGGCGGGCGATAGTCGGCGCGGCGCCACACTTTCGCGCGGCTGTCACGAGGCAGCATCGGCCGCGTGTCCTATTTCACTTCAATCAATTCGACGTCGAAAATGAGCGTCGCGTTCGGCGGAATCGCGCCGCCGGCGCCGCGCGCGCCGTAGCCGAGCGCGGGTGGAATGATCAGCGTGCGCTGGCCGCCGACCTTCATACCTTGCACACCATCGTCCCAGCCTTTGATCACCTTGCCGGCACCAAGGAAAAAGCCGAACGGCACGCCGCGATCGCGCGAGCTGTCGAACTTGGCGCCTTTTTTGTCCGGAGCCGCGGCGTCGTAGAGCCACCCGGTGTAGTGCACGAGGATGGGCCGGCCGCTGACAGCCTCGGCGCCGCTCCCTTGCTTGACGTCGATTTTCTGTAGGTCTGACACGGTGGCACTCAAATTGCTGGAAGGGTTGGACGACGCTGCGCCGGTCGCGCCCGACTGCGCGTGGCCGTCGGGAAGCGTGATGACGGCAGTTAGTAACAACGCGCAAGCGAACAAAACAACGGAAAAGCGTAGAAACAAAGGAGCCATGGAACCTGCGGTGTGGACGACGAATGGACGCGCGCCTTACGCGCAACATCGCGGTGCGCACGCGAGAGGTCATTTTAGCGGACGCTTATCGCCGGCTTTGTCGGAGCCGACGAATTGCTCTATAAATGCGCCTGCCGGCGCTGAAAATTCGCCTCGTGCGCCGCTTCGCGTTCCGGTACGTTTCGAACGCCCCTGAAAGTCCCTGATGTTCGGCTTCCTCACCTCCCAGCCCAAAGACGGCAACGACCCGCTGACGAGCGCTCGCTCTACGTCCACCTGGCTCAAGCAACTGCCGGCCCTGGACGTCATCGGTCGCCAACAGCAGGTGATGCGGGCGTTCGACGGCATGCGCCAGTCGCGGCGCCCGATCGATCCGGCGCGCGTGCAGGCGATCGAATATCTCGATGCAGCGTTAGCCGCGGATCGCCGGCAATTGATCAAGCAGTACGTCGAGAATCACGACGCGGCCAACAAGCTCTCGGAACGCATCTGGCAGGCGATCTATGACCTGACGCAATGCTTTCTGTTCGGTTACCAGAGCGTTCTCGAGGAGGCTTTGTCGGCAGGAGGAAATCTGCGCTGGCGGCCGGCGGTTCCGCTTTTGTTCGGACGCTTGCTGCACTACTACGGAACCGACGCGAAGCTTCGCGTGTTTCGCTTCGAGCGCTGGATTCCGGGCAAATGGATGGAGTTGCACCGCACCTACCTGCGCAGCACCGAGGTTGGTGTCGATCGCACGCCGGCGATGCTCGTGAGCGCAGGGCCGAATTCGGCCGCGTGGACTGCGGAGCAGGAATATCTGAACGTCCTTTTGATCCATCAGCTCAACACGGGCAACCTGTCGCCCGCGCAGCTCGATTGGGCGTGCTCGCAGCTTCGCGCGTGGAGCCGCAAGTTGACGCTCGATGCGGTGCCGCGCTCGCCCGAGGGTTTTTTCGTCGATCTCTCGGGCAAGACCGGCCTTGTGCGTCGCACCGGCAACGACGGCGGCGCGATGTTGCGCTATGTCGATACCACCCCGGTCGCCGAATCGCTGGAGCGTGCAATCGGTGCGCTGCGAAGTTCGGAGAGTACCGACTCGGGCCCGGCCGCGCCGATCAATCAGGCGCGCATCGCCATTCTCGACAAGACGCGGCCCGCGATTGCACCGAACCTCAACACCGATCTGCGTCGGGATCCGCGCGTGGCTTGCCGGGTCTCCGCAAAAGTGCGCATCGGTCTTAGTCGCATTGCGCGCGAATTGAACGCGAAAGAATTGTCCGAAGGCAACGACCCGGCATCAGCCGGTGAGCAGATCGAGGTGTACGCCGTGTCGAGCTCGCCGCGAATTCGCCGCCACATTCCCGACGAGCACGATTCGCTGGCCGCGAGCCTTGCGATGTTCTCCGATCCGATGTGGCAGGTGAAAGATCGCAGCGTGGCGGGGTTGCGGATTGCCGCTTCGGGTGGAATAGGTCAAGCGCTCGCACTCGGCGTGCTGGTCGCGGTGCGCCAGTCAGACGTCACGGATTGGGTGCTGGGCGTTGTGCGCCGACTGAGCAAGGTTTCGACCGAGGATGCGGAAGCCGGCGTGTCGATCATCGCCGAACGGGTCGTGCCGGTGTCGCTGCATGCCAAGCGCGATGGCAAGGAAGCGATGAGCGTCGCGGTCAACGGCATCGACACAGAAACCACCGGCGCGCGCTTCGATGGGCTCTATTTGCCACCGCCATCACGTCCCGACAAGCCGCTCGCGGTGAAGACGCTGATCATCCCGAACTCCGAATATTCGGAAGGACGGCAACTCGTGCTGACGACGGGGCGATCGGTGTACACCGTTGCGCTGCGCCAGTTGGTCGAGCAGCGCAGCGAGTGGTCGTGGGCGGCGATCGGGATCGTGGAGAAGCGGGCGAGATAACGACGCCGACGCAAATGGGTCGCGTTTTTCGACGACGTCAGTCGATCGGCCTGAACTTGAGCGTCAACGTCCGCTGAAACAATTCCTGCCGATTGGGCTGCGGCAGCGGCGAGCTCTTGAGAATCGCGCGTTGCACGGCGTCGTCGTAGGCGCGCACGCCGCTCGACTTTCTTAGCTGCACGTCGAGAATCTCGCCGGTCGGAAGCTGCACGACGTCGAAGATCGCTTCGGGATTGCCGGGCAAGTCGCCCGGCAGGATGATGTTGCCGCGCACCTTCGCTTGTATGCGGCGTATCCAATCGGTCTCCGCGCGAAGGCGCGCTGCATTCTCCGCATTCGTTTTTGCTTGAGCATCCGCGGCGGCTCGAGCGCGCGCGTCGGCTTCGGCGCGCACTTTCGCGTCGGCGTCGGATCGTGAGCGCGACTCGCGTTCGGCTTGTTGCAGCATCGCTTCGGTTTCGCGCTGCTGGCGAATGCGCGCTTCGGCGAGCTTGCGGTCCTCGAGTTTCTTCTGCTCGTCGGCGCGTTGCTTTTCTTCGATCTCGCGCTTGCGTTTCTCTTCGACCTCGCGCTTGCGGTTCTCCTCCTGCTTCTTGAGCGCGATGTCGGCGTCGCGTCGTTGC
Source organism: Casimicrobiaceae bacterium (assembly GCA_035536295.1). GTDB lineage: Bacteria > Pseudomonadota > Gammaproteobacteria > Burkholderiales > Casimicrobiaceae > VBCG01. Next base: position 27,907 of record DATLOI010000156.1, read on the forward strand.
TGCTCGACTTTCGGATCGACTTTGGGTGGTTCAGGCTTCGGCGGCTCGGGTTTTGGAGGCTCGGGTTTTGGAGGCTCGGGTCTTGGCGGCTCGGGTTCGGGCTTCGGCGGCTCCGGCTTCGGCGCCTCGACCTTGCGCGGCTCGGGCGCTTTGGGCTGAGGCGCATAAAGCTCGGCCGATACGATCGCCGACGGTGGATTGCGCCAGGTGACCGAGAAGATGAGCACGCCGATGAAAGCGAGGTTCACCACGATCGCGAGCATCAGCGCGAGCCAGCGCCCGTTGACGCGTCGATCCCACCGTGGCGCGCGGCCCGAATCCCGCGGCATCAGCTGGGAGGGCGGGCCAGAAGACCAACCCTTTGCACGTTATTGCTTTGCAGAAGATCGAGCACCTGCATCACTTCCTCGTAGCGGGCCGAGCGATCCGCAGCAATGACGACCGGTCGATCGGGTCGCACCGACTGCGCCTGCCGAATGCGCGCGACGAGCTCGTCACGCGACACCGTTTGCGCCGGCGCACCCGTCGCAAGGTCGCGCAACGACAGCGTCTTGTTGTTGCGCAGCGTCACTTCGAGCGGTTGCACGGGAACGTTGAGCTTTTGCCCCATCGAAGGCAGCTCGACCTGACCGGGATTGATCAGCGGTGCCGTGACCATGAAGATGACGAGCAGCACGAGCATCACATCGATATAGGGCACGACGTTCATTTGGTTGATCGTTTTGCGCACGCGAGCCATTGTCGTCAACCTTGCCGTTGCAGGATGTTCGAGAATTCCTCGATGAAAGTCTCGTAGCGCGTGGCCAGCCGGTCGACGTCGTGTGTGTACCGGTTGTAAGCGACGACCGCGGGAATCGCCGCGAAAAGTCCGATCGCCGTTGCGATCAACGCTTCGGCGATGCCGGGGGCGACTTGCGCGAGCGTTGCCTGTCCCACGCTTGCAAGCCCGCGAAACGAATTCATGATCCCCCACACGGTTCCGAAGAGCCCGATGTAAGGCGACACCGAGCCGACGGTGGCAAGACCGGACAGGTGCGCCTCCAGCGCATCGATTTCGCGCTGATACGCAGCACGCATCGCGCGTCGCGCCGAATCGAGCGTGACCACCGATGTGCTGCCTTGCTTGCGGTGCTTCGCGTATTCGCGAAAGCCTGCAGTGAAAATGTGCTCGAGTCCAGCACCCGTGCGAGACGAGCTGACGCGCTGATAAAGCTCGGATAGCTCGCCGCCTTTCCAGAACTCGTCTTCGAAATCACTTGTATGGCGCTCGGCGCGGCGAATCTGGAACATCTTGAGAAAGATCTGCCACCAGCTCCACAGCGACAGAAAGGCGAGGAGCACCATCACGGCCTGCACGATGAACGAGGCTTGCCGTACGAGCGCGAAAAAGGAGAGATCGGTTTGGAACGTCACCAACTGCCTTTCAGAAGGATGCGCTGGCCAGATCAAACGGAATGCGCATGGGTTTCAAGCTTTTCGTCGCAACGCAGGCGAGCATCACGCGCGCACGGGCGAGTATGTCATCGACGCGACGCACGTCTTGCAAAAGCGTAAGGCTCGCCCGGCCGAGTGTGTCGATTGTCACCGTCACGTCGAGGCGATCGTCGAGCCGCGCAGGGATTTTGAAATCGATCTCGACACGCCGCACGACGAATACGATGCCGTGCGTGCGCTCGAGTTGCGCAATCGAGTGGCCGAGTGACGCGAGCCACTCGGTGCGCGCGCGTTCGAGGAAACGAAGGTAATTGGCATAGTAGACGACGCCCGCAGCGTCGGTGTCCTCGTAATAGACGCGGACAGGAAACGTGAACGTCGGCCGCGCGCGGTGGGGGTCAACCTGCGGCCCCACCGTTCAATCGCCGGCGAAAAGATCGGCGCCCTGCGCCGGTGGCGCGAGCCCGAAATGCCGGTACGCAGATGCGGTGGCGACGCGACCGCGGGCGGTGCGCTGCAGAAATCCTTGCTGAATGAGGTACGGCTCGAGCACATCCTCGATCGTGTCGCGCTCCTCGCCGATGGCCGCGGCGAGATTGTCGACGCCGACCGGCCCGCCGTCGAATTTCGACAACACCGTTTGCAGGAGCTTGCGATCCATCGTGTCGAGACCCACCACATCGACGTCGAGCATCGATAACGCCGCATCGGCAACCGTGCGATCGATCGAACCCTTCGCGCGCACTTCGGCGAAGTCACGCACGCGTCGCAACAACCGGTTCGCGATGCGGGGCGTGCCACGCGAGCGTCGTGCGATTTCCAGCGCGCCGGGCTCGTCGATACCGATGCCGAGCAACGCGGCTGATCGCACGACGATACGCTGCAATTCCTCGGGCGTATAAAACTCGAGCCGCGCCACGATGCCGAAGCGGTCGCGCAACGGATTGGTGAGCATGCCCGCGCGCGTCGTTGCGCCGATCAACGTGAACGGTGGCAGATCGAGCTTCAAGCTGCGGGCGGCAGGGCCTTCCCCGATCATGATGTCGATCTGAAAATCCTCGAGCGCGGGGTAGAGGATTTCCTCGACGATCGGTGAGAGACGATGAATCTCGTCGATGAAGAGCACGTCACGCGGTTCGAGGTTGGTCAGAAGCGCTGCCAGGTCGCCGGGACGCTCGAGCACGGGGCCTGAGGTCTGACGCAGATTCACCTGCAATTCGTGCGCGACGATATGAGCAAGCGTGGTCTTCCCGAGCCCCGGCGGACCGAACAAGAGCACGTGATCGAGCGCTTCGGCGCGCTTTGCCGCCGCTTCGATGAATATGCCGAGTTGATGGCGAATCTTCTCCTGGCCGATGTATTCGGTCAGCGCACGCGGTCGCAACGCGCGCTCGAAAACCTCCTCTTGACGTCCTTCAGGCTTGCCGGTGATGACGCGGGACAGCGTGTCGTTCTCGATAGCCATCGCGCGATTCTAGGGCTAACGGCCTCCCGTGGACATACAAACGAATAGCCCCGCCGGGGCGGGGCATCGAAGAAACCCGATGAAGTTTTGCGTTCTGCTACTCAAGGACGTGGGTTGCCTTGCTTGAAAAGCTTGCGAATCTCGGTGCGAAATTCCGGATTGTCCTCGTGTTTGTGAACGGCTACTGCGTGCTGTACCGCGGCCTCCAGCAGTTCTTCTTCGCTGTCGGCCACCAGCGCAAGCGTGCAGTTCATTTCACTCGGAAACTCGCGGCAATCGATGTGACAACGTGCCATACGTCTCCTCCTTCAATGGAATGAACCCCCCAGATAGTACGTGCGAGGCTCAACGAGCATCAACCGCCGCGCCACATACACGCGACGCTATAACTATAACGTTTCAGAAGTCCGACCTTCCGAACCGGGCGATACCTTGGTTCGTTCCAGGTGGATCAAGCACCGAATGATCCAGCGGGATAGGTTCACCGATCCAGAGTGCCAACGAGGTGTGGTCGGCGAGGTCATCGTCGGTTAGGGGATGGACAAGCGCAGTAAGCCCAGACGCCTTGATTCGCTGGAGAATCCTCGGCAATGCGTCTTTTAGAAAGTGAACCTCGAATTGCGGCCTTGGATGTGGACCCACGCTTTCGTCGCGCATCTCGCCCACGAAAAGCACGCTGACAAAGTCGCCAACGCCTTTCGCGTTCGACAATTCCTGATGAACGCGCTCGGCGATAGCGCGTTCATCGGTCGTGTAATAGATGTGAGCATGATAGGGCGCGCGGTCCGTGGTCACAGGCTCTCCGTTTTCTGCCGGCATACGTGTGGGTTGTTTGGCGGCTCAACGTCTACTCCGGGTTAGTAGCATTCTTCGATGGGGCAATTTCAAAGTGCAGTACCTCCTCGCGCACTCCCAGCTTTGTGTAAAGCGCGGCGGCCGGCTCATCGCCGCGGTCTGCTTGCACAAATATCACGTAGATACCGCGTGCATCGGCAAGCCTGCTTAACTCTCGAAGCATGGCGACGGCGATACCCTGCCTCCGATGAGCCTCGTCAACGGCAAGATCGTAGATGTACATTTCCGACCGTGGTTGCTCGAACTTGGGCAAGACATAGGCTGCGATCCCACCGACGACTTTGGAACCGGAGAACGCTGCAACCGCGACGAACGTATTGCTGGTGAGCAAGCTTTCCAGGTACGCATCGTCCGGCTGTCTCGCGGTATACGTTGTGACTTCGTCAAAAGCCTTGCCGAACATGGCGAGCATGGCGCGCATCGAGACAACGTCTCCACCGCCGAGTGCTCGCACGTGAACGGGTTCTTTCATCGCGGTGGTGATTGGATTGGCGAAAGGCAATTGACTGCTACTGAATCAGCTCGTTCGCCCGCCACAGTAGCGAGGAAGGAACGGTGATGCCCAATGCCTTCGCTGTTTTCAGGTTAATGGCCAGCTCGAACGTAGTCCAAATATCACCCACGAAACTTCTCCGTGTGTTGCTGCCCCGCGTCTCCGATTTCGTCCCAGACGGCCTTCGAGCCCACCCAGAGGTGGTGGATGACCTTGAGCGCGTCACCTCCGTGTGTAATGGAACCTGCCGGCACGAACATTTTCGTCGGGTCGTTCTCACCTGGCACGGGAGAGCCGCAGACACTGCAGAACCAGGTTTGCCAATTTGCGTTCGGCTTCTTCCACGTTGCGATGTGCTCCTGGCCGCTAACCCATCGGAAGTGGTCGTTCGTAACGAGAACCACCGCGATGCCGTTGCTCCCCGTGGACCTGCGACAGATCGAGCAGTGGCACACAAAGACACCCCAGAGATCCGCGTCGATCTCGAATTGAACCGCGCCGCAATTGCATTCCCCGGTGACCATCCGATTTTCCGTTTGAGACGATGCTGGCGGATCTTCGCGAACTGCGTTAGTACATACCTACGCCGTCGCGCGGCGCCGACGATGCCGCCGAAGGTTGAACGAAAAGG
>DATLOI010000157.1:0-8820 GCA_035536295.1 Casimicrobiaceae bacterium
GGCCCTCCCCCAAGGGCGCCGCGCTTCCCTCCCCACCGATTTTCGGGTAGCCCAGCCGGCCGAAAGTAGGGTGAACTTTCGGTCCGTCTTTCATGCCGCGAGACGCTCACCTGTCGCCGCGTCGAACAAATGCGTCTTGGAGTGATCGGGACGCAAATACACGCGCTCGCCCGGTTGAACCGATGTGCGATCGCGAATCACCGCGGTGAATTCCTTCCCATCGAGCTTGCAATAGAGCTGCGTGTCCGCACCGGTCGGCTCGACGACGACCACTTCGACCGGCAAGCCTTCGCTCGACGGCAGGCAATGCTCGGGTCGGATGCCGTAGAGGACCGACTGGCCATCCTCGACGCGAGCTTGAGGCGGAACAGGCAGACTCGCACCCCCGGCGAACTCGACGCGACCGCCCGCACGCGCCGTGCCCGGCAACAGATTCATCGCCGGTGAGCCGATGAAGCTTGCGACGAACGTGTTCGAAGGGCGATCGTAGAGCTCGAGCGGCGCGCCCTGCTGTTCGACCTCGCCATCGCGCATCACGACGATACGATCGGCCATCGTCATCGCCTCGATCTGATCGTGCGTCACATATATCGACGTGGTTTCGAGGCGTTGATGCAACTCCTTGATCTCGGTTCGCATCTGCACGCGAAGTTTCGCGTCGAGGTTCGATAACGGCTCGTCGAACAAGAACACCTGAGGATCACGAACGATGGCGCGTCCCATCGCCACGCGTTGTCGCTGACCCCCTGAAAGCTGACGTGGGTAACGATCGAGAAGCGTGGAGAGGCCGAGAATATCGGCGGCGCGCGCGACCTTCTCGGTGATTTCGGACTTCGATTTCTTGGCGAGCGACAGCGCGAACGACATGTTGTCGCGCACGGTCATGTGCGGGTACAGCGCGTAATTCTGGAACACCATTGCGATGTCGCGCTCTTTGGGCGGCACGCGATTGACGACGTTGCCGCCGATGCTGATCGTGCCATTGCCGATCTCTTCGAGGCCCGCGATCATGCGCAGCAGCGTCGACTTGCCACAGCCCGACGGCCCGACGAGCACGCAAAAATCGCCGTCGTCGATCGCGATGTCGACGCCGCGGATCACGTGCGTCGATCCGAACCACTTGTGTACCGCGGCTATGCCGACCGCCGCCATTGCCTCCTCCTCGATTGTTCGGTGTGCGGCTCTGGCGGCCGCACTTCTGACGGCATCCTAGCGCATGGGAGCGCGCGTCCCCGCGCTGACCACATAATCGGGCCGGCCGCGCTCGAGCCAGCTCACGAGATTGTGCGCCGCCTTGCGTCTCAACTCGCGCTCCGATTCGACGGAGAAAAAGGCAGCGTGCGGCGTCAGGACAACGCGCGGATGTGACACGAGTCGCGAGTCGCGCGGCACCGGCTCTTCGGGCAGAACGTCGAGACCCGCGCCGGCCAAGGTTCCAGCATCGAGCGCCGCCTGCAGCGCGGGCAGGTGCACGATTGCGCCGCGCGCCGTATTGACGAGATAGCTACCCGGTTTCAGCGCGCGAAAGAACTCGTCGCCGATCAATCCCCGTGTGGTTGCGTTGAGCGGCGTGTGCAATGAGACAACGTCGCTTTGCTCGGCCAGTTGCTGCAGCGTCCCGCAGCGTTCGACATAGCTCGGAAAATCGCCATCGATCAAAAAAGGATCGAACGCCACGACGCGCTTGAACGACTCGCGCCCGATGTGCGCCATGCGCTTGCCGATGCGGCCGAGGCCGACGATCCCCAATGTCATTTCGCGCGGGCGGCGCAGCGGTCCCGACGACAGATAATGCCAGCGGCCTTGCGCGATGTCGCGATGGTAGGCGACGACGTTGCGAATCAGTGCAAGCGCCAATGCCAGCGCGTGCGTCGCGACTTCACCCACACCGTAATCGGGGGAGTTCGCGACCCACACGCCGTGCCGCGCACACGCCTCGACATCGACGGTATCGAAGCCGGCGCCGATGCGGCTGACGATGCCAACGTCGGGAAGCGACGCGACGACACGCTCGGTGATGGGTGCGTACTGCAAAAGAATGCCGCAGCAGCCGCGCGCGGCAGCGATCACGTCGCTCTCGCTTTTGCAATGCGCGACTTCGACGTCGATGCCGTGACGAGCAAAATGCGAAAGCTCGAGCTCGATGTCGGGAAAGTCGTGATCGGCGAACAGCATTGTCGGCATCTCGTTACTATACTGACAACTGTGAATTGCCAACGACCACCGGAATGATTCCAACGACGATCGCGGGCAGCTTGCCCAAGCCTGCCTGGCTAGCCGAACCCGGTGCACTGTGGGCCGGGTGGCGAGTCGATCCGCCTTCGCTCGACGAAGCGAAACGCGACGCCGTGCGACTGGCCGTTCTCGAACAGGAACGCGCAGGCATCGACATCGTGACTGATGGCGAGCAGACGCGCCGCCATTTCGTGACCACGTTCATCGAAGGGCTGGACGGCGTCGACTTCGAGCACAAGCGCACGGTGCGCATTCGCGATCGCTACGATGCGGCGGTGCCGGTCGTGGTCGGGACGGTCGCGCGACGCCGTCCCATCTACGTCGACGACGCGAAGTTCCTTCGCGCGCATACCACGCAACAAACGAAGTACACGCTGCCTGGCCCGTTGACGATGGTCGACACACTGTACGACATGCATTACAAGAGCCGCGAGAGACTCGCGTGGGCGTTCGCAGAGATCCTGAACGAAGAGGCGCGTGCCATTGCCGCGCTTGGCATCGACGTCGTGCAGTTCGACGAGCCCGCGTTCAACGTCTATTTCGACGAAGTGCGCGACTTCGCGCTCGCGACGCTCGAACGTGCTGCCGAAGGATTGGCATGCAAGACAGCCGTGCACATCTGCTACGGGTACGGCATCAAGGCGAACAACGACTGGAAGAAGACGTTGGGAAATCAGTGGCGCCAGTACGAGTCGACGTTTCCGTTGCTGGCGAGATCGCGCATCGACCAGGTCTCGCTGGAGTGCGCCAATTCGCGCGTGCCGCTCGAGTTGATGGGGCTGTTGTCCGGCAAGGACGTGCTGGTAGGCGCGATCGACGTGGCGAGCGAACGGGTCGAGACGGCGGAGGATGTCGCCACGACGCTTCGTGCGGCCCTGGCCTACGTAGCGCCGGAGCGGCTCCAGGCCTGCACAAATTGCGGGATGGTGCCGCTCACGAGGGAGCTGGCGGCGGGAAAAATGGCGGCTCTGGCCGCAGGCGCATCCCTCGTTCGGGCCGAATTGCAACACTGAACCCGCTCCAAGCACGTCCCCGGGGGAGTTGTCAAGTTTGGCTTTTCCTCTGCTATACTCCGCGCCGTCGTTTGCAGTCCCAAGCGCCGAAGTACTCCGTACCGTAGCGGCCTTTTGTGCCTCCGCCGCTTCGTTGAGTCCCCCGACCTTGAGATTCGAACACCGCGCCGGGCGCTCCCGGTTCATTCCATTTTTGTCTCGAGGATAAGAAGTCATGGCTACCGGTACGGTGAAGTGGTTCAACGACGCGAAGGGTTTTGGTTTCATCAAGCCCGACGACGGCGGCGAGGACCTGTTCGCGCATTTCACGGCGATCAAGGGTCAAGGGTTCAAGACGTTGAAGGAAGGCCAGAAGGTCTCCTTCGAAGTCGCGACCGGCCCGAAGGGAAAGCAGGCGACGAACATTCAGGCGGCCTGACAACCGCTGACCAGTTTGTTGTGAAAAAAAGCCGGGTGAAGCCGCCCGGCTTTTTTCTTGTTTGCTGAGTTCAGGTCGGGCGAAAACCGTTGAAACAGCCGCTTTCGATTGCCGTCGCAGCGCTCAACGCCGGTCGAACCGACGACGCGGTGCGCGAGGCTCGGTTGGTTTGGCGGGTCAGCGGTGATTTCAGGGCTGCAGCGCTATGCGCGCTAGTGGAGATCGAACGCGGGCACCCGGGCGCTGCGCTCGACTGGACGCTGCTCGCGTCAAATGCCAAACCGCACGATCATCGGTTGCATCTCCAAGCCGGGCGGCTCTTGTCGCAGCTCGGCCGCCTACGCGAAGCGCTGCAAGCATTCGAAGAGGCCGTGCAGCTGGCGCCGATGGCTGCGATCGCATACCTCGAACTCGGCAAGGCGCTCGTTGCCGCGAACTCGAAATTACGCGCAGTTTCGATCCTGCGTCAGGCTTTGACTTTCGATGCGCCACGCAACGAGGCACTGCAAGCGCTGGTCGATGCGATTCCGACGGAGAGTGCGCCGCCCTCACGCGTTCACGTAGTGCCGGAGTACGAACGCGTCCCGATCTCGATCATTTGTTGCAGCATCGACGATAGCCGGTTCGCTCGCGCGCATGCGAGCTACGCTCGCGCGTTGGCTGACTGGCCGCACGAGTTCGTCAAGATCGACGACGCGAAGTCACTCGCCGAGGGTTACACACGAGCCTTGCATTTCGCGAAACATCCGCTCGTCGTTTTCACGCATGACGACGTCGAGATTCTCAACGATGCGCTGGGACATCGCCTGCAGCGCCATCTTGATCGGTGCGATATCGTCGGCATTGCGGGGGCCGAACGCGCGACGGGACCGAGCTGGGTTCATGCGGGACATCCTCGGCTGCATGGATGCGTCGTGCTTCCCGACCCGCGCGGATACGAAGTCAACATATACAGCGAACGAGGACCGTTGATCGAAGGTCTGCAAGTCCTCGACGGCGTTTTTCTTGCGATGCGCAGCGAGACTGCACGGACCGTCGGATGGGACGCGCAAACGTTTACGCATTTTCATGCGTACGACATCGATTTCACGTTGCGCGCAGCGAAGATGGGCTATCGCATTGCCGCGGCAACCGATCTTGGCGTCCTCCATCATTCGCGCGGGGGTTATGGCGATGCCTGGGCCCGCGAGGCAGCGAAGCTCGTCGCGAAGCATCCCGAACTTGGAGCCGTGCGCGGCGTCAGCGTGCAGGGATTTGGCCGAGTGTTGCCTGATGTCGAGGCTGTGCGATCGTTTTGCGAGCTGTGGGGCGCCAACTGATTACTCCGGGCGGATCTCCGCAACTGGAACCCGTCGCTCGACATGAAATCGCACGAGCGCAGCGAAGCGATACACCGCGTGCACGAACTTGCCGTAGGGAATCGTGAGAAACAAAGCCAGCACCGCGCCAAGGTGCAGCGCAAGGAGCACGCCCATTGCACGCGTCTCGCGCAGCGCGAGGAGCATCAATCCGGTCACACTCGTCGCCAGCAGCAGCAACAGGAAGCCGACGTCCATCCCCACTTGACTCGCGTCGGAAACTTCAGCGTTCGGTGAAAGCTTCAACGATAAGAGCCCTGCCGTCCCCACGACGAGCGCAACGCCCCCTACGGTGCCGAGCACGACTGGCACGCTGAAGAACGGATACGGCGCGATCCACCCGAAACCATAGTGGTAAACCGTCGCGACCACCGTCGCCGCGAAGCAGAGCGTGAATCCGTAAAACGTCAAGTGATGAAAGTTGCGCCTTGCGAACGACGGCCTGCCGCGCGGGAAAGTGCAGCCATCGCCGCCGCCGTCAAGATAGGTGAGCGCAGACGCATCCCATGTTGCATGGGCAACGGGTGACGCACGCACGCGCGCGCCCATGTTTTCGCCGGTGTCTTTCCAGAATCGAGTGAGCGCGGCGATCAGCGCGACCACCACGAATGCGGCCACTGCACCGAACAACGCTGTCATGACGCCATGCGGAAGCACCGCGTAAAACGACCCTGCGGCGTCGGAATGAGCGGTAAACAGTCGCGCCGGATCCGCGTACCAGGCGGTGAATAAAAGCAACGCCGTCACACTCGCCAGCGAGGCGATCGCGACCACTGTGCCGTTGTGCTCGAACGCACCAGCGAGCGCTCGCGGCCACGCGTATTGCCGGTAGGTCTCCTTCCGAACCTGCGCGAGAAGGCGCGGGAAATCGACTTGGAACGCGTGAGGCGGCGCGTACTGGCACGCGTGCAGGCAGGAACCGCAGTTGTGGCAAAGATTCGCGAGATAGTGCACATCGCGTGCATTGAAAGCAAGGCGGCGTTGCAGCGCCGGAAAGACTGCGCAATAGCCCTCGCAATAGCGGCATGCATTGCAGATCGACAAGACCCGCTGAGCTTCCTCGATCAAATCGAAAAGCGGCGGTCGCTCAGTGGTGGACATGCCGTGCCGCCTCCTCGCCCGCGATACGTCCGAACGTCGTGCCGATCGCCATGCCGATCCCCGCCAAGTACCCTTGCCCGAGCACATTGCCGGCCATGACTTCGCCCGCGGCGAACATGTTCAAGGCCGCCTTGTCGCCATCGAAAAGAATGCGCGCCTTGTCGTCGATCGCGACACCGAGGTAGGTGAAGGTGATTCCCGGTCGCAGCGGATACGCGTAATACGGCGGCGTGTCGAGCGGGCGCGCCCAGTGCGACTTCGGCGGCTCGATGCCTTCGGTATGGCAATCGTCAAGAATCGTATGATCGAAGGTTCCGTTTCTCACGACCGCGTTGAATGCGGCGATCGTTTGCTCGAGTGCCGCAGCGTCGAGCCCCAGCATCGATGCCAGTGATGCGATCGAAGGCGCAGTGAACGGGGGATAGACCGGCGGCATGAACTTGCCGATCGCTTTGGCATCGATGAGCGAGAAAGCGATCTGATCGGGCTGGTCGGCGATCAGACGTCCCCAGATCGCGTAGCGCTTCGGCCAGAAATCCTCGCCTTCGTCGTAGAAGCGTCGCCCCTGACGGTTGACGACGATGCCAAGCGACACCGCGTCGACCCGCGTCACGATGCCCCCGTCGAACTTCGGCGATCGCGCGTCGATCGCGACGCAATGACCCTGCGTCGGATCGCTGACCGATTTGACACCGCTTGCAAGCAAATGCTTTAACACCCGCCCGGTGTTGTACGGTGTGCCGCGCACGAGAAAATTGTCGGCTTTGGGACCCCACGCTTCGCGGAGCCAGTCGAGGTTCGCTTCGAAACCTCCGCAGGCGACGACGATCGCGCCGGCGCTTATTTCCGATCGACGGCCGTCATGCGCAACCCTCGCCGAGACGAAGCGTCGCTCGCGGATATCGAGGTCCACCACCTCGCAATCGTAAACAACGTCGATGCCGAGTTGCTGCGCGGCTGCGTAGTAGGCATTCATGAGCGCCTTGCCACCACCCAGAAAGAACGCGTTGGTGCGCGCAAGATGCAGCGTGCCGCCAAGCGGCGGCTGAAAGCGCACGCCGTGGCGTTTCATCCAGCCAACGTGATCGGCGGTCGCGCGAATCGTCATGCGCGCAAGGCGCTCGTCGGTGATCCCGCCGGTGACCTTGCGAAGGTCCTCCCAGTACTCGTCCTCCTCGTACGAATCGGCGAGCACGTCCAACGGACCATCGTGCATCGTGCGCATGTTGCGCGTATGACGACTGTTGCCGCCGCGGAAGTGCACGGGCGCGGACTCGACGATCAACACGTCGGCGCCGCGTTCGCGCGCGCTGAGCGCTGCGCAAAGCGCCGCGTTGCCGCCACCGGCGACGAGAACATCGTAATGTCGAAACGTGCGAGTGGTTGAACGAGCCGTGTACGATTGCATGCAGGCGCGTTATGCATTCGAACGCAGGAGCGTACTCATGAAGTTCACTTCGTGGAGTCTGGCTGCAGTCGCCACATTGATATTCGTCAGCGCGTCGTCCGCGCAAAGTTTCCCCAGCCGCCCCGTCACGCTGACCGTGGGATTCGCGCCCGGCGGTGGCACCGATACCGCGGCGCGGATCATCGGCAAGAAGCTCTCCGAAAATATCGGACAACCCGTCATCATCGACAACAAGGCCGGCGCCGGCGGCAACATCGCGGCCCAGCATATCGCAACGTCACCGCCCGACGGCTACGCTATTCAATTGACGTCGGTCGGCCCGATGACCGTCGCGCCGCACATGGTGAAGAACCTGCCCTACGATCCGCAGCGCGATATCGCGCCGATCACGATGGGCGTCGTGTTCCCGAACGTGATCGTCGTGCATCCGGGCGTGCCCGCGAAATCACTGGCGGAGTTCGTGACGCTCGCGAAATCGAAGCCCGGTTCGATGACATACGCATCGGCCGGACAAGGCGGCGCAGGACACCTTGCGATCGAGCTGTTCAAGCAGCGCGCAGGGATCGATCTCCTGCACATCCCCTATAAGGGCGGCGGCCCGGCGCTCGGCGACCTGCTCGGCGCACGCGTCGAAATGTATCCCGCCGTTCCCTCGACGGTTGCACCGCACCTTCTGACCGGCAAGCTGCGTGCGCTTGCCAGCACGGGTCTCAAGCGAACGGCAACGATGCCCGACGTGCCGACAGTCGCCGAGTCGGGCTATCCGGGATTCGAGGCCACCAACTGGTACGCGTTCGTCGCACCCGGCAAGACGCCGCGCGACCTGCTCGATTACTGGAATCGCGAGCTCGTCAAGGTATTGAACGATCCGCAAATCAACGCGGAGTTGGCGAAGCATGGCCTCGAGCCGGCGCCGTCCACGCGGGAGGAGCTCGCGCAGTACATGGAGCGCGAGAGCGTGAAATGGGCGAAGGTCGTGCGTGAGGCGAAGATTACTGCGGAGTGATGGGACGACCCGAGAACGATGACCGTCAGCGATGGTTGACGAACCGGATCACATTCGGCGTTTCGAAGCTCACGTTCGGTCCTAGGAAGTCGTAAATGAGACAGTCGCTGCCGCCCGGCAAGGTAACCGGCGTGATGATGAGCAGGTCCGTCTCATCGCCGTGGCCGTCCCGGCCGATCCGTTCGTTCACCAGGACGACCTCGGTCAGATCTCCATCTGCGAAGCGAGCGCGGCCCTCCAGCACCCGGTAGTGAAGCGTTTCGTGAGGCAATTTGACGTGC
>DATLOI010000158.1:0-3192 GCA_035536295.1 Casimicrobiaceae bacterium
CGTCAGCGATGCAACCGCGCGCCTGCTGCCCGACGAGTGTCTGGGCGAATCGAAGAAACCCGGGCGTCTGTTGCGAAGCCTTCCAACGGGCTTCGCCGGCAAGACGCCGCTGGTTCGCAGGCCGCGCGTGCCGCTCGAGACGCTGGCGCATTGTCTTGCGCCGACGGTACGCGCGCATGTCGCCGAAGGCCGTGTCGCGTCCGAGCATCGGCCGGTCACGGTCGCGTTCCTCCGCTTCGAAGCGACCGACGCTCTGTTCGGGGAACGTGACGGCTCGGTCGCAGCCGAGGTGTTGCATCGCCTTGTCGAGATCGTCGAAGCGGCCACCGAGCGACGCGACCTTGCCTTGCTCGCCTCGGACATCGACGCCGACGGCGGCAAGCTGATCCTCACGGCGGGCGCGCCGCGCATCACCGGCGACGACGAAGAGCGAATGCTGCTCGCGCTGCGCGAGATCGTAGCGGCCGAGCTGCCGATTCCGATTCGAATCGGCGTTCATCGCGGTGCGGTCTTCGCGGGCGACATCGGGCCGGTGTATCGGCGAACCTACACGGTGATGGGCGACGCGGTGAACGTTGCCGCGCGCTTGATGGCGAAGGCCGAGCCGGGGCACATCTACGCCACCGCCGACGTGCTCGATCATTCGGACACGTTGTTCGCAACCACCGAGCTCAAGCCGCTGGTCGTCAAGGGCAAGGCCGAGCCGCTGCGCGCGTGGTCGGTCGGCCCGGCGGTCGGGTCGCGCGCGCGCAATGTTTCGCTCGAGCGCTTGCCGCTGATAGGTCGCAATGCGGAACTCGGCGTTCTTCGCAAGGCGTTGTCCAGTGCGCGCTCCGGCAAGGGCCGCCTCGTCGAAGTGATCGGCGACCCCGGCGTGGGCAAGAGTCGCCTGTTGGAAGCGATGCGCGATGCCGCGATGGGTTTCAAGAAGATGCACGCGGTATGCGAGGCCTATACCGCGTCGACGCCGTATGTCGATTGGCGCGAACTGTTGCGCGAGCTTCTGGAGATCGGACGCGACGAGTCCGACGCGATCCTCATCGACGGTGTGCGCGAACGCGTGAGCTCGAGCGTTCCCGAGCTCCTGCCGTGGCTGCCGCTGCTCGCCGCTGCGTTCGGTGTCGAGGCCGAGTCGACTCCCGAAGTCGACATGCTCGCGGAAAAGAATCGCCGCCCGAAGCTTCATGAAACCGTTGCCCGTTTCCTCGAAGTCCTGGTGCCCGGACCCGCCGTCATCGAGATCGAGAATGCGCATCATATGAACGAAGCGTCGGCCGAGCTGCTCCACTATCTCGTGGGTCGTCTCGACGGCCGCAAGTGGATGTTCGGCATTGCGCGAAGGCGCAACGCTGGCGGGTTCTCGGCGCCCGAATCATCCGACGTCGTTCGCGTCGACCTGAAAGCGCTCGCGCCCCAGGACGCGTTGCGGATGGCGCAGCTTGCGAGCGAGAAGACGCCGCTACCTCCCCATTTGCTCGAAGTCGTGGCGGAGCGCTCCGCGGGGAACCCCCAGTTCCTTCGCGACCTCTTGCATGCTGCGGTGGAATCCGGCGGTGTGGGACGGCTTCCCGATTCGGCGGAGGCTGCCGCCATGGCACGTATCGATGCGCTCGCGCCGGACGATCGCGCGACAATTCGCCGTGCATCGGTGTTTGGTCTCACGTTCCACCCGCGCATGCTGTCGTGGTTCAGCGAGGAGGACGACAGTGCGCCGCCGGCGGGCTCGACCTGGGAGCGCCTGCGCGAATTCTTCGACGACGATGGCGAAGGCTATCTGCGCTTTCGGCATTCGCTGATGCGCGATGCCGCGTACGAAGGCCTTCCATTCAAGCAGCGGCGCACCCTGCATGCGGCGGTGGCCGTGCATCTCGAGGAAGAGGCCGACGACCCGGACGATCACGCCGGCGTCCTGTCGCTGCATTACCTTGCGGCGGGTGAGCAGAAGCCGGCGTTTCGCTACGGCAACACCGCGGCGAAACGCGCCGAGGCGGTTTATGCCTATGTCGAAGCGGCCGCTTTGTACTCGCGCGCGTTGGAGGCTGCGAATGCGTTGCCCGATCTGCCGAAGAAAGAGGTGGGCGCTGTGCACGAAGCGCTCGCCGACTCGTGGTATCGCGTGGGTGAGTACAAGAAAGCGGGCGATGCGTTCTCGTCGGCGCAAAAGCTGGTCGAAGGCGATCCGCTCGCCGAATCGGGACTGCTCTTGAAGCGCTCGCGGCTCGAGGAGAAACTCGGCCAGTATGGGCAAGCGCTGCAACTCGCCGAGCGCGCGCGAGAAGTCGTGAAAGACATCGGACGCATCGAAGCGACTCGCCACGCGGCGCTGTGCAGCGCATGGCAAGCGACGATTTTGCAGGCGCAAGGACACACGGGGGAAGCGGTCGAGCGGGCCGAACGCACGGTGATCGAGGCCGAGGAAGCCGACGATCCAGAAGCGCTCGGCGGCGCCTACATGGTGCTCGGTTGGGCGTCGGGAGTGCTTGGGCGCAAAGGCGGCGAGGAGCTGTTGAAAAAATCGCTCGAGGCTTATCAGCGCTCGGGCAATCGCCTGCGGCAGGCGTCGATTCTCACCAACCTCGGTGTCATTTGCCAGTGGGAAGGCCGTTGGGATGACGCGATGGCGTACTACGAGCGCGGTCGCGATGCCTCGCTGAAGCTCGGCAACACGGTGCCGGCTGCTGTTGCGCGCATCAATGTGAGCGAGATATTGATTGATCGCGGGGAATTGACCGAGGCCGAGCGTTTGTTGCAGGAGACACTCGCGACTTTGAAGGCTTCAGGCTATCGCTACTTGCTTGCGGCATGTCACTGGTTGCTCGGTCGCGCGTCGGTGCGTGCGGGCCGCATCGAGGAGGCGCTCGGTCGACTCAAGGAAGCGCGCACGAACTTCGAGCATGTCGGGGCCGAGCAGGAGCTGATGGATGTCGATGCACGCATCGCCGAATGCCGTGCGCATCAGGACGATGCTGATGCTACGCTTGCATGTGCAGATGAGTTGCTGGCGCGTGCCGAAAGCGAAAACGGCGAAGCGAAACTCATTCCGCTGTTGCAACGCGTGCGTGGGTTCGCCGTGTTGAAGCAGGGGGATCCGTTCTTGGCGCGCGAAGCGTTCGACGCGGGTTTGGAGATTGCCCGCTCGCGCGAGGATCGCTACGAAACCCTGCTGACGTTGCTCGCGCTGATCGAGCTCGA
>DATLOI010000159.1:0-4202 GCA_035536295.1 Casimicrobiaceae bacterium
CTGGAACATCAAGCACAAGAACATCATCGACCAGCCGCTGATCCAGTTCCAACTCGCCAATCCGGACGCGTTCCCGAACTCCATCATTCGCGATACGCGTACCGCGCGCGACATTGCGGTCGGTGCGCCGGGCGCGCTGCGCGGTGCCGGCAGCGACCTCGAGGCGGGCTTGTTCCGGCTCTACTTCAACATCGCACAGCAGAAGGCGGAAGGTATCGACGTGTCGGCGCGCTATCGACACGATATGGGCGACTGGGGACGCCTCACGAGCCAACTCGAAGCGAGCTACAACATTACCTACAAGTTCGCCGCAGCGCCGGGTCAGCCGTTGCAGGAGTTCAACGGCACTTACCGCTATCCACGCTGGCGTGGCAACCTGACGCTCGACTGGGAGCGCGGTCCGTGGAACACGACGGTGTTCGTGAACTATATCCACCACTACCTGCAACAGAACGTGGTACCGAACACGCCCCGTGACGTCGACACGTGGACGACGACCGATCTCCAGCTCCAGTACAAGGGCTTCAAAAACTGGACGCTCGCGGGCGGCATCAAGAATCTGTTCGACCGCGATCCGCCGTTCTCGAATCAGGAAACGCAGGGATACGATTTCACGACGCACAACCCGGTCGGTCGTTTCTTCTACGGGCGCGTCAAGTACGCGTTCCAATAATTACAAAGCCGTTTCGCTAAACAACGGGGCCCGGGCGGCCCCGTTGCTTTTGGTAGACCCGATCGAACGGACGTCCGCCCTTACGTGTCCGCCGCTAGCGCCGTCTACGTCGATGCTTTTGCTTTTTCGTTGCAACGCCATTAGCATTCCGCCCCTTGAAGCCGGGGGAACAGTCCACGAGTGCGGGTTGTCGTCGCGATGTCGCGACGCCGCTGCATCCTGCGCAATTGACTGACCGTACCGTATGTCGCGGGATCCTGGTTCAACCCTTTCCTTTTCGAAGCTCACGTTCCTGGAGACATCATGCTGAAAACGTCCCGATGGGCCGTAGCGGCGTTAGCGCTGCATATGACTGGTGCGTTGCTCGTTCCAAGCATTGTGTTCGCGCAAGCTAAACCCGCTGCGCCTGCCGCGCAACCCACCCCTGCACCCGCACCTGCACCCGCACCTGCTCCTGCGAGCTCAGCGTTGCCATCGACATCGCCTGCCACGTTGGAAGGCGCCAAAGCGGCCGTCGCGCGCGCTGCCACTCCCGAAGTCGAGAATCCCTATGGACTCGAATCGGTGTGGCGCGGCAGTGACTGGGTTGCGAAAGGCACGCTGGTCATTCTCGCGATCATGTCGATGGGCTCGTGGTACGTCATCATCACCAAGCTCTACGAGCAAGCGAAGCTGCGCCGCGAAGCGCGCGTTGCCAATGCGAAATTCTGGAAAGCGCCGAGTGTTCGCCAGGGCGCCGAAACGCTGAAGTCGGGAAGTCCGTTCCGATTCATCGCGGAGACCGGCTTAGAAGCTTCACAAAAACACGATGGGCTGCTCGGCAACGTCAACCTCAACGACTGGATGTCGATGTCGATCCAGCGTGCGATCGAGAATATTCAGAGCCGGCTCGGCGACGGCCTCGCGTTCCTTGCGACCGTCGGTTCAACAGCGCCGTTCGTGGGACTGTTTGGTACGGTGTGGGGCATCTATCACGCGCTGACCGCGATCGGCATCGCAGGCCAGGCGTCGATCGACAAAGTGGCAGGTCCCGTTGGCGAAGCGCTGATCATGACGGCGATCGGTCTTGCAGTGGCCGTACCGGCGGTGCTCGGCTACAACTGGCTCGTGCGTCGCAACAAAGCGGCGATGGAGCAGGTGCGCGGCTTCGGCGCGGACTTGCACGCCGTGCTGATGTCGACCCCGCAAGCCCCGGCGAGGGCCTGACATGTCGATGAGCGTCGGCGAACTCGAAGACGAAGAAGACCGAGTCGTCTCGGAGATCAACACCACGCCGCTTGTCGACGTGATGCTCGTGCTTCTGATCATCTTCCTGATCACGATTCCGGTCGTGACCACCTCGATCCAGGTGCAGCTTCCCAAGGAGCGCGTCGAGGTTCGCGAGACCAAGCCCGAGAACATCACGCTGTCGGTGGATGTGAACGGGAAGATCTTCTGGAACGATCTTCACATCGCGAACACGGCGGCACTCGTCGATCGATTGAAAAAGATCGCGGTGCTCGATCCGCAACCGGAAGTGCACATCCGGGGCGACGGGCGCGCGAATTACGAATCGGTCGGCCGCATCGTCTATGCGTGTCAGCGCGCGGGGATCGCGAAGATCAGCTTCATTACCGAGCCGCCGGCGCGCGCATGACGCGCACGCTTTAGTCGAGGAAATCACTCATGTCAATGACCGTAGGCTCGCCATCCGACGACCCGGATGTGCTGATCGACATCAACACCACACCCTTGATCGACGTGATGCTCGTGCTGCTGGTGATGCTGATAATCACGATTCCGATTCAGCTTCATTCGGCAAATCTGAATCTGCCGAGCGGCACGCCGCCGCCGACACTCGTCAAGCCCGAGATCGTCAAGGTCGACATCGATCCGTCGAGCCAGATTTTTTACAACGGCGACTTGGCGGATATGGCAACCGTGAGAGAAAAGTTCAAAGCGATCGCCAGCGCCGAGCCGCAGCCCGAGGTGCACATCCGGCCCGACAAGTCCTCGAAATACGACGTGGTGGCCGCCGTTCTCTCGGAAGCGCAGCGGAACGGCGTAACCAAGATGGGAATCGTCGGCAGCGAGCAGTTCATCGAGTAAAGCGGGCTCGAGCCACTTCCTATGGATTACGCAAAACATCAACGCGACCCCAAGCGGCACGCGCTCGGCATCGGGATCGTGATCCTGCTGCACGTGCTGATCCTGTGGGCGATGTTCACGGGGCTCGGCCGCAAGGCAGTCGAGGTCATCAAAAAGCCGATCGTCGCGACAATCGTCGAGGAAGTGAAGCCGCCGCCGCCTCCACCGCCTCCTCCACCACCTCCTCCGAAGAAGATCGTCGAGCCACCGCCGCAAGCGGCGCCGCCGCCACCGCAGGCGTTCGTGCCGCCGCCGGAGATTCAGCTCCCGAAAGCGATCGAGGCGCCGACGATTACGGCATTGACGCCGACGCCGCCGAATCAGCCGTACATCATCGCGCCGCCGGCGCCGGTCGATACGCCTCCTGCGCCGCCCGCGCCCGCTGCGCCCCCTGCACCTCCGAAGCCGGCAGTGCGACAGAGCGTTGCGTGTGAGCAACGCGCGAAGCCCACGTTCCCGCGGGCGGCGATCAAGTCAGGCGTTCAGACGGGTCGCGTGCTGGCGCGCGTGTCGGTAGACGAGCGCGGCAACGTGCTCGATGTTGCGATCGTGTCGTCGAATCCGCCGCGCGTATTCGATCGCGAAGTGATCGAGGCGCTGTCGCAGTGGAAGTGCACGGCGGAGGGCACGAGGTATGTCGGGAACGTCGAGGTGAACTTCTCACTGAAGGATGAGTAGTCCACCAGGGAGGTGAAGGTCCGCCTCCCTTACGATATGCATATATTGTGCATATTATGGCGGGATGCCGAGCAGTTTCGATCCCGTCAAGGAAGCGGCTAATCGGAAGAAGCACGGCGTTTCGCTAAGCGAGGGCGATGGCGTGTTGCTCGATCCTCTTGCGTTGACCGCTGAGGACCTATCGGCGCAAGGCGAGCAACGTTTCGTGACGATCGGAACCAATTTGTTTGGACAGTTTCGCGTCGTCGTGTACGCGTTGCGGGAGAAAATGCTCGACTCATCTCCGTGCGCAAGCCACAACCGAAGGAAATTCGCGCCTATGAAAAAGGAATATGACTTCTCCAAAGCGAAGCGCGGCGCTGTCTTGTCTTCCGAAGGCAAGACACGCATCACGATCTATCTGGACGACGTCGTAATCGAGCGCTTCAAAGCTCTTTCGGAAAAGACCGGAAAGGGCTATCAAACCTTGTTGAACGACGCTTTGCGAGCGCATTTGGGCGTGGACGAGACGCCTCTTACCGCAGCCGCGTTACGCCGAATCTTGCGCGAAGAACTCACCCAGCACGGATAATTTAAACAAGCGAGAAGTTCGAAGACAGTCGAGCTTCACCTGGAGCGGATGCGCGAAGTCGGCGAAGCAACTCCAGAACCGTCGAGCTCAGGGCAATATATGACATTGCGCCCTGACCAGCAGAGCTCAGTTTCACAGCGCGTAAGCCGCCGC
>DATLOI010000160.1:0-15805 GCA_035536295.1 Casimicrobiaceae bacterium
CACCGGGCATTCGAGCGTGCCGAGCTTTTTCGCATCTAGCCGACGCGCGGTGCGCTCGCCCGCAATGCGACCGACTTCACGCGCGGGCAACAACTCGCCGGGAACGCGCGATGCCGTGTACCAATAGTCGCGCTGCATGCCGGAATCCGATTCACCGATCACCGACGCGTCGATGTGATGGCGTGACGAGCGGTAGCCGCCGATAAAGCCGCTGCTGTTCGCATAGACGAATTCCGAATCGCCGCGCGAAACCGTCGAGCCTTCGCTGTTGGTGATGCGAGCGTCGACGGCGAGCGCTGCGCGCTCCGCTTCACGGCCAAGCTCGATCGCCTCGTCGATCGACAGATTCCACGGGTGATACAAGTCGACATCGAGCCAGTTGCGCGCGAGCCGATCGGGATCGGCGAGGCCCGAGTGTGGATCTTCAGCGGTGTAGCGCGCGATTGCGAGCGCCTTGCCAACCGTGTCGTCGATGGCGGTATCCGAAAAATCGGCGGTGCTTGCCTGGCCGCGACGCTTTCCAACGTACACGGTGACGCTGATGCCTTTGTCGCGGTTGTAGGCAATCGTCTCGACTTCGCCTTGCCGAACGGTGACGCTTTGACCCAATGCCTGCGACACGTCGGTCTCGGCGGCAGTGGCGCCGCGTTCGCGCGCTGAATCGAGAATGCGCTGTGCAACGCGCGAAAGCTCGTCGGTGGCGACCGGGAACGGCCCTTCGCCTCCACCATTGACGGCCGGTGGACGCGTCGAAGAATCGTATGCAGGAGAGTGCAGCGTTGATGCCATGCGCAGGAGGCGAGCTTTCGAATTACTGGACGCGAGTGCGACGAAGGCAAGTTCGCGAGGGCCGCTCGCCTAGTGTGGGCGGACTTTCATAGGTTATTTCCGAGACACCACACTGGGCTCGGCTATGATAGCAAAGCACTTGCAAGAATCCCTTCCCGTCCGGCGGCATCTTTTTTCAGCACCTTGCGTCACGATTCTCCCGCGCCGCTCGAAAGCGCACCGTCCAAGACGCGGCGCAAAAAGGACATGCATGCGTTGCAGGACCTGGGCGAGTCGCTGATCGCGCTCGATCCAGCCAAGCTCGCCGAGCTTGCGTTGCCCGAGCGGCTCGTCGATGCAATCACGCTGGCGCGCGGAATCACGCGCCACGAGGCGCGGCGCAGACAGCTGCAATACGTGGGACGGTTGATGCGTGACCTCGATCCCGAGCCAATCCGCGCGGCACTCGAGCGATTTGCAGCGATGCCTAAAGCCGAGCGCGCGCGTTTCGCGGCCGCCGAACGTTGGCGCGATCGACTGCTGGACGACGGCGCAGCTGCGACAGAATTCATTGCGGCGTTTCCGCAGGTCGACGCGCAGGAGCTCGCGCAACTCGCAGGCGAAGCACGCGCCGAGCGCTCGAGCGGTCGGCCGCCGCACAAGTTTCGCGCACTGTTTCGATTCGTCACGCAAACGATGCGTGCGTCATGAGCGAAAACGCGTTTCGCATCGGCCTCGTCTCGATCTCGGATCGCGCGTCGAGCGGCGTGTACGAGGACAAGGGTCTGCCATCGCTTCGCGAATGGCTTCAAACCGCGTTGAAGAGCGCGTGGATCGATGAGACGCGTCTGATTCCCGACGAGCAAAGCATCATCGAGCGCACGCTGATCGAGTTGGTCGACGCCGTGCATTGCGACCTCGTACTGACGACCGGCGGAACCGGGCCGGCACTGCGCGACGTCACACCGGAAGCGACGCTTGCGGTTGCGCACAAGGTCATGCCCGGCTTCGGCGAGCAGATGCGGCAGGTTTCGTTGCGCTTTGTTCCCACTGCGATCCTGTCGCGCCAGGTTGGTGTCATTCGTGGCCGCGCATTGATTCTGAATCTGCCGGGCCAGCCGAAAGCGATTCGCGAAACGCTCGAAGGCGTGCGCGATGCGCAAGGCAATGTGATCGTGCCGGGTATCTTCGCAGCGGTGCCATATTGCATCGATCTGATCGGCGGCCCTTATCTCGAAACGAACGACGCGGTGTGCAAGGCGTTTCGTCCCAAGAGCGCGCAACGGCCGTCGTCGTGATCGACAGCGGCGAGTCAGCGTCGTCGCGTGCCGCCGGCATCGCGTTCATCATTGCATCTGCACTTGCGTTCGGTGCGATGGCGATCATGGCGCGCTTTGCGTACCGCGATGGGGTCGACACGCCGACATTGCTTGCGTTGCGTTTCGGAATCGCGGGCGTGTGTCTCGTCGTGCTTGCGATTGCACACCGAACCGCTTTTCCGCGTGGTCGCGAGCTGGTGAATGTTGCGTTGCTCGGAAGCGTTGGCTACGGAGGCCAGGCCGCGACTTTTTTCGTCGCACTGACAGTGGCGCCCGCAGGTCTCGTTGCTTTGTTGCTGTACTTGCATCCTGCCATGGTTGCGGTGCTCGCACTACTCGTGCTTCGTGAGCGGATGTCGACACCGAAACTCGTCGCACTCGCAATCGCACTCGTCGGCATGACGCTAACCGTCGCACCTGCGCTCACGGTCACAAGCGACGCCTACCCGCGTCTCGCGACGGGCGTTGCGTTCGGCATCGCCGCCGCTGCGATTTACGCCGTGTATATCGTGGTCGGTATGCGATTCACGAATCGCGTCGAACCTTTGACGCTTGCAACGATCGTCGTTACCAGTGCAGCGTGCGTGTTCATCGTCGCTGCGCTGGTGCAAGGACCGCGGTGGCCGCAATCGATGACGGGATGGTTGGCGGTCATCGGCATCGCCATCATCTCGACGGTCGCATCGATCACGCTGTTCTTCGCCGGATTGAAGCGTGTCGGTCCCACGCAGGCGGCGACGCTGTCTACGGTCGAGCCGGTCTTCACGGTGATTCTCGCCGCCGTGATCCTGGGCGAGCGCATCGCACCGATTCAACTTGCAGGGGGTGTTTTGATCCTTGCCGCGGTTCTGGTGCTTGCCCGATTGCCAACGATCGAATTGCGCTCGCAGCGATCTGCGGTGTAGCGTTTGAGCGATATGTCCCCGTATCCGAATCAACCCCCGCCTTACGAAGACCGCAATCTCTTTACGACGAACGTTGCGCTTCGCGAAGCGCTCGTGCGTGAAAGTGCGCAATGGGCCGAAAGCGCGTTGACGGCGTGGGGCGAGCGCATGGGCAGAGCGGAAGCGTTCGCGTTGGCTCGCGCAGCCAATCGGCATGGCCCCGAGCTTCGCATCCTCGATCGCACGGGTGAGCGCATCGACGCCGTCGACTTTCATCCTGCGTGGCACGAATTGATGCGTCTCGCGACCACAGCCGGCGAGCATGCATCGCCCTGGAGCGAGCCACGCGCCGGCGCACAGGTCGCGCGTGCAGCGATGTACATCGTGCACGGCGAAGTCGAAAACGGCACCCAATGCCCGGTGACGATGACCTATGCGAGTGTTCCGGCGTTGCGCGCGCACGGCGCCGACGTTTCAGTGATCGCGCAGCAATGGTTGCCGCGCATTCTCGCGTTCGATTACGATCCGCGGCCGTTGCCCATTGCCCAGAAACGCGCAGCGCTGATCGGCATGGGAATGACCGAGCGTCAGGGTGGGTCGGACGTGCGATCCAATCGCACACGCGCCGAGCGCACGAGCGACGGCAGCTACCGGCTCGCCGGGGAGAAGTGGTTCTTCTCGGCGCCGCAATGCGACGCGCATCTCGTGCTCGCGCAAGCCGACGCAGGACTGTCGTGCTTTCTCGTTCCGCGCGAGCTCGACGATGGCACACGCAATGCCATTCGTCTCGTGCGTCTCAAAGACAAGCTCGGCAACCGCAGCAATGCATCGTCGGAGGTCGAGTTCCACGGTGCGCTTGCGTGGCGACTCGGCGATGAAGGCCGCGGCATCGCGACGATTCTCGACATGGTGCAACACACGCGCCTCGACTGCGTGATCGGCGCCGCCGGCATCATGCGCGGCGCGTTCGCATGGGCGTTACATCATGCATCGCACCGCTTTGCTTTCGGACGCCTGCTCGTCGATCAGCCGCTGATGCGCGCGGTGCTCGCCGACATCGCACTCGAAGTCGAGGCCGGCATTGCGCTCGCGATGCGACTGGCACGCACGTTCGAAGCCGATGCATCGCCAGCGGACCGAGCACTCGCGCGCGTGTTGACACCGGCAGCGAAATATTGGCTGTGCAAGCGCGGACCGATGCTCGCCGCCGAAGCGATGGAAGTGCTCGGCGGCAATGGATACGTCGAGGAGAACCCGCTGCCTCGAATGTATCGAGAAATGCCGGTGAACTCGATCTGGGAAGGTTCGGGCAACGTCATCGCGCTCGATGTGATGCGCGCGCTTTCACGCGACGGCGCAACGCGCGATGCGCTGTTCCTGGAGCTCGATAAGGCAAAAGGATCAGATGCTCGTTTCGACAGCGCGATCACTTCGCTGGCCGATGCGTTGAACACCGACAGCGACGATCCCGCTCAAGCACGACGGTTCGCGCAACGTATCGCACTCACGGTACAAGCCGGCTTCCTCGTTCGTCATGCGCCAGCGGCGATCGCCGATGGCTTCATCGCTTCGCGATTGAACGAAAGTGTCTACGGAGGCGCGGCGTTCGGTGCACTTCCAAGCGGCGTCGACACGCAGACAATCCTGAGACGCGCAAACGGGACATAATCGTTTTGCGTTCACCGGTAGATGGAGGTCAGGGCCTGCTCGTCCGCATTCGACCCGCTCCAGCAATTCGCGTTTGAAAACAGACCTCCAACCCTTGGATCCAGCAATCGTCGCGCAAACCGTATTCGTAAGTGATCGATAAATTGCCTGCCGGTACTGCGTTGCCCGCGCGCAATGGTGTTACCGTGCGTTCCTCAGGCAGCCGGTTCTCAAAATTTCTATAACGGACCGGCACAACAAGGAGGACGCATGACCGCAATCAAATTCCAGGCACCTTTTTCGCGAACACTTGAATTCAGGAATCGCAAGCTGTTGCAGCTTGCGCTCGCGAGCGCGCTGGCGACCGGTGCCCTGGTCGCAACGTCCGCGGCAGACGCGCGCGTCGTCAGCGTCCAGTTGAGCGCGCCG
Source organism: Casimicrobiaceae bacterium (assembly GCA_035536295.1). GTDB lineage: Bacteria > Pseudomonadota > Gammaproteobacteria > Burkholderiales > Casimicrobiaceae > VBCG01. The sequence continues at coordinate 5,048 of DATLOI010000160.1, forward strand.
ACGATCGCGTTTGGGGGCTACGAGTGGCCCGGCGTGGGGAAATACGAAAAGATCACCGGCGTCGCTTACGCCGAAGTGGATCCTAACGATCCGAGGAACGCCGTCATCGTCGACCTCGCGCTTTCCCAGCCCCAGGCGGGTCCCGGTCAGCCTGGAAAGACCGCCAGCGGCAAGATCGCGTACCTGTTCAACTTCTACATATTGAAACCGGTCAATCTAGCCGCCGTCAATCCGAGCCTCAACGGCTATGGGAAAGTGATGTACGAGCCGCCCAACCGCGGCGGCAAGACGTGGACCGCGTTGGGGCGAGTCAGCGGCGGCGGCAACGACCCCGCAACCATCGTGGACCCGACTGTCCTCGCGAACTCGTTCCTGATGCCGCGCGGATATACGCTGGTCTGGAGCGGCTGGGAACCATTGGTGCCGCTCGCCAATCTGGGGACCAACCTGTTGGCTTCGGCTGCGTTGCCGATCGCGGTCAACGCGAACGGCTCCACTATCACTGGCCCCGCCTACGAATACAGCGCGGGCACGATCAATTTGAACTACACGCCGGCGACTCTGGATAAGACACTGGCCAAGCTGACCCACCGCGTTCACCTGAACGATGTGCCGGTGACCGTCGACCCCACACTTTGGAACTACAACGCGACCGCGACGCAACTTACGTTGTCGGGTGGTTTCGTCCCCAATGACATCTACGAATTTTCGTACATCGCTAAGGATCCGGAAGTCGCGGGTCTAGGCTTCGCCGCGGTTCGTGACATGAATTCCTGGATCAAGTATGGAACGGCGGCCGATGGCAACCCGCTCGCCAATTACGTCACCCGGATCTACACCGAAATCTCGTCGCAGCCCGGACGGCTGCTGAATGATTTTCGCCATCTCGGATTCAACGAAGACGAAAGCGGCAGAAAAGTGTTGGACGGCCTGATGCAATGGATCGCCGCCGGCAGCGGCATCGGCATGAACTACCGGTTCTCGCAGTCCGGCCGCACCGAGCGCAACCGCCAGGATCACCTTTATCCGGAGAACCTGTTCCCGTTCGCCAACGTGGCGACCACCGATCCGCACACCGGGAAGACGGACAGCCGGTATGCGAAATGCCAGGCCACCGCGACCAATACGTGCCCGCTCGGCGTGGAGATCTACTCGGCCAACGAGTACTGGGTCAAGACCGCCTCGCTGCTGCATACCACTCCGGATGGCTCGATGGATCTTCCGGATTCGCCGTACGCGCGCAATTACTTCATGTCGAGCATGCAGCACGGCACCGGCAACCCGGCAAACAGGGGCAACTGCCAGCAGTTCCAGAATCCCTTGAGCTCGTCGGTGACGCAGCGCGCACTCTTCCTCGCGCTGGACAAGTGGACGTATGGTGTCGCGCCGCCGACGAGCAGGGTACCCAAGCTCTCCGATGGGACGATGACGCAGCCGGCAAACGCGGGCTTCCCGACCAACATCCCGGATCCATTCGCGGAAACGCCGAGCGGCAAGGTGACGTACACGGGTCTCAAGACGACCCGCTACCGGTACAACATGGGGCCCAATTTTTACGAGACGGGGATCCCGACCATCAATCCGCCGGTATTCACGGGGCCGTACCAAGTCGATACCGCGGTGCCGATGACCTCTGTGGACGGTCATCCGATCTATCCGAGCTTCGCGCCGAAGACCGACAGCGACGGCAACGACATCGCCGGCGTGCGCCTGCCCGACGTCACCGTGCCTCTCGCGACGTACACGGGGTGGGCGCTGCGAAGGGGTGTGCACGCGAACGACGGGTGCGAGGCCGCCGGTCAATTCATCCCGTTTCCGGCGACACAGGCCGCCCGCATCGCCACCGGCGACCCACGTCCGGCGGTCGCCGAGCGCTACCCGACGTTTGATGCGTATGACAGTCAGATAAGGGGCGCTATGAACACGATGATCCAGGAACGTCTGCTGTTGTGCGAGGACAGTGCGAGCGAGCTGCAACGACTTCGCACGGCAGGCGCACTTCGGGGCGTTCCAAACCCACCGGCGTCGTTCGTTCCTTACTCGTTCGCGTTGGCCAATTCGAGCGTCGTCGCTTCACCCGGCGCCCTATGGCCGCCGAACGGCAAGATGGTGCCCGTAACGCTCGGGGTGAATGCGCCAGACACGTGCAATGTTTCGTGCAACATCACCCAGATCAGCGGCACCGACGGGGCCACCGCTGCGGATTGGCAGATCACCGGGCCGATGACGGCGAGCCTGCGGTCCGATCGAACCGGAAAGAACCCAAACGGACGCACCTACACGCTGCAGCTGCAGTGCACGGATCCCGCGAACAACTTGACGGCGACGAAGACAGTCGCAGTCAACGTGCCTCACGATCAAGGGAAGAAGTAACATCCGCACACCTTTGCCCTCTCGCAAGGAGGGCCGAGCGTTTTTCGATCATGGGCGCCGGCATTCGCGGGCGCCCATTGTCTTTGCGACAGGGCTTGGACGAGCAAGCATCGTCAGCGCCTTAGCAGCTCGTCGCCGCCGATCCCTTCGCCGGATCCTGCCGATAAAACGCTGCCAGATGCCCGTACACCGCGGGATACGCATCGCGCAACACGAGTGGGTCAGCGAAAAACACTTCCGACACGACGGCGAAAAATTCGCCGGGATTCTCCGACGCATAGGGATCGATGTCGGTCGGCTCCTCTTTGTCGACGCGCGAGCTGAAATCCTCGAACGCTTCCGAAAACACGCGCTTCCACTGCGCCGCGTCGATATGCGGTGGCAACGGCGGGCACCCATTCGCGTCACCGTCTTTCATGTCGAGCTTGTGCGCGAATTCGTGAATGACGAGATTCATGCCCGCGGTTTCCCAATCGCTCGCCGCTTCGACGTCCGGCCACGAAAGCACGACCGGGCCGCGCGGCATAGCCTCGCCGGCCAGCGGCTCCTGGTGCCGATGCACGACACCTGCTTCGTCTTCCCATTCCCAGCCGGGAACGAACTCGCCGGGATAGACGACGATGTTCTCGAATCCGTCGTAGTAAGTGAGATCGAGATTCAATACAAGTACGCACGCTTGAATCGCGATCACGACGCGTTGCAGCGGCGTGACATCATGACCGCGTGCGCCGAGAATTCCTTTTGCGTCGAGAAACAGCACGACGATATCGCGCAGTCGCGCGAGATCATCCGCGCTGTAACGCGCCATGAAAGGCAGCGTCGCCAGCGCTTCGTTCCAAAGCGAATCCGGAATCGCCGAACGCGTCAGCACCCGCCGACGATGCCACTCGCGAAGCGCCTGCAGCATCGAACGCTACTTCTCGTCGAGCGGAGGCTCGTCCGGCTCGAGCACGAACGGTGTCGGTGAAGAAAGCAGTCGCATCGCCGAAGGCTCGGGAAGCGCTTCGACGCTGCGTAGCTTCCGCTCGATCGTCGTCGTCTTGCCGCGCGCGTCGTTCAGCACGTTGTTGGCTTCCTCGAGCTTCTTCTGCACGCGCGAGAGCATCTGGCCGAACTTGCCGAACTCGGTGCGCACAGCACCCAGCAATTGCCACACTTCCGCCGAACGCTGCTCGATCGCGACGCGTTGGAACCCCATCTGCACGACGTTCAAGAACGCGACGAAGTTGCTCGGTCCAGCGAGTGTCACGCGATACTCGCGCTGCAACTCGTCGAACAAACCCGCGCGTGACATGAGCTCGGCGTACAAGCTTTCCGTCGGCAAGAACAGAAACGCGAAGTCGCTCGTGTGCGGCGGGCACACGTAGCTTTCGCGCACCTTCTTCGCCTGCGTGCGCGCAAATTGCGCGAGACCTTTGCGCGCAGACTCCGCTGCGTCGGCATCGGCGCGATCGAGTGCCGCTTGCAACCGCTCCCACTGCTCGACCGGGAACTTCGAATCGACCGGAATCCAGCACGGCGGCTCGTCTGCACCTGACGGTATGCGAATCGCGAACTCGACGCGCCGGTTCGTGCCGGGAATCGTCTCGACGTTGATGCCGTATTGCTGCGACGTCAGAAGGTCGGCGAGAAGCGTCCCGAGTTGCATCTCCCCCCACGTGCCACGGCTCTTCACGTTGCTCAGCACGCGCTTCAAGTCGCCGACTCCTTGCGCGAGCGTTTGCATCTCTCCCAAGCCCTTGTGCACCTGATCGAGACGATCGGAGACGAGCTTGAACGATTCGCCGAGCCGCGCTTCGAGCGTGGCCTGCAACTTCTCGTCGACGGTCGCTCGCATCTCGTCGAGCTTTTTTTGGTTTTCGTTGCGCAACAAATCGAGCCGTTGTTCGAGCGTCGTGCGCAACTCGACGAGACGCTGTTCGGAGGTTCGCCCGACATTTGCGAGGCGCTCGTCGGCGGCCTGCGCTTGCGCAACCTGGCTTTCGCGCGCGGTACGAAGCTCGCTTTGCATCAGTTGCGCAACCTCTTTCAACTGGGCGGCGAATACATGCAACGAATCGTTGGTCGCTCGCGTCGCATCGACGAGCTGATGTCGCGTCGCGTCGGTGAAGCGATGCATCCCCTCCCCGACGTCGCGCCTGCCGCTGGCAAGATCCTGCTTGAGATCGCGCTCCAGATCCTCGTTGTGGGCGCGCAGCACGGCCAGATCGGTGCGCAGCGTCGCGAGGCGGCCCAATGCGAAGCCCATCAGCACGATGATCAGCGCCAGCGCGGCGCCAGCTGCAATCAGCGCAATTAGGATCGGCTCAATCATCGATCATCCTAAGGAAAGTTTACTAGAACCCAGGCTCGCGCACTGCACGAAAAGACGCTGCTCGGGTTGCGAAACAACCCCAATCTGGAGCATTGTTAGCCCATGGATTCGTTGAACGCCAACGCCGCTCGCACCACGGTCCGCCCCCCTGCGGTCGCCGGCCTTTTCTATCCTGCGAGCACCACGGCGCTCGAAGCGTCGATCGAGGATGCGCTCGCGCTGGCTCGTGGCGTGAGCCTGCCGCGGCCCAAGGCGCTGATCGTCCCGCACGCGGGCTATGTTTACTCCGGCCCGATCGCGGCGCAGGCGTACGCGATGCTGCGCGAGCACGCGGAGTCGATCTCCCGCGTCATTCTGCTGGGGCCCTGCCACCGCGCACCGGTTCGCGGTCTCGCCTTACCCGATGTCGACGCTTTCGAGACGCCGCTTGGCAGAGTGCCGCTCGACGCCGACGCCATCGCGTCGATCGCTGATTTGCCGCAAGTCGTTCGCTTCGCGGCCGCACACGCGCATGAACATTCGCTTGAAGTTCAGCTGCCCTTCCTGCAGCGCGTGCTCGCCGACTTTCGCTTGGTTCCGCTGGCGGTTGGCGATGCCACCGCGGAGGAGGTCGCCGCGGTCATCGAGCGCCTGTGGGGCGGTCCGGAGACGCTGATCGTCATTTCGAGCGACCTTTCGCATTACCTTGCCTACGACGTGGCCCAAGCGATCGATGGCGCCACCGCTCGCGACATTGTCGGACTGAATGCGCGACTCGACCACGAGCAGGCCTGCGGCGCGACGCCGTTGTCAGGCCTTCTCACCGTCGCGAAGCGCCGCGGCCTGGTCGCCACGCTGCTCGATCTGCGCAATTCCGGTGATACCGCCGGTGACAAATCCCGCGTCGTCGGCTACGGGGCATTTGCACTGCACGAGCCCGACGCATCGTTGCATGCGTTCGACGACACGCGCGGCGACGTGTTGCTCGGAGTCGCTCGCAGCGCGATCGAAGAAACGCTCGGTGGCAACGCCCCTGTGCCTCAATCGCCCGAATGGCTGCGTGAACCACGCGCCACCTTTGTGACACTTCGCAAAGAGGGCGCGCTGCGCGGCTGCATCGGCTCGCTGGAAGGGCGCCGGACGCTCGGCGACGACGTGGCGGCGAATGCAAAAGCCGCCGCACTGAGCGATCCTAGGTTCCCGCCCATGACGTTGGAGGAGCTTGCGAACACAACCATCGAAGTTTCGTTGTTATCCGAGCCGATGCCGATCGCTTTCAGCGACCGCGCCGATCTTATGCGACAACTCGTCCCCGGACTTGATGGCGTCGTGCTTTCCTCGGGCATGAATCGCGCAACATTCCTGCCGCAAGTGTGGGCATCGGTCGCAAGCCCCGATGAATTCATCGACGAGCTTCTCCGCAAGGCCGGCCTACCCAAAGACTTTGCGTTGGAGCGCGGTCGTATCGCGCGCTATCGCGTGCGCAAATTTTGCGAGTCATCGCAACGATGAACGTTCCTGAATCCCGTTACCAGGGTCGCTGGTTCCACATGCTTGCCGATGGGCGCATGCAGTGCGATCTATGCCCGCGTGAATGCAAATTGCATGAAGGTCAACGAGGACTTTGCTTCGTGCGAATGCGTGAAGGCGAATCGATGCTGCTTACGACGTATGGGAGGTCGTCGGGGTTTTGCGTCGATCCGGTCGAGAAGAAGCCGCTCAACCACTTTCTTCCCGGCACGTCGATCCTGTCGTTCGGCACCGCGGGTTGCAATCTAGCCTGCAAGTTCTGCCAGAACTGGGACATCAGCAAGTCGCGTGAAATGGATCGCTTGATGGATCAGGCCAGCCCCGACGCGATTGCCACCACCGCCTTGCGCCTCGGCTGCGCGTCGGTGGCGTTCACTTATAACGATCCGGTCATTTTCGCCGAGTATGCAATGGATGTCGCGGATGCATGCCGCGCGGAGGGCATCAAAACCGTCGCAGTCACCGCGGGTTACATCTCGCCGGCGCCGCGCCGCGATCTGTTCGCAAAAATGGATGCGGCGAACGTCGACTTGAAGGCCTTCACCGACGACTTCTATGTGAAAGTCACGGGCGCGAAGCTCGCGCCCGTGCTCGACACACTTGTGTATCTCCGCCACGAGACCGACGTGTGGTTCGAGATCACCACGCTTCTGATTCCCGGCAAGAACGATTCGGACAGCGAGGTCGACGCGATGACGAAGTGGATCGAGCGCGAGGTCGGCGTAGACGTGCCCTTGCACTTCACCGCGTTTCATCCCGACTGGAAAATGTCCGACGTACCACCGACACCGGTGTCGACGTTGAAAGGCGCACGGCGCATCGCGCTCGACAACGGCTTGCGTCATGTCTACACCGGCAACGTGCACGACCTCGAAGGCGGCAAGATGAGCTGCACGCGCTGCGGCCATGCATTGATCGAGCGTGACACCTATCGCATTCTCGCCTATCGGCTCGACGACGACGGATGCTGTCCGAAGTGCGCGCAACCGCTCGCCGGTCGCTTCGCGCGCTACACGGGATCGTTCGGAGCGCGGCGCATTCCGGTGCGGATCGCACGCGCCGCCTAACCGCCGCTCGCGCAAGCGAGGAGCGGCGATGCTACGCTTGCGACGTTTTCAAATTGTCGTGACACGCATGCACAATCGAACGACGATCCTGCTGCTCAATGTCGGGCACGCGATCGACCACATGTTCCTCCTGATCTTCGCGACGGCGGTCACGACGATTGCAAGCGAGTTCGGCCTTGCGCGCTGGGAGGATCTGATGCCTTACAGCGCAGTGGCATTTCTGCTGTTCGGGCTTGGCGCATTGCCGGCGGGCCGCCTTGGTGATCACTGGGGTCGGCGCTCGATGATGCTGCTGTTCTTTTTCGGAATGGGAGCCGCCGCGTTGCTCGTCGCGCTGACGCAAAACGCGTGGCAACTTTCGATCGCGCTCGCGGTGCTCGGCCTTTTCGCTGCGATTTACCATCCAGTCGGCATCCCGATGCTCGTGCAAAACGCGACGCGTCCGGGTGCGACGATCGGTATCAATGGACTCGCGGGTAACCTCGGCGTTGCGCTGGCCGCGCTTGTCACGGGAATACTTGTGAAATACATCGGCTGGCGCGCCGCATTCGCGATTCCGGGAATCGTAAGCATTGCTTGCGGAATCGTGTTCGCGCGAGTAGCCACAGTCGAGTCGACACCACCTGCGAAGCGCAGCGCCACGCAACGCGAATTGCCGCGCGAATTGCTGGCGCGTGTGTTTCTCGTGATGACACTCGCTGCGACCAGTGGAAGCCTGCTCTTCAACTTTTCCACCAACGGCAATTACGAGCTTTTGCATGAACGCTTCGCAGCGATCTCGCAAGATCCGGCGAGGCTCGGCATGCTCCTCGCCGTCGTGTATGCGATCGCCGCGCTCGCGCAGGTCGTCGTGGGGAGGTTGATCGATCGCGTATCCCTCAAGCCGTTGTATCTGGGCGTGCTCGCATTGCAGATTCCGTTTCTCGTGCTCGCCGCAAACGCGCAAGGTTGGGCGCTTTACGCGTTACAGCTCATGTTCATGCTGGCGATCTTCGGTGCGATTCCTTTCACCGACGCACTGATCGTGCGTTATGTCGACGATCGAATGCGTTCGCGTGTCGCGGGCATGCGACTCGCAGTGTCATTGGGCGCGAGTTCCGCGGCGGTGTGGCTGTTGGGTCCACTCGTCAAGCAGGCGGGGTTCGATTTCCTTCTGCTGACGATGGCGGCGATCTCGCTTATCACGTGTGCTGTAGTCGCCTGGCTTCCCACGCTCGACATGACGCAAACCGACTCGGTCACCGCCGCCGTACCGCGCCAGTAGTAACACGTTTCCGAATCGGCCTCGACTGCTTCCACGATCAGGTCGCGAATCACTCGCGATCATGACGCCTGACTGCATTGAGATAGCCAGCGCTGGAGTATTAGGATCGTGATATGAGCTTGGTTGGAGATCGCGCCACGCCACCGGCGATGAGAGGATGGATGATCAGCGGGTTCGACGAACCACTCGACGCGCAGGGACACGAATGACGCGTGTGGCCCTGTACCTTGCGCTGCTGCTCTCGGGCAGCGCGTCGATTGCTGGCCTTCCCGACGCGGCTGCGATCGATGCACGGGTGCGAGCCGCCATGGTCGAGACACGTGCCAACGGCATGGCGATAGCCGTGATCGATGATGGCCGAGTGGCCCACGTGCAGGCGTACGGCGCACGCAACGCCAAGGGCGATCCGCTCCAACCCGACACGGTGATGTATGGCGCATCGCTCACCAAGACGGTGATGGCCTACACGACGCTGACGTTGGTGGACCAGGGCAAGCTGGATCTCGACGCGCCGCTCGCCGACTATCTCGAGCGGCCCCTGATCAGTTACGGCGCGGGCCAGGCGCATCTGGCCAAGTACGGCCCCTATCACGATCTGGCCGGAGACGAACGCTGGCGCAGGATTACGGCGCGCATGGCGCTGACACACTCCACGGGTTTCCATAACTTCTGGTTCATCGAACCGGACCAGAAGCTGCGCATCCACTTCGACCCAGGCTCACGCTACAGCTACTCGGGCGAAGGCTTCAGCCTGCTGCAATTCACCATCGAGCAGGGAGCCAGGACCAAAGGGCTTGGCCTCGACGTCAAGGACCTGACCGACGCCATCTTCGTGCGCTTGGGCATGACGCGCACCAGCTTGCGATGGCGCCCCGACTTACGGCCGAATCTGGCAAACGGCTGGAACGACAAGGGCGAGCCGCAGGAGCATGACGAACGCTCGAATGTCCGCGTCGCCGGCTCGATGGACACCACGATCAGCGACCTGGCGAAGTTCATTGCTGCGCTGGTGCGGGGCGACGGCTTGTCGATGGCCGCGCGCGCGGAAATGGTCAAGCCATCCCTGCACATCGGTACGGCCCACCAGTTTCCAAACTTCGCGCCTTATCTACCGAAGGCCGAACAGCGGCCAGACCTCGCGGCCGGGTTGGGGGTGATCGTGTTCGAAGGTCCCCAAGGCCGCGGATTCTACAAAGGCGGCCACGACGCGCAGACCGCCAATAGCTTCGTCTGCCTGGAGCGCGGTCGCCGTTGCCTGCTGCTGCTGGCCAACGATGTTCGCGCCGAGGCGCGCTTCGCTGATCTAGTGCGCTTCGTGCTCGGCGAAACCGGAGTCCCTTACGACTGGGAATACGCCGATCGGGCGGGCAAGTCCTGACTGCCGGCCGCTGGGCACTATTGCATTGTTGGGTGCCTGGCAATGACCTACTTGAGCGACCGCCGCAACGCTGACGCTATGCGTAACCTTCGCAATCGCTTCAGTTAGCGGTCGCGCATGCGGCCGCGCGCGCGGCGGCTGAAACGGCATGTCCGTACCGAAAGTAGGTGACTTTCAGCACGGATAAAACAAAACGCCCGGCGCACAGGCCGGGCGTTTGTTTTCATGGGTGCCTGACAATGACCTACTTTCGCGCGGTATACCCCGCACTATCATCGGCGTGCTGCCGTTTCACTGTCCTGTTCGGGATGGGAAGGGGTGGTTCCAGCAGGCTAAAGTCGTCAGGCGTAGCAGGTATCAGAAGACAGGGGACCAGGGATCAGAACTGTGATCCGCAACCTTCTGACTTCTGATTTGGAAAGCAAGGATTGGTTGAGTTGTTGGCGCACACGCCCGCTCGTGTTGTTGCTACGAACGTAGTGTGATGGAGTCAAGCCACACGGGCCATTAGTACCGGTTAGCTCAACGCGTTACCGCGCTTCCACACCCGGCCTATCAACGTGGTGGTCTGCCACGACCCTTCAGGGAGGTCAAGCCTCCGGGAGATTTCATCTTCAGGCACGTTTCCCGCTTAGATGCTTTCAGCGGTTATCGCTTCCGTACATAGCTACCCGGCGATGCGACTGGCGTCACAACCGGTACACCAGCGGTACGTCCACTCCGGTCCTCTCGTACTAGGAGCAGCCCCCGTCAAATCTCCAACGCCCACGGCAGATAGGGACCAAACTGTCTCACGACGTTTTGAACCCAGCTCACGTACCACTTTAAATGGCGAACAGCCATACCCTTGGGA
>DATLOI010000161.1:0-29476 GCA_035536295.1 Casimicrobiaceae bacterium
GTCGATCGTAAGCACAGTCGACACGAACGGTCATCGCGCGGGAGGGCGTAACAGCTCGAGCGCGAAAACTATTCCGCGCTTTCATGACGCTACGCCGACGCGAAGAGATACGCGCGACTGTCCTCGAAAAAGTGCGGGCCCGCATCGGATCGCAATGCCGTGCCGACCCCGTCGGCCGTCAGCACTTCGAGCAGCAACGCACTCGACACCGCGCCGTCGATGATGTGCACCGAGCGCACACCTTCGCGCACCGCATCGATCGCTGCTTCGACGCGCGGCTGAAGCTCCACTGGCACGATGCCTTGCGCAATCCATTGCTCGGCTTCGCGCGCTGTCACCACATAAGCGAGATTGCCGGCGCGATTGCGAAGGCCGGCGACATTGGTCATCAACACAAGCTTTTCTGCATTGAGCGCGCGCGCGAGCCGGCCTGCCACGCCATCGGAGCTCAAGTGATACGCGGTCCCGTCCTCCCCCACGCCAATCGGCAAGACGACGGGTACGAAGTCACGCGATAGCAACAAGTCAACGAGCTCGACGTCGATCCCGGCGACTTCGCCGACATAACCAGGATCAACGCCATCGTCACGCGCTGACGGACGCGCGCGCAGGAAGCGTCCATCCTGGCCATTGAGCCCGATCGCTCGCCCGCCATGTCGATTGATGAGCCCGGTCAGCTCCTGATTCAGCTCATCGAGCACCATCTCGACGATGTTGAGCGTCGGCGCGTCGGTGATGCGGCGGCCGCGATGGCGGCGCGGTGCGATCCCGACTTTTTCCATCAACGCATCGATGCGCCAGCCGCCGCCGTGCACGACGATCGGTTTCATGCCGGCCAGCGCGAGCAATGCCACGTCGCGCGCAAACGCCTGCATCAGCGCAGCGTCGGCCATGGCCCTGCCCCCGAAACGAATCACGAACGTCTTGCCGTGATACGCGCGAAGGTACGGCATCGCTTCGGCGAGAACGCGCGCGGTCGTGGCGGCGATCGCTTGACCCATTTACCGCATGGTACCGAACGGCGGCACACGCGGCCCACCGTTCCGCCGATCGATCGGTCAGTCGAGCTTGATATTCGCCGACTTCACCGCTTTGCCGTAGCGCTCGAGATCCCCGGCGATCACTTTGGCAAACTCTGCCGATGTCGTGGCGATCGCATCGGCGCCGTTGCGCGCGAGCCCGTCGCGAAAATCGGCCGTTCCGACGATGGCGCGAAGCTCCATCTCGAGGCGATCGAGGACGGCTTTGGGCGTTCCCGCGGGCGCGCTCACGCCGAGCCATAACGTGGCCTCGAATCCTGGATAGCCGCTTTCCGCCACCGTCGGCACGTCCGGAAGCGCAGGCGAGCGTGCGCTGCTGCCTACGGCAAGCGGCCGCAGCTTCCCGGCTTTGGTTTGCTGGAGAATCGCTGGCATCGAGCCGAACAACGCCTGCACGTCCCCGGCGAGCACCGCGACCTCGGCGGGTGCGTTGCCCTTGAAGGGGATGTGCACGACGTCCACGCCTGCGGCGTCCTTGAGCATTTCCATTGCAAGATGGGTCGTCGTGCCGTTGCCGGCGGAGGCGTAATTCAGTTTCGCCGGCTGCGACTTGGCCAGCGCAACAAACTCGGCCAGCGTGTTCGCCTTGACGCCGGTGTTGACAACGAGGAGATAGGGCGTGATCGCAACCAGCGACACCGGTGCGAAGTCGCGCACCGGATCGTAGCCGAGCTTCGAGTACGCAGCCGGTGCCACCGCGAGCGTGCTCGTCGTGCTGAGCAGCAACGTGTAGCCGTCGGCAGGACTTTTCGCGGCGTTGTCGGTGCCGATCGTTCCACCGGCGCCACCGCGATTGTCGACGACGACGGACTGGCCGAGACGCTCCGACAGTTTCTGCGCCACCAAGCGACCGATGATGTCGGTCGATCCCCCGGCGGGGAACGGCACGACGAGCCGGATCGGCTTGTTGGGATAGCGATCCTGCGCAATCGCCGGAGCGGTTGCAAGGATCATGGCCACCGCGAATGCGCTCATCCACGACTTCATCGTTGTCTCCTTGAATTCGCACGCGACGCAATGACCGACGCCGCGGCATTTCGCACCGCTACTTCGCGTACTGCATCGTCAGATCGCCTATGCTGTCGATATGGCCTTTCAGCCGGTCACCGGGGTGCACTGCCCCGACACCCGCTGGCGTTCCGGTAAAGATGAGATCGCCCGGAAGCAGCGTGACGAGTCGCGACAAGTGGGCGATCTGCTCGGGAACGCTCCAGATCTGCTGCGAAAGATCGCCGCTCTGCCTTCTGGCGCCGTTCACCTCGAGCCAGATGGCGCCGCTTGACGGATGACCGATCTCGGCTGCTGGCCGCAAATCACCGCACGGCGCCGATGCGTCGAACGACTTGCCCATTTCCCAAGGGCGGCCGAGCTTTTTCGCCTCGCCCTGCAGGTCGCGCCGGGTCATGTCGAGTCCCACCGTGTAGCCCCAGACGTGCTCCAGCGCACGTTCCACGTCGACATCGCGCGCCTGCGTGCCGAGGGCGACGACCAATTCGATCTCATGATGAACGTCACGCGAGCCAACCGGGAATGGGAGCGTTGCTCCGTCGTTCACGATTGCCGTCGCCGGCTTCATGAAAAAAAACGGCGGCTCGCGTTCCGGATCGTGGCCCATTTCGCGCGCGTGCTCGGCATAGTTGCGTCCGACGCAGAAGATGCGCCGGACCGGAAAGCGCGCGGTGGTTCCCGAAACGCGAAGCGTCGGCGGCGCACCCAGATCGATCACGTAGTTTGCAGAGCCGGCGTCGTTCATGACTCTTGAAAGCGGAGTGATGAGGGATCGAGAATCATACGCGCGTCACTGACGCGAGGCTGGGTGCGCGGGTTGACGTTCACGCAACGGGCAGCGCCGGTAGCAGTGCGACGGCTGTACATCGTCATGACGCCACGCAATGTTCCTACAAGTCATCGCGCTATCGACGCGTTCGTCATGCAAATCGAATCAAGCATAGTGCCCTTACCGAGCTGGCGCGTGTGAGCATTCTCGCATTCGCGTGATGGCTCCTACGGAGATTAACGAGATGAACGGCAACATCGCAAAGCTTGCAGGCGCATCGGCGCTGGTCATTGCGCTCGCAGGATGCAGCACAATGGACTATCAGGAGCGCGGAACGCTGGTGGGCGCCGGTATCGGCGCAGCGGCAGGCGCAGCGCTCACCGGTGACACGCTCGGCGCGGTCGGCGGGGGCGTCGTCGGTGGCGTCATCGGAAATCAGATCGGACGCAACCGCGACGAGCGCTACGATCGCTACGGCTATCGGGATCGCAACACTCGCGACGACTACTATCGCAACGGCTACTATGATCGCGACTACTACTACGACAATCGGAGGTGGTATCGCTATTAGGCTTTAGTTGCGTGCCGTTCTGCCAAAAATCGTGCGGCTCTGCCGCCGATTTTTGGGAAGACTCATTGGCCAAAAGTGGTTTTACTTTTGGCCAGATTTCATCCGCCCCAGGCTTTGAGCGTCATGAATTCGCGACGCGTGCGAGGCCCGCGCGTCGCGAAGGTCGGATCGGGAAACTCGCGATACGCGCGCCGATCACGGGCGACTCGGTCGCGCGGAAGGTGCTTGCGGAGCACACCCTCGTCGATTCGATAAACCTTCAGCGCGTTGCGCCCGAACACCTTGGCCCGCAACGCCGGCGTCAACTTCGGATACCCGTACCGGCTCACATACGCGTCGGAGATCTGAAAAGCGCGAAACGCCTGGATCTGATCCTGCGGCGAGCCATACCAGATCGAGTCAGTGCCCCATAGCACGTTGTCTTCGCCGACTGCGAGGAAGAGCTTGCCGAGCACGTGCGCGGCTGCGTCGGGGTCGCGCATCAAGAATCGCCAGGTCGATCCGAGCTCGGCATAGACATTCGCGCCCGGCGCGATGCCATTTTCTTTGAGGCTCGTCACCAGCGCATCGACGCCGTCGCTGCGCCGCGCGTCGTACGGACCTTCGGCCGCACCGGCGACAAACCCGGAGTGATAAACGAGGAAGTTGACGTCCGGAAAGCGCTTGGCAACGCGTCCGATGTCGGCACAGGTCGAATGCTCGTAACTCTGCTTTCCGAACGGCAGGCCCTTGTGCACGGCGATGTTGCGAACGCCGAGCTTGCGCGCGCGCTCGATCAGCGTAAGGCCCACGTCGTCGTCGAGAAAAAAGCCCCGGCGGTCCGGTCCCCATTGCGTGTACGTCTTCCATGCGGCGACGCGATAACGCTCGGCGAGCATGTCCATCGCTTCGAGATCGCCTTCCTGATTGGGATTGACTCTCCCGTGCAGCAGCATGCGATGCGTGCCTTCCATCTTCTCGACGATGCGAGCCGTCGCGGTGGCCTCCTCGATCGTCAGTGGCTCGCCACGGCGCGTGGACGGCACGAACGAGAGCACGACGACGTCGGTGTCCGAATCGAGAAAGACGTCCTTGATGAATGCTTCGCCATCCAGGCAGGCGAGATAATCCAGCCCCGGTTCATTCGCGGTTGCGCAAGCCTTGTTGCGCGCGAAAGACAAAAGCGGCTGGCTCCCCGGCGGCAGCGACTTCGTCCATGCACCGGTCGGATTGACAAAGTGTCCCTGCACGTCGAACACGAAATCGTTCGCATCGAGTGTCGAGCGCGCAAGTTGAGCATCCAGCGCGCTATCCGGAGGCAGTTCGTAAAAGCCACCGCG
This sequence comes from Casimicrobiaceae bacterium, assembly GCA_035536295.1. Classification (GTDB taxonomy): domain Bacteria; phylum Pseudomonadota; class Gammaproteobacteria; order Burkholderiales; family Casimicrobiaceae; genus VBCG01. The sequence continues at coordinate 4,708 of DATLOI010000161.1, forward strand.
AGGACGAACCGATGCATAGGCTCGATCGAATGCGAGGAGCGTGGATGCCGCGCCGCACGCAGACACGAGAAACGCGCGCCGCGACAAGCCAAGCTTCTTCGCATTGGCGCTGGCAGCCTCGATCGCGAGTGCGCGCGCGTGACGATGTACGGCTGAAAGCGGAATCGGCGCGAACTCGCCGTTGGTCGTCGTGTCCAGCTTGATCGGAAGTCGTGTTCCGTGCGGGTCGTGGCTCATCCGCCCATGTTACGCCGCCGACATGGCAAGATGGGGCTCGACAAACTGCTTCAACTGCACTGCGGACAGCGCGCCGACTGCGCCTTCGAGCGCCTTGCCGTCCTTGAAAACGACGAGCGTCGGGATGCTCCGAACGCCGAGCGAGCCGGGAATGTCCTGATTCTCGTCGACATTCATTTTCACGATCTTCAGGCGCCCCGCGAATTCGCTGGCGAGTGCTTCGAGGACCGGGGCGACGGCGCGGCAGGGGCCGCACCAAGGTGCCCAGAAATCGACCAGCACGGGCAGCTTCGCATCGAGGACATCGGTCTTGAACGTGCTGTCGGTGACGGCTTGCATGACGGGCTCCCTGACAGAAGTCAACGAACGTTGCCGGTATACATGGCCCAGGCAACGTTGAATTCGGATGCATTGAGGCGACCATCGCCGTTTTGGTCCGCCTGGCGAAATGCGCTCTCGAAGCCCTGGAGCTGCCGCACGTCGTCTAGCGTGATGTAGCCGCGGCTGCCCGCGTCGAGCTTGGTGAACGCGGAGGACGCGAGCTCGGCTCGATTCGGGGTCACGCCCCCGATGGCGGGTACGCCCCCGCTGATGCCGGTCGTTCCCGAGCCCAGCGCATCGGAGCGAGGCGGCGTCGCGTTGCTCGGCGATTTCGGCTGATTGTTGAGCCCCCTCCCCGCAGACGGGGTGGTGTTCGCCGGAGCGCTGGTCGACGGTGGCGTTGCCGCCGGTGGCGTGGTGATAACGCCGCCCGCCGCGGGTGGCGTCGTCGCTACCCCACCCGCCGCAGGCGGTGCCGGGGAGGTCTGTGCAAAGCACGCAAAGGTGGCCGCGCTCGATAGCACGGCGGCGGCGATTCGAACAGAGTATCGCTTCATGACAATCTCCTGGTCGCGGACAACCCAAGCTGGATTGTTCGGCCGCTTGCCATCCGCGTATGTCGGAGCGTCGGAAGTGGCCGGCCGCATCGCCGCCGGCCGGGCGAGTCGGTGTTTGGACGACGTAATTTGCAAGCCGGCAGTAGCTATGCCGATGCACGAGAGCGGCGTAGTGTTCGAGCATGCGAAAAACAAGGCGATGCTGCGTGGCTATTGCTTCGCTGGTGCTCGTGGCCGAGGCAGCGGCGAGCAACGTCTATCGTTGCCAGGGACGCACCGAGGTCGTATACACCGATCATCCGTGCGCGGCGGGCGTCATCATCGATACCGGTCCGACGCGTCTGAAGCAGACCTCGTACGCCGCGTCGATGCAGCTGCGCGGCGCAATGGCCGATATCGTCGGCCTCTCACCCCGCAACATCTATGATCGGCTGGGGCGACCGCGCGAGATGAATGTGACGATCGACGGCATCGTGCCGATCGAGCGCTGGTTCTATCGCACGTCCGACGGAATGATGGCAGTGACGTTCCGGCACGGACGAGTAAGCGATGTGACGACGCGGTGACGCAACAGTGAGCGGCGCTCACGCAGCGCATGCGTCGTAACACACGCTCTTTACGCCGGAAATCTGGCATCCTCGGCAAATGAACGCTCGCTTGGTGTCCGCTGCGCTTGCGCTGTTCGTTGCCGCTTGCGCCGCGCCGCCGCCCTCGCCGCCCTCGCCGCCCTCGCCGCCGACACCGATACCCCTGACGCCGCCCGCCGATCAAGCGAGCGCGCCGGTGGTCCGTCGCGAGCTTCCGCCGGCCCCGACCACTCCGATCCCTCCCGAGCAGCCGCGCCCGCCGGTGGCCGCAGTGCCTCCCGTGGTGCTCCCCGCCGATGCGATCTATGTGTGCGTCGTCGATGAAGCAGGCGTTCGCCGTCAGACCGTGATCGAGTTCGGACCCAAGGTGCTCGCGCTGTGCAAGCGACATCCGGAAATGGGGCCGTGTCAATACGAGCGCAACGTCTGCCGGGCTGCCGGGGGACGCGTGTTCGCGGCAAGCGGCGAGGAGATCACGCTTCGCACCGAAGCCGAATACGACAAGAAGGTTCTGCGCGTACGGTTTCGCGCAAACTAGCGAACCTGTCGCTCGCCTTAGATCACGCTCGGCGCGCCCGCTTTCGCGCGATCGAGCTTTTTCACGAGCGGCCCAAGGTCGAGTCCGCTCGCCTCCCGTAGCGCTCGCGCCCGCGGCGCAAGCACGCTTCCATCGAGCTCGATCGCAGCGCCGGCGACTCCTACGACCACGATGTTGCCGCTCGCACACGGAGGAAGCGCGAACGCGCGCCCGTCGTGTGCCGCCCGCATTCGTTCGAGGCTTTCATCGACGCCTCGATGTCTCGACAACAAATTCGTCGTCACGATGCCGTCACGTCGCAACCGCGCACGGCAGTGCCGATGGAAGAGCGGCGTGTCGAGCGATCCGACGCGACCGCGTGCATCGTAGCCATCGATCAGGATCAGGTCGTAATGCTCGTCGCGTCCGGCGACGAAGTGCGCGCCGTCGGCGATCTTGATCGAGACGCGCGCGGCATCGTCGGGCACGCGAAAGAACTCGCGCGCCGCATGCATGACGTCCTCGCGAATCTCGACGACATCGAGGCTTGCGCGCGGACGCTCGCGATACAGGAACTTGGTGAGCGAGCCGGCGCCAAGACCGATCAGCAGCACTCGCCGGGGCCAGCTCGGATCGGATCGCAGCAATAGCGGAAACAGCATGTAGCGTGTGTACTCGAGCTCGAGCGCGAAGGGGCGCGACATTCGCATTGCGCCCTGCACCCAGCGCGAGCCGAAGTGCATATAGCGAACCCCGCGCTCCTCGCTGATGCGCAATGAACTCATGCGGGCAGCGCGTGGGAAAGCTCGCTCGCTGCTTCGCTCAACGGTGCCAGGCACTTGCGCTTGAGTTCCGCAATGCTGACGCGCGAGGCGTGCGCGCTGACGTTGAGCGCCGCGACGACTTGTCCGGCGAGATCGCGAACCGGCACGGCCATCGAACGCAAGCCGAGCTCGAGCTCTTCGTCGACGACTGCGTAGCCGCTGCGCGCGACCTCGGCAAGCATGCTCTTCAAGCGTTCGCGCTTGATCACCGTGTGCGCCGTATACGCGATGGGCGCGACACGTGCCAGATAGTCGTCCTGCTCGGCTTGTGGAAGGGCGGCGAGAAGCACGCGTCCCATCGACGTGCACCAGGCCGGAAGGCGGCTGCCGACGCCAAGATCGATCGACATGATGCGGCGCGAGGCGGCCGAGCGAGCGAGGTAGACAATCGCATCCCCATCCAGCACCGCCATCGAACACGACTCGTGCACGCGCTCGCTCACCTGATCGAGCAGCGGTCGTGCAGTCGCCGCCAGAGATGAGGATGACAGGAACGCGTACCCTAGTGAAAGAATCGCAGGGCGCAGCGTGTAATGGCCGCGCTCGTCGAGGCCGACATAGCCGAGTCGATGCAATGTGTAGAGGCAGCGCCGGACTGCGGCGCGCGAAAGGCCGGTTGCTCGAGCAAGTGTGCCGATCGTGCGCCGGCCGGTGCCTCCGGAGAACGCGCGAATGATCGCCAGGCCCCGAGCGAGCGACGCCATGAAGTCGGGGTCGCCTCGATACGAGGCAAGGTCGGTCGCCACGGTGCTGCTGCTGACGCGTTTTGCGCTCATCGGTTTGCTCCTGGAGAACCATGATTTCGGATCGATTATCGCACACTTGTTCGAATATCGAGTTGACACGATGGTCGCCGCTACTCTACAGTTTTGTGCGATTGTCGAACATCAGTTCGATTATCGATACAACAAACGAGGAGGAGTGATGAGGAAATCAACGCTTCTGGCGGCCGCGATCGCCTTGGCCGTGCCGTGTGCCGCGCTAGCGCAAATCAAAATCGCCGGGCTCGTCGAGCTATCCGGGACCGGCGCCACCGCAGGCACCAACTTCGACAACGGCGTCAAGCTCGCGGTGAAGGAAATCAACGCGGCGGGTGGAATTCTCGGCCGCAAAGTCGAGTACGCGAGCTACGACACGCAGACCAATCCGGGAATCGCCAAGGCGCTGGCCCAGAAAGCTGTCGACGAGAACGTCTACGTCGTGATGGGTCCGGTCTTCTCCGGCTCGATCATGGTGAGCATGGCCGAAACACGTCGCGCGCAGATCCCGAACTTCACCGGCGGCGAAGCAGCGGGGATCACCCAGCAAGGCAACGACTACGTCTTCCGCACGTCGTTCACGCAGGCCACTGCGATGCCGAAAGTCGCGAAGTACATCCGCGACGGCGCCAAGGCCAAGTCGGTGGCGCTGATTTGGGTCAACAACGATTTCGGCAAAGGCGGACGCGATTCGATCACCAAGGCGCTCGAAAGTGCCGGCGTCAAAATCGTCGCCGACATCCCGACCGATCCGGGTCAGGTCGATTTCTCCGGCGCCGTTCTTCGAGCGAAGCAGAGCAACGCCGACGCATTGTTCGTCTATACGAACGAGGAAGAGTCGGCGCGCGCTTTGCGCGAGCTGAAAAAGCAAGGCTACGACAAGCCGATCATCGGCGAAACCACGCTCACCGGCCAAAAGGTGATCGAGCTCGCCGGCGATGCAGCGAACGGCGCTATTGCGCACGTCGGGCTCACCGTCGATGCGCCGCAACCTACGATCAAATCGTTCGACGACAAGTTCCAGAAGGAATTCAAGTACAAGAGCGACCACAACGGCATGAAAGGCTACAGCGGCATGTACGTCGTCAAGGCCATGACCGAAAAGATCGGCAAGGTCGACTCGAAAGCGCTCGCCGCCGCGCTGAAAGGCGCGCAGATCAGCGCGAAGGAATCGCCTGGCGTTCTACTGGACGTGACGTTCGACAAGAACGGTGATCTCGATCGCGAGAGCTTTCTCGTGAAGGTGCAAAACGGCAAGCAGGTCGTCATAGAGACGCTGCCTCCTGCTTCGGGTAAATAGTCGTCGGCACGGGGCTTGGCCGCCCCGCTGCTCCCGCACTTATCGGCGAGATTCCCATGGCTGATCTCATCCAGCTCATCGTCTCCGGCACGGCGACCGGCGCGATCTACGCGCTAGCGGCACTCGGCTTCACGTTGCTGTGGCAGGCATCCGGAACGATCAACTTCGCGCAGGGCGAATTCGTGATGCTGCCCGCGTTCACATTGCTGTTTGGACTCGCGCTCGGGATGCCCCTGTGGCTCGCATTTCTAGCGACCTGCCTCGCGGCGATGCTCGTGCTCGGCTACGGATTCAAGCGCGTCATCGTCGATCCGCTGATTCGCCATGGCGTCATTCCACTGGTGATCGCAACGCTCGGGCTGGCGATTGCGCTGAAGACAGCGGTGCGCGCCGGCTACAGCGCCGAAGCGCATCAGTTTGCGAGCCCCTTCCCTGCGGGACAGTTTTCGCTTGCCGGCGTAACGGTCTCCTTTGCGGACATCGGCACGCTCGTGATCGCCGGTCTCATTGTCATCGGCTTGCAGACGTTCGTGACGAAGACGGTGACGGGTCGCGCAATGCAGGCAGTCGCGCAAAACACCGACGCCGCGCGAGTGCTCGGCATCGATGTCAGGCGCATGGTGCTCTACACGTTCCTGATCAACGCCGTGCTCGCGGTCGTCACCGCGTTATTGATCACGCCGACCTATCTCGCGAAATTCGACATGGGCGACTCGATCGGTCTCAAGGCGTTTCTCGCGGCGATCATCGGCGGCTTCAATCAGACGCGCGGCGCGCTGTTAGGCGGTGTGCTGATCGGCGTCCTCGAGAATCTCGTCGGCTTCTATGTTTCGCCGGCGTACAAGGAAGGCGTGGCGCTGATGCTGTTCCTCGTGGTGATTCTGTTACGACCCGAGGGGCTGTTGGGCAAGGCCGAGGAGCGCAAGGTATGAGCGCCACGATCGCTGCGAACACGAACGCCGTCAGGAGCAGCCGCTCGTTGCTAAAGCTCGCACTGCTGGTTGCCGCCATCGTCGCGCTCTGCGTTTTTGCGGCGAGCGCCAAGCGCAGCGAGGTTTATCTTTTGACGCTTTATTGCGTGTATCTGATGGCAACGATGGGGCTCAACCTCACCGTCGGATACGCGGGCCAGATGTCACTCGGCCAGGCGGCGTTTCTCGGGATCGGCGCGTACACGGCGGCGATCCTCTTGAAGCTCGGCGTACCGTTCCTGCTCGTGTTGCCGATCGCTGCGCTCATCTGCTTCGTTGTCGGCCTTGCCGTCGGCTTCCCGGCGTTGCGCGTCCAGCACCATTACCTCGCGTTCGCAACGCTCGGCTTCAACGTCCTGGTCTTCCTGGTGATGCGAAACGAGGAGAAGCTCACCGGCGGCACGTTCGGCATCTCGAACATTCCGCGACCGAGCATCCTGGGGTTCGCTCTTGGCGGCTATCGTGCCTACTTCTATTTCACGCTCGGCGCGCTTGTCATTCTGGGCGCGCTGTTGTGGTGGCTGCTGCGCTCGCCGTGGGGACGCGCATTTGCAGCCTTGCGGGACAATCCGATTCGCGCCGAGAGTCTGGGCGTCAACATCACGGCGTACACGCTCCTCGCCTTCGCGATCGGCGCAGCGTGTGCGGGCGTCGCCGGCGTCTTCTACGCTTCCCTCGTCGAGTTCATCGAACCGGGTCCATTCCATTTCTCGACGTCGCTGATGATGCTGCTTGCAGTGATCGTCGGCGGCTCGGGGCGGTTTTTCGGACCGGTGATCGGCACTGTGATCATCATTCTGCTCCCCGAGCTCTTGCGCGGATCGACGCTGCCCTGGCTCAAGTTCATGCAGACCTGGTATCTCGCGGTCTTCGGCATCGCCGTTGTGCTTCTGATGCTGTGGCTACCCGGCGGATTGTTGTCGCTTCCAGAGCGCTTCCGTCGCGCGAAGGAAGCGCGATGACGAGCGCGTCGTTCCTCGCGGTCAAGGATGTGCGCAAGCACTACGGCGCGATCAAGGCGGTCGACGGCGTGTCGTTCGCGGTGGAGCCAGGCGAGATCGTCGGTGTCATCGGCCCCAATGGCTCCGGCAAGACGACACTCTTCAACAGCATCCTCGGCCAGATTCGCCCGACGTCGGGCGCTGTCGAGTTCTGCGGCGAGGACATCACCGGCCGCTCGCCGCTCGAGCTTTCTCGCCGCCGCGTCGGACGCACGTTCCAGACATTGCAGGTGTTCGGGCAACTGTCGGTGCGCGACAACCTGATCGTCGCCGCTCAGGAGTTCAAAGGCTCGCTCGCGTCGCGTCTGCTTGCCAAGCCGGACGCCGGGTTGGGGAGTCAAGCCGATCAAATGATCAACCTGTTTCGTCTGCAGCACGTCGCGCACCTGCCCGCGGGAAGCCTATCGTATGGCCAGCAAAAACTGATCGATATCGCGATGGCGTTCATGCCCCAGCCGCGCCTCGTGCTCCTCGACGAACCGTGCGCGGGAGTCAATCCGAGCCTCGTCGATCAGCTGCGTGAGCTGTTGATCGACCTGAACCGCACGCAAGGCGGCAGCTTCGTCGTGATCGAGCACAACATGGACTTCGTCATGAAGCTGTGCCCGCACGTGATCTGCATGGTCGAGGGCAAGGTGCTCGCGGAGGGTCCGCCGAAGGACGTACAGTCGAATCGTGCCGTGCTTGACGCGTATCTTGGCAATTGAGTGACAACCATGCCCGAGAGAATCATCGAGTTCGACAAGGTCGTCGCCGGTTACAGTCCGAGCCTCACGATCCTCAACGAGACGACACTCGACGTCCGCCAAGGCGAGATCACGCTGTTGATCGGACCCAACGGCGCCGGCAAGTCGACGGTGTTGAAAACGCTGTTCGGAATGCTGATCCCGCGCGCCGGTGAAGTCCGCTTCGAAGGCAAGCGCATCAACGGCATTACGCCACGACGCTTGCTCGCCGAGGGCATGGCGTTCGTTCCGCAGGGGCGCAATCTCTTCGGCTCGCTGTCGGTGCGCCACAACCTGGAGCTTGGCGGCATCACGTTGCCGCGCCATCAGCTTCCGCAACGCATCGAGGCAGTGCTCGAGCGCTTTCCGCGCATTCGCGAACGCATCGACAACCAGGCGTCGACGATGTCGGGCGGTGAGCAGAAGCAACTCGAGATCGGCCGCGCGTTGTTGTTGCGCCCGCGCGTGCTGTTGATCGACGAGCCTTCGATTGGGCTCTCACCGAAGCTCGTCCACGATGTAATGTCGTTGCTGCGATCGTTAGCCGATGCGGGCACCACAGTGTTGATGGTGGAGCAGAACGTGCGCACTGCACTGAAGTATGCGAACCGTGCGCTGGTCCTCCAAATGGGGCGCCTCGCACTTGACCGCCCCGCCGACACGCTGCTGGGCGATCCTGATCTCAATCGCTTGTTTCTCGGCGGGCACGCAAAGCCCGCGACGGCCTGACGCATGCCGAACTCGCCTCGCCTCCTCTCGCTCGCGGCACTGACCGTCCTCGAACTGCCACCAGTCGAAATGGTTGCGTGCGCCGAGGTCGCAGGCTATTCGCACCTTGGCTTGCGTCTTCTGCCCGCAACGGCCGAGGAGCCCGTCTATCCGGTGATTGGCGATACGCCGATGGTGCGCGAGATCGCGCGTCGTCTCGCGTCGACCGGCGTGCAAGTGCTCGACATCGAGATTCTGCGACTGAAGCCCACGACCGACGTTACCGATTACCTGCCGGTGCTCGAAACCGGCGCACGTTTGGGTGCACGCCATGTGCTCGTAGCGGGCAATGATGCCGACCAATCGCGGCTGGCCGCGAATTTCGCAGCACTGGCCGCATTGGCGAAACCGCTTCGTCTGTCGCTTTGCATCGAGCCGATGCCCTGGACCGACGTGCGCGATGTGCCCTCGGCGCTGCGGATCATCGAACGCTCGGCGGTGAACGACGCGGGCGTTTTGATCGACGCGATCCATTTCGATCGCGCCGGTCACACCCCGCACAATCTCGCGAACATTCCCGCGTCGCGATTGCCGTATGTGCAGCTTTGCGACGCCCCCAGCGAACGTCCGCATGACACCGAAACGCTGTTGCACCAGGCGCGCGCCGAGCGCCTGATGCCAGGCGACGGAGGTCTTGATCTCGCGGGTTTGCTTCGCGCATTACCGCGACAAATTCCCATCAGCCTCGAAGTGCCGATGCGCACGCTCGCGAAATCCGTCGATGCGCGCGAGCGTGCGCGACGCATCCGGACAAAAACGCTGGCGCTCCTCGACGCGCAAGCTCGAACACCCATTGGGATTTTTCGATGATCGACAAGACCGTTCCCTCAGTCACCGACGCGGTCGCGGATATTCGCGACGGCGCCACGATCATGATCGGCGGCTTCGGCACCGCCGGCATGCCGGTCGAATTGATCGACGCGCTGATCGCGCTCGGCGCCAGCGATCTTACAATCGTCAACAACAATGCGGGCAACGGTGACACCGGCCTTGCCGCGTTGATCAAGGCGAAGCGCGTGAGAAAGATCGTGTGCAGCTTTCCTCGCCAGACCGACTCGTGGCACTTCGACGCAGCGTGGAAAGCCGGCGAGCTCGAGCTCGAGCTGGTGCCGCAAGGCAATCTCGCCGAGCGCATTCGCGCCGCGGGCGCTGGCATCGGTGCGTTTTACACACCGACCGGATTTGGCACCGAGCTCGCGCAAGGCAAGGAGACGCGTGTCATCGCCGGCAGATCCTACGTACTCGAATTTCCGATCCACGCCGATTTCGCGCTGATCAAGGCGCTGCGCGGCGATCGCTTCGGTAATCTGGTCTATCGCAAGACCGCGCGCAACTTCGGACCGATCATGGCGAGTGCGGCGCAAGTCACGATCGCGCAAGTGCGCGAAGTCGTGAATCTGGGTGACCTCGATCCGGAAGCGATCGTGACACCGGGCATTTTCGTCAAGCGCGTCGTCGAAGTGCCCGACGCCGCGAAACCGATTGTCCAGCCCGGCGCGGCCGCGTGAAGGAAAACAGCATGCAACGCTATACCCGCAACGAAATGGCAGCGCGCGTCGCTCGCGACATCCCCGACGGCGCCTACGTGAATCTCGGCATCGGCTTGCCGACGCTCGTGGCCAATCATCTGCCGAAGGATCGCGAGATCGTGCTGCATACCGAGAACGGTTTGCTCGGCATGGGTCCCGCGCCAGCCGAAGGTGCAAGCGACCCCGATCTCATCAATGCCGGCAAGCAACCGGTGACAACGCTGCCAGGCGCGTCGTTTTTTCATCACGCGGATTCGTTCGCGATGATGCGCGGCGGTCATCTCGATACGTGCGTCCTCGGCGCGTTTCAGGTGTCGGTCGACGGCGACCTCGCGAACTGGCACACGGGTGCCAAGGACGCGATCCCGGCGGTCGGCGGTGCCATGGACCTTGCCATCGGTGCGAAGCAAACGTTCGTGATGATGGAGCACCTGACCAAGTCCGGAGAATCCAAGATCGTCGCCAAATGCAGCTACCCGGTGACGGCTCTCAAATGCGTGAGCCGCATTTACACCGATCTTGCCGTGATCGACGTGACGCCGCAGGGTCTCGTCGTCACCGACATCGTCGCAGGATTGCCGTTGGACGAATTGCAACGATTGACCGGCGTGCCACTGCGCGTTGCGCAACGGAAGGTATCCCGATGAGCGCCAAGCCTCCGCCGCAACTTGCCGGCTATCGCAAGCCGGATCGCGACACGCAGCCGGACTACTACTACCCGCCGTACGCATCGACGGTGAAGCGCTCGCCGCGTGAGCCGCTGTTGCCGATCCAGGCGTCGCTCTCCGAGATCACCGGACCCGTGTTCGGATTCGAGCGCATTCGCGCGAACGATTGGGATCTGACCAAACAAGGGGAAGGCGATCCGATCGGCGAACGCATCGTCGTCACCGGCCGGGTCCTGGATGCCAACGGCAAGCCCGTTCCGAACACGTTGGTCGAGATCTGGCAGGCGAATTCGGCAGGCCGCTATCCGCATCCGCTCGACAGCCACAACGCGCCGATCGATCCGAACTTTTTCGGCGCGGGCCGCACGTTGACCGACGCGCGCGGCAGCTATCGCTTCGTGACCATCAAGCCCGGCGAGTATCCGTGGCGCAATCATCACAACGCGTGGCGTCCCGCGCACATCCACTTTTCGGTGTTCGGCCCGTCGTTTCTGACGCGATTGGTCACGCAGATGTATTTTCCCGGCGACCCGCTACTCGAGTACGACCCGATGTACATGAGCGTTCCCGATGCCAAGGCTCGAGCGCGCCTGGTCAGCACGTTCGAATGGGAGCACACGATTCCCGAACAAGCACTCGGTTATCGCTTCGACATCGTGCTGCGAGGTCGCGACGAAACGCCAACCGAAAATCCTTTTGCGGCCTGACACGACCATGTACACGACCTCATCCCAAACGATCGGCCCCTACCTTCACATCGGCATGACCTGGCTCGTCGACGATAACTTCGCGCCCGAAGGCGTCGCTGGTGAGCGCATCAGCGTCGGCGGACGCATGATCGATGGCGACGGCGCTCCGGTCACCGACGCGATGCTCGAAGTGTGGCAGGCGAACGCGCAAGGCAAGTACGCGCATCCCGAAGATACGCGCGATCTTCCAGCCGACGAGCGCTTCACGGGCTTTGGTCGCGTCTACACCGACGAGAACGGGCGCTTTCGATTCACCACGATCAAGCCCGGACGAGTCCCCGCTGCGGACGGAGGTCTGCAGGCCCCGCATCTCAATGTCACGATTTTCATGCGCGGCATGCTAAAGCAGCTTGTCACGCGACTCTATTTCGACGGTGACGCTGCGAACGAGCGCGACCCGGTCCTGGCGACGGTGGGCCAAGCGCGCACGCAAACGCTGATCGCCACGCGCAACGGCAACGCGTTCGAGTGGAACGTCGTGCTGCAAGGGCCCGGCGAGACGGTCTTTTTCGACATTTGATCGCATGGCCAACGCACAGCCACTACGCAAGTCCGCGCGCGTCACTGCGACGTTACCGGCGGCGAACGCCGGCACCAATGCAACGCCGCGTCTTCCGACCGAAGAGATCGAGGCATTCGCGGGCGATCCGAACTTCATGACGTCGCTCGCGCGTGGGCTTGCCGTCATTCGCGGCTTCTCGCACGACCAACGGCGCCAGTCGATCTCGCAGCTCTCGCAAAAAACGGGCATTCCCCGCGCTGCCGTGCGCCGCTGTCTATACACGCTAGCGCGCCTTGGCTACGTCGGCAGCGACGACGGTCGGCTTTTCGCGCTGCAACCGCGCCTGCTGGTGCTCGGTCACGCTTATCTTTCATCGACGCCATTGGTGATCGCCGCGCAGCCCTATCTCGATCGCGTGAGCGAAGCCGTCGACGAATCGTGCTCGCTCGCGATGCTCGAAGGCGACGACATTCTTTACCTCGCAAGAAGCGTGACATCGCGCATCATCTCGATCACGCTCAATGTCGGCGGACGCCTTCCTGCTTACGCGACATCGATCGGCCTCGTGCTGCTTGCCGCGCTTCCCGAGGAAGCGCTCGAACGCTATCTCGAGCATGTGCGCATCAATCGCTACACCGACCGCACGCCCACGACGCCCGCCGCGTTGCGCCGCTTGCTGCAAAGTGTTCGCCGCGACGGCTACGCAGTTGCCGATCAGATGATGGAAATCGGTGTGGTGTCGGTCGCCGTTCCGGTGCGTGACAGCGCAGGTCGCGTGGTTGCCGGAATGAACGTGATCACGCAAACGGCGCGAAGCTCCTCCGCAGAGCTTCTCGCCAAATCGCTGGCGCCTTTGAGCGATGCCGCGTGCGATCTCGCCGCGCAGATCGAAACCCATTCATGACCATCAACGAGCAACATCCCGAACCGACCAATCCGCTCGGCATGGAAGGCATCGAGTTCGTCGAGTACGCGACCACGCAGCCGCAAGCATTCGGCGCCGTGCTGCAGGCGATGGGCTTCCTGCCGGTGGCACGCCATCGCTCGCGGGAAGTCACGCTCTATCGACAGGGCTCGATGAACCTGATCGTCAACGCGCATCCGCATGCATTGCCCGGACTTGCTGCGCCCTCCTCGGTTCCGGTCCTATCGGCGATCGCGCTGCGCGTGCGCGACGCGGGCGTGGCCTGGCAGCATGCGATCGATCACGGCGCCTGGGAAATGCCGACACGCGCATCCGCGATGGAGCTCAACATCCCTGGCATTCACGGCGTCGGCGACAGCCTCATCTACTTCGTCGACCGCCACGGCGACATCTCGATTTACGACGTCGATTTCACGCCGCTGCCCGGTGCGCCACGCGATCCCCCGGCGCTCGCAGGCCTGCACTGGTTCGGCGTCGTGCAGACGATTCTTGGCGAGCGCACGCGCGACTGGGTTGACTTCTACCGCCATCTGTTCGGCTGCAACGTGCTGCCCGGCGGCGAGTTCTTCGGTATTCTTCCCAAAGGCACGCTGCTGATCAGCCCTTGCAAGCGCTTCTACCTGCAGCTGATCGAGCCGCCCGAAGGCTCCGAGGACATCGAGTGGGACGAGCGGTTGTTGCGCATCGGCCTGGGAGCGCCCGACGTCGTTGCTGCCGTGCGCGCATTGCGTGATCGCGGCGTCGTGTTCATCGATCGCGCGCCGGTGCAACCGACCGAGCGTGGCGCGCTGACGCAGATTTATCTTGGCGGCGTTACGTTCGAGCTGGTGGCGAGTCATCTAGGCGAGCAACGTTCATGAATCTGTCCGCATTCGGGATGGACACTATCTCGCTCGCCGGCACGCTCGAGGAGAAGCTCGCGGCGATGCGCAAGGCGGGCTTCGGACAGGTGATGCTTTCCGCGCGCGATTTGACCAGCCATGCAGGAGGCGTGCAAGCTGCCGTGGGCGCCGTACGCGCGAGCGGGCTTCGCGTCACAGGCTTTCAAGTGCTACGCGACTTCGAGGGCCTGTCCGGCCATTTGCACGCCTACAAGATCGACATCGCCAAGGCGATGCTCGATATGTGTCACGCGGTGGGCTCCGATCTTCTTCTCGTGTGCTCGTCCACATCGGTGCACGCGACCGGCGAGCCGGATGCGCTCGCCAGCGACCTCGCCAAGCTCGCCATGCTGGCCGTGCCGCTCAATATCCGCGTTGCCTACGAAGCGCTGTCGTGGGGGCGATACGTCAACGAGTATCCGCAGGCCTGGGACATCGTCGAGCGCGGCAATCGCAGCAATCTCGGACTTGCAGTCGACTCGTTCCACATCCTTGCGACCGCGACCAAGCTGGACGAGCTCGAGTACGTGTTTCCCGATCGCATCTTTCTTGTGCAACTTGCCGATTTCATGTGGCAGGAGATTCGCTCGCCCGAGGAGCGCATCAACACCGCGCGCCATTTCCGAGTCTTCCCCGGCGAAGGCGTACATGGTGAAGACGTTGCAGCACTGGTGCGTCGGCTCGATCGCATGGGCTATCGCGGCGATTACAGCTTCGAAGTGTTCAACGACGATTATGTGCAGTTGCCGGTCGACGTCGTTGCAACGCGTGCACGACGCTCCGCCGCGTGGCTCGCAAGCCGCGTCGCTCGGCGCGCACTACCACTGGGTGGAGGGGATCCCCGCGTGCAGGGGTAGCAAGCGACGCCCCGGGTCGGGGCCCGCCGATTTGCAAGCCGGCCCAATTATGCTACTGTCATAGCTTCCGCCCTGGCCGCACACAGCTATGAGACCCCGTACGCTCACCACCCAGCGCCTGTATTTCGGAGTCGACGCGTTCAAGCTGCGCGAAGCAACCAGCAAGGTCCTAAGCCGGGTCGTCGGACTCGGTCCGGAGCGTGCGCGCGTTCGCGCCGAAGACATCCAGCACGACTTCGGCGTCGACACGATCGAAGGCGCCACGATGGTCGAGGAAATGGTGGCTGAAGGCTTGCTGGCACCGCGACGCGAGGGCGGCGAATATCAGCTCACCGATCGCTTTCGCGAGTACGCCAACGCACGCGTCGTCGAGCCTCTCTCGCGATCGCGCGCCCGCGCCATCGTCGCAAGTGCGCGGCAACTCGCCGATCGCATCAATACCGACTGGATGCGCAATCCGCTCGAGGTCGCCGCGCTCGCGCCGTTCGGCAGCTATCTTTCGCAGGATCCGACGCTCGAATCGCTACCGCTCGGCATCGTGGTTCGAATGCGACCCGCGACGCGACGCGCCCGCTGGCGCATGCTGACGAAAGCCGACGGCGCGCACGAGATTCGCGGCGCGTTCAAGGCGCTATCGTCGTTCGTTCATGCTCAGCTGCTCATGGACGTGAGCGAGCTGCCGACTCCCTTCGCGGTCGTCTACCAGGCGTTGGAGGACGACGTCGGATCGCCTTGATGTTGCAAATCCCACATCGATTGCCTTGCAAGTTTTCCTACGAGTTATTGCGAGTTGTCGCGCTTCCCGGTAAGGTGTGGTCGACAGCTTGTTTGGCTGACAGCGTCATGCGCGAAGCCCGTCGAGGCTTCGCGCCTGGGAGGAATTGCACGATGGTATCGGCGTGGTGGCTCGTGGTGACCTTCATGGCCGGCGGTATGGCGGGCGTGCTAGTCATGGCGCTAATGACGCTGGCCGCAGAACCCGAGCGGGAAGAGCTTCCGATCCAGTACTGATTTACAACGCGATGCGACCGCCACGGCGGGCGGTGCGTCGGATCTCGTCCGCCACGTGGGGCAGTCGCACCGAGCCACGCGTCCCCGCCCCTTTGGTTACGTTCGACGTCAGTACGCAGCCGACCCTTTGGAAACGCGATCGATACCGTACGCGATGTAGTTACATCGCCGGCGCGCTGTCAGCGCGAGCGGCCCGCCGCCGCGCGCTGGCGTTCGAAGATCGGTGACACCTTCGCGGCGTTCTCTGCATCGATTCGCGTCTGCTTGCGCATTTCACGCCGAATGCGCGCGAACGTCTTGCGCAGATCGGTACTTGCAGCAGGTGTGTAGCTGAACGTCGGATCGAGAATGGACTTCATCGCGCATGTCTCCGTGGCGGTGCTTGCTTGGTTCCATACAACACGGAACCGACAGGCGCACTCTAAGCGCCCCACCCGTCACGTTTGCAAGTTCCTTGCCATCCACGCAACGACAGCGCGTTGCGCGAAGCGTGCGCTCGCAATCGTAAACTAGCGCGACGCTTTTCTGCAGATTTGGGGAAGATAGCGTTCCGCAATGCCGATCGGAACGCAGAACCACTGAACGCGCTCGAGCCGATCAACGGTAGGCACGAGCAGAATCGCCTTACCGCCGAGTTCCGGAATCGACGGTCCGACTGCAAGCCTTACGCGTCCCGTGGCGGGGTCTACCACGACTTCATCGAACAGCACGGCGCCAGCGCGCGCAGGTATTTCCATTGCCGCTGTGGGCCGTGGCCAATTGCCGAGCGCAAACCACGCGGCCTCGACTTGATCTTTGATCGGCGCGACGCCAGCGACTGCCTTGGCCACTTTCACGCGCACCGAGTGATCGTTGTAGGCATCGACGAGTAGCGGCCCCACGGTTCCGAACATGAGCGCGACGGCGATCGATCCGAGCAACATCGCCGCAGACGGAGAGACGGGAACCCGTCCACCCACGCGGCTTGCAACTTGTGAAGCGCTCGACGCCTGACTTTCGGCAACGCGTATCGCGCGGCGAACGCGTCGATATAGAAGCGCGTTGGCAAGCGATGCGCTTGCCACATTCGGAGCCACCAGCGTCAGCAGGGCTGCGCACGCGAGCCACAGCAGCGTCGAATCGTCGAACCAAGGCGCGATCGTTACCATCAATACGGCGCCGATCAGAGGGAGCAGCGCAAACATCGTCCCGGTGATCCAGAGCCGGCGGTAGAACGCCCAAATAGCGGGCGCAAACAAAGCGGGCCAGTGCCACGCGATGCGACCTTGCCCCGCCCGTTCAAAGGCGAGAAAGCGCGGACTGTAGTAGTCGGCCGACGGTCCGACGGCGATACGGAACAATACGAAAAGTGCCGGGCGGACGATGCGCTCGCCGTCATCGGCGAGGCCCGGAATTGAAATCGGCTCGACGACCGTCGGGTCTTGGTCACGCGGGTCGTGCGTGAAACGGGCACCTCGACCACTCGCCGACCGCCTGCTGCTCTCGCTTGTGAGACTGTCCCGCAGTTTCTCCAGCACGCTCTGCAAACCGTTTAAACACGTAACACGCGCAGATTGTAACGAAATGTCAGACAACATGCTGTAGGACGTGGGGTTTTTTCCTACTTTTTTGCAAGGGTTGCCACGTAATCCAGCCAGGCGGCCTGCGCTCGATTGATCTTTTCGGCAGCGTCATCGAGCGTGAACCATTGTGCGCGATCGACTTCCGGATAATGCGCAAAGCGACCGGATCGCGGCGGCCATTCGAGCTCGAAGCTGTTGCTTGCAAGGTTTGCGCAGTCGAAGTCGCCTTCGATGGCAAACGCGGTGACTTCCTTGCCTCCCGCTTGTCGCACCGGAGGCAGCGGCACGAACGCTCCGTCGACATCGCAACCCGTTTCTTCATGAAGCTCGCGACGCGCGCACGCAAGCGGCGCTTCACCTGGCGCGATTTCGCCTTTGGGAATTGTCCATGCACCCGCGTCCTTATTCCGCCAGAACGGACCGCCGGGATGCACGAGCAGCACTTCGACAACTCCGCCGCGTCGGCGAAAAAGAAGGACACCGGCGCTGCGACGCATGACGATTCGTGAGTTGAATGCGCGACTCGTTATCATACGCACCGCAATGCGCACCCATCGTCTCGCACTGGTGTTGCTGGTCGTTGCGCCGCTGCTGGCAGCGGAGCCATCCCCGCCGCGCGCCACGTTTGCTTCGGTACGCGGGTGCGAAGTCGGCTATCGGGTTTTCGATGCCCGCAATCCCGATGCACCGACGGTTCTGATCGCCCATGGCTATCTTCGCAACGGCGAGCACATGCGTGGCTGGGCGCAGGCCATCGTTGCGAACGGCCTTAACGCCGTTACGGTCGACCTGTGTGCGTCGAATGCGCCCGAAGGCCGGCACGCCGACAACGCGCGCGATCTGGTCGCGCTCCGTAAACGTCTCGAACTCGACGATGTCATCTATCTCGGCACCTCGGCGGGGGGGCTCGCCGCGTTGCTCGCGGCCGCGCAGGATGGGGAGGCCACGCGCGGTGTGCTGTTGCTCGATCCGACCAACGCCGGCGGTCAGGCCCGCGCCGCCGCCACGCGCGTGCGTGTGCCTGTTGCGGCGCTCGTGTCGCGACCGCAGATGTGCAATGCGTGGCGCAATATCGATCGAGCGCTCAAAACGCTCCCCGATGCGACGATCGTCTCGATGGGACGCGTATCGCATTGCGACTTCGAGTGGCCGAGCGACTCGTTCTGCCGCGTCGCGTGCTTTCATTTCGGGAGCGAGTCGTCGTCGCGATCGCAGGCGCGCATCCACGCGATCGCGCTCGACTACCTACGTGCGCTCGCGGCGGGCGACACGCGTGCGCTCGCACGCTGGAAAGCATCGATCGCACATCGCGGCGGAATGGACGACGCCGACGACGCGACGCTAGAAGTGTTTCGGTAAACTCGGGGATCGATCATCCTGCGACTCGGGGCACTCACGTCATGAGCATCCGACTTTCGCTGTTGCGAGCGAGCATCGCCATCGCCGCGTTGTCGCTGTCCGCACTCGCGATCGCGCAGGAGAAGAAACCCGAAAGCGCGGGGCCCTATGTGCCGACTCCGTGGGTCATCGTCGACGAGATACTGAAGCTCGGCGGCGTCGGCCCGAACGATTATGTCGTCGATCTGGGCTCGGGTGACGGTCGTCTCGTGCTCACCGCAGTATCGCGATTCAAGGCCAAAGGCGGCTTCGGTGTCGATATCGAAGCGCCTCTGGTGTCCGATGCAAACGAGCGCGCGCGCAAAGCGGGGATTGCGGATCGCGTGCAGTTTCATGTGCGCGATCTTTTCGACACGAACGTGGCCGATGCGAGCGTGGTGACGCTTTATCTGTTGCCGACGTCGGTTCCCAAGCTCGAAGGCAAGCTGTTGCGCGAGTTGAAGCCAGGTGCCCGCGTCGTGTCGCACGACTATCCGTTTCCCGACTGGCCGCACGATCGCTACGTGAAGATGGACGTGCCGGAAAAAGTGGACATTTCAGGCACGACACGCACGACGCTGTATCTGTACACGGTGCCGGCACGCATCGACGGCGAGTGGGAGTTGAAGCTTCCCTCGACGCTGGCTCAGCAATCGCTGAAGCTCGCTATCGTTCAGCGAGCCGGTGGCGTCACCGCGCAGGTGAGTCGCGGCGAGCGCATGGTCCCCGTCGATTCGATGAATGTTCACGCGACCGATGTGACGATCACACTGCCTGCGGGAGTCGCCGGCGCGAAGCCTGTAAAGCTCATTGGCAAGGCGGGTGACAAGTCGATCGATGGTGCGCTGGAGAACGGCGCGCGCTGGCGCGCAGTGAAAGTCGGATGACCGCGCAATTGCGTCCTCGCTTCGCAGTCACGATCGCCGCAATCGGCTTTGGCGCGATCGCGTGCGCGAACGACGGCGATGAGCGCAGCGTGTCGCCCTATGCTGCAACGCCGGACTCGGTCGTTGTTGCAATGCTCGCGATGGCCGCCGTGGGTCCGCGCGACTATGTCATCGATCTCGGTTCCGGTGATGGCAGGCTCGTGATCGCCGCCGTGAAGCGCGGCGCTCGCGCCCTTGGCGTCGACATCGACGCGAAGCTCGTCGATCTCGCGCGGCGCTTCGCCGAGCGTGACGGAGTCGCGGAGCGCGCGTTGTTCGTCGAGCAGGATCTCTTTGCGACCGACTTGTCGCAAGCGTCGGTGATTACGATCTACTTGCTGCCGTCGATCATGGGCAAGGTTGCAACGAAGCTCGCCGCGGAGCTTCGACCCGGCGCACGCGTGGTCACGCACGACTTTCCGCTCCCGGGCTGGCGCATCGATCGGGTGGAGCAATTCGACGTTCCCGAAAAGCGCGATTACACGTTCAACGATCGCGCGACGATCTACCTGTATACGGTCCCTGCCACGTCCGCGCGTCGATGAGCGACGCAACGCAGCAAGCGTTGCTGGACGACGCGCGCCGCTATCTCGCCGGTGGCGGCACCGGATTGTTCGTGCTCCCTCCGGAGCTCGATCTCGTCGTCGCACGCGGCGAAGGCTCGCGCGTATGGGATATCGCGGGACGCGAGTACCTCGACTATCACTTGTCGTCGGGACCTGCGCTGCTCGGTCACGCGCATCCTGCAATCGTCGCTGCAGTCGCCAGGCAGTTGCCCAAAGGCACGACATTCTACTTTCTGAACGAGCCCGCTATCGCGCTCGGCAAAAGGCTCGTCGACGCAATCGCGTGCGCGGATTGCGTGCATTACACGGGTTCGGGAACCGAAGCTACGTTCTATGCGCTGCGCATTGCACGAGCGCACACACGCCGCAACAAGATCCTCAAGTTCGAGGGTGCGTGGCACGGAATGCACGACTACGGGTTGTGGGGAACGGTGCCTTCGCAGGTCTCGCCTTACCCGAGAGCGCTGCCGGACTCGATAGGGGTTCCGCACGAAACCGGTGAGACGGTATTGGTCGCACCATTCAACGATCGCGAGACTGCGCTGGCAACGATCGAACGCCACGCCGACGAACTCGCAGCGGTCATCGTGGAGCCGTTGCAACGCGTGCTGCGTCCCGAGCCGGGCTTTCTCGAAGCGTTGCGCGAGATCACGACGAAGCGCGGCATCGTGCTCGTATTCGACGAAATCGTCACCGGCTTTCGCATCGCGTGGGGCGGCGCGCAACAAGCGTACGGAGTCGTACCCGATCTTGCGTGTTACGGCAAAGCGATCTCGGGCGGCTTTCCGATGGCGGCGATCGCAGGACGTGCCGACATCATGGCGGTCCTGGATGCACGCTCGCGCTCGCGCGATCAGGTCGTGTGGGCCACCAACACGCTGAACGGCAATCCTGTGTGCGCGGTGGCGGGCCTTGCAGCGCTCGACGCGCTCGCGCAGCCGGGCACCTACGAGCATCTGTCGCGCATCGGTTCCCGATTACGTCAAGGGATCGTTGCAGCAGGCGAGCGGCGCGGCTTCGCCGTGCAAACGCCCGGCGAGGACGCAGTGTTCGGCGTTCGCTTCACCGACCGTCGCCCGCTTCGCAACTGGATGGATCTGACGACCGCCGACAAGTCACTGGGCTGGCGTTTCGCGATGGAACTCTTGAAGCGCGGGCTACTCGTCAACCCGAACGAGAAGTTCTACTTATCGGTGCAGCACACCGAAGCGGACATCGATCACACGCTCGACGTCGTCGATGAAGCCTTCGCCGCGCTCTCGCGCTGAGCTGTCCATCCCCTGCCCGCATCCATGGCGGGCATTTCGCCGTACGTCCGTTGTCGGGCGATCTCGCGCCCACTTTACGGAGACAGACAATGCAACGCCTTCCAATGCTGGCCGTGGCCAGCGCGCTACTCAGCGCTTGTACGAATGCCCCGATGATGTCGAGCTCGTCGATGAACACGCCGATGATGGATGTCCCCGCCGCGGTTAAGCCGCCGGGTGCGGCAATGGCCGCAATGACATGGACCGGAACGGGTGAGCTCACCTACGAGTGTCGCGCGAAGGCCGGCGCCGCCGGAACCTTCGAGTGGGTGTTCGCCGGACCCGACGCGAGACTGACCGATGCCAAAAGCCGAGCGGCGATGGGCAAATATTACGGCGGCCCGACCTGGGAGGCCGCCGACGGGAGCAAGGTCACCGGCAAGCAGGTTGCTGTCGCGCCCGCCGCAGCGGGCAACATTCCGTTGCAGCTCGTCAAAGCCGAGAATGGACAAGGCGCATTCAAGGACGTGACCTACATTCAGCGCGTCAACACGAAGGGCGGCGTGGCGCCGGTCGATGCGTGCGCCGCGAGCAATGTGGGGACGAAGAAAACCGTTCCGTATTCGGCCGATTACGTGTTCTTTAAGGGATAAGAAACCGGGGTTAGGAGCGAGGATAGAGGATCGAGGGGGACCGCGAGGCGGATCGCACGTTTCAGTCGTTCCCACGATCCTAGATCCTCGATCCTCGACCCGCTTTTGGGGCCGAGGCGCGCGACGCTTAAAATCGCTCGCATGGAGACTGCTCCCCGCATCATTCGTCACACCGTCGTGCAGCTCGAGGCCTTTCTGCCCGACGCCGAAGTCCGCACGCTCTACGATACCGTCCTCGCGCAAGAGCACGAGTTCGTGCCTTCATTCACGCAGGACGCGAATCCGGACATTCGCCATTCGCTGGTGCTGAATCCGCCCGAGTCGCTCGTCGCTCCCGTGACGCGACGCGTGCGTGAAGCGATGCCCCAAGTGCTAGGCGCGATTCGCTTGCCTCCGGTGACCGTCGGCGTGATCGAGGCGCAGGTCACGGCAAGCAATGACCAAAGCTTTTTCGGCGTTCACACCGACGCCGATTACGACAAGCTCGCGCTACGGCATCTCACCTACGTCTATTACTTCAACGGCGCACCGAAGCGCTTCGATGGCGGTGAGCTTCTGATTTACGACGACGTGCTGCGTAACGGCAAGCTTGCGCGCGCGGAGAGCTTTCAAACAGTCGAGCCGCGTCACAACAGCATCGTTTTCCTGTGGGCCCGGGCGATGCACGAGGTGCGGCCGGTGCACGTGCCGACGAAGGCGTTTTGCGACAGCCGATTCACTGTCAACGGATGGGTGAATAAGGCCTCGGGATGAGGGGTTGGGATCGAGGATCGAGGGAGCAGCACCGACGTGCGATTCACCTTGCCGTTCCCTCGATCCTCGCTCCTCGATCCCAACCCCCCTTGCTACGCGTTGATGTAACCCCGCAGCTGCTCCGCCTCGAGGCTCTTCTCCTCGAACACGGCCTTCGCCACGTCATGAAACGAGACGACGCCCAACAGTGTCCCGCCGTCCATCACCGGCACATAGCGCGAGTGGCGCTCGAGCATGACACCCCGTAGCTCGTTGATGTCCAGATCGGGCGATGCGATCACAGGATCGCGCTCGTAGATGTCGTCGACGATCGCATCGCCTAGCGCACCTTCGCGTTGCGCGAGCACCAGCATCACCTCGCGAAAGGTAAGCATGCCCACAATGCGCCCGCGATCCATCACGACGAGCGATCCGATGTCGTTGGTCGCCATTACCTTGACCGCGTCGAGAATCGACCCGCCGGGGAGCGTGGTGTAAAGCGTGTGTCCTTTAATCCGCAGGATCTCGCTGACTCGCATTCGACCTCCTGTTGCCTATTCACATTCGAGATTACTCCGCGAGCGCGATCGCGGCAACGCAGTGTCGTTCAACCTCCCCGCTCACGGCGTCCATTAGCGTTTCGGACGCCCGCTCGATTCCACGCCCGACCCCGTCAACGGCACGAAGCGCACCGGCAGCACCAGCGTGCGGCGGCGGCCACCATCGGCCTCTTTCTCGATCAACAGGAGCTGCTGGCCAAACGGTCCCGAACCGACCGGAATGACCATGCGCCCGCCAAGTGCCAGCTGCTCGAACAGTGGCTCGGGTACCTCGGGCGCAGCCGCGGTGACCAGGATTCGATCGAACGGCGCTTTCTCCGGCCAGCCGCGATAGCCGTCGCCGATCCGCACCTCGACATTACGATAGCCTAGCCCGGCCAGGCGCGCTGCCGCTTCCCTGCCGAGGGGCTCGACGATCTCAATCGTGGCCACGCTTGCCACGATCTCGGCCAGCACCGCGGCTTGATAGCCGGAGCCCGTGCCAATCTCCAGGACCGAATGGCCGCGCTGCAAATCCAGCAGATCGGTCGACAGCGCGACGATATAGGGTTGCGAGATCGTCTGGCCGTTGCCGATCGGCAGCGGCCGATTCTCGTAGGCCGCGCGCGCCAACGCAGGCGGGACGAAGCGATGCCGCGGCACCCGGCGCAGCGAAGCCATCACCGCGTCTGAAAAGCGCGGGCGACCGGTTTCGCGTGCGGTGTCGCGAGCCATCGCCGCGACCTCGCGCAGCATGCGTTCGCGCGCCGCAGCGTAGTCGTCTTCGCTAGCGGCGCTCACCGGTGATGCGACCGCTGCGATACCGAGCGCCATTGCGCCGTACGCGAAGTCCCGCACGCATGACCACTGCCACATAGGCGCGCGACTAGTTATTAATGTAGCTCTGCATACAGCGCCGCCAGCCGTAAAGGTACTTGGGTAGCCGCAGCGTGAGGCCGGGCCAGATATAGATCAGCACCATGCAGAGGACGACGATAACCATGGACGGCATCTCCCGGCGAAGATCTGGTTGATCGTCACGTGCGATCGCGGCAACGCCCGCACACGGTTCAGCGATACAAGACCTGCGGCAGCCACAGACCGATACCGGGGAAGATGTAGAGCAGCGCGAGTGCGACCAGCTGGATTGCCATGAACGGCATCATGCCGCCGAAGATCTGATTCAACGTGACATGCGGAGGCGACACGCCTTTCAGGTAGAACGCAGCCATCGCAACCGGCGGCGAAAGGAATGCGGTCTGCAGATTCAGCGCAACGAGCAATCCGAAGAACAACGGATCGATCTGGAAATGCGCAAGCAGCGGAATGAAGATCGGCATGAAGATAACGATGATCTCGGTCCACTCGAGCGGCCATCCCAAAATGAAGATGATGAACTGCGCGAGCAGCATGAACTGCAGCGGCGTCAGGTCCATCGAGAGCACCCAGCGATTGATGACCTCTTGACCGCCTAGAAGC
>DATLOI010000162.1:0-14279 GCA_035536295.1 Casimicrobiaceae bacterium
TCAACAACGGGCGGTCGCCCGCGGTCGCATGGAGGGCTGGACGACGCTAACGGTTCGCCGCCGCTAGCTAGTGGCGGTATTGGTTTGCGGATGGTGGCGAGGCGGGTCCGCTGATCTATCGAAGGCGCACGTCGAGGCTTCGAACAGTCCAGATACCGCGGAGGCAGGCCGCCTCACCTCAACAAGCAGCCCTTCTGTCTACGAGCGTCGAGCCGGTTTACATCGCGGACTGATCTCGGCGATCCACGTAAACGAGCGAAGTTGGCCGCGCGCCATCAACGTCTTGGCGTGCGTGGAAGCTCAAACAATCGCGGCGAATCGCATCCGCAACGATGGTTGCGCGGCGCGAAGCGTTTCGCCATTGGCGGCGACGACGTTGGCCAGGTGCGCTTCGGCGAGTGGAATCGCAGTGCGATAGAAGTCACGGCAAAGCGAGTACGCCTCCGCCCCCGGCCAGTGGGTCGGTAGCAGTCGCGCGGGAAGCTGCGGATCGCGCAGTCGCACGCGCCGGTATTCGTGCACCAGCAATGAACGCACGACGAATGCCTGCCTGGGCGATGCTGTTCGTTCCGAGTGAAAAGCTTCGACGACGCGCGCGAAACGGCCGATGAATTCGCGATAGTCGGCGGCGAGCTCGCCGAGCTGCCACGCTTGATCGACACGATTCGCTAGCGATTGTGTCGGTGAGTCCGCGATGTCGCGCGCGATGAATTTCACGATGCGGTTCTCCACGTGCGCAAAGTCGTCGACCAGCCCAGGCGTCGACGGACGCGCGTAGACGCCCGGAACCAGGATCGCGTAGCCGTTCCACGCGAGCGCGTCGCGCAACGGCTTGCGACTCGCCGACGGCACGTCGCTCGATCGCGCGATCACGACGTTCCATGCCCCGTCCCAACGATGCAAGGGCGGTGTGTAGACGCGCCGGTACGCGTGCTCGAAGCGCTGTGCGCCGTCGCGCGTCAGTCGATAGCGGCTACGCCGGCCGCGCGTCTCCGCCGCAAGCCAGCCGTCTTTCGCGAGGCGAAATACACTGGTGCGAACGAGTCGCTCGTTGATGTCGAACGGCGCCAAGAGATCGATCAATGTCGACAGCCATACTTCGCCGCCGTGCGGTGCGAGCGTGTCACCCCAGATCGTCGCGATGAGCGAACGCGCACGCGGGGGTCGTTCGGCAAGCTCGCGGCGCACCCAGCGCGCCACTGCGGGATCATCGGTGGGTCGATTCGAAACGGGCACGCGATATGATACACAGTTTACACATTGCCGTGTATTTTCGTATCATTTCACCTTGCAAGGGACGGAGCAACGCCATGTATGCCCAACTCGTCGACACCGGCCTCAAGAAAGTTCAGGACGCGTCTGACCTGAGCGCGGACGAACTAGCGTTCCAAGCCCGCGTCGACGACGACGTCAAGATCGAGCCGAAGGACTGGATGCCCGAGGCGTATCGAAAGACGCTGATCCGCCAGATCCAGCAGCACGCGCATTCGGAGATCGTCGGCATGCTGCCCGAAGGCAACTGGGTCACGCGCGCGCCGACGCTCAAGCGCAAGGCGATCCTGATGGCGAAGATCCAGGACGAGGCGGGGCACGGTCTTTATCTCTATTCGGCGTGCGAGACGCTCGGCGTGTCGCGCGACGATCTCGTCGACGACCTGCACGCTGGCAAGGTCAAGTACTCGTCGATTTTCAATTACCCAACGCTCAACTGGGCCGACATCGGGGCGATCGGCTGGCTGGTCGACGGTGCAGCGATCATGAACCAGATTCCGTTGTGCCGGTGCAGCTATGGTCCGTACGCGCGGGCAATGGTGCGCATCTGCAAGGAAGAGTCGTTCCATCAGCGCCAGGGCTTCGACATCATGATCGCGATGTGCAACGGCACGCCCGAGCAGAAAGCGATGGCGCAGGACGCGCTCAATCGCTGGTGGTGGCCATCGCTGATGATGTTCGGTCCGCCCGACGCCGAAAGCGTTCACTCGGCGCAGTCGATGCGCTGGAAGATCAAGCTGTTGTCAAACGATGAATTGCGGCAGCGCTTCGTCGATCAGACGGTCCCCCAGGCGGACTTTCTCGGGTTACGCGTTCCCGACCCCGACTTGAAATGGAATGCAGAGCGCGAGCATCACGATTTCGGCGCGATCGACTGGAGCGAGTTTTTCAACGTGCTCAAAGGCAACGGTCCCTGCAATCGCGACCGCATCAGAACGCGCATAAAGGCGTGGGAGGACGGCGCGTGGGTGCGTGAGGCGGCGATTGCACATGAGGCGAAGCGCACGCAGCAGAATAGCGCGTGAAAGGAACGGGCATGAGCAAGGAATGGCCGCTGTGGGAAGTGTTCATCCGCTCGCAGCACGGGCTTGCGCACAAGCACGTCGGCAGCTTGCATGCGCCGGACGCCGAGCTTGCGATGAAAAACGCTCGCGACGTTTACACGCGTCGTAACGAAGGCGTGTCGATCTGGGTGGTCAGGTCATCCGACGTCGTGGCCTCCGCGCCCGGCGACAAGGACGCGCTGTTCGAGCCGGCGAACAGCAAGGTGTATCGGCATCCGACGTTCTTTCCGATGCCGGATGAAGTGAAGCACATCTAGTCCGAGCGATGACTTCAAGTCCTCCGCTTTTGGACTATTTGCTGCGCCTCGCCGACAATGGCCTCGTGCTCGCGCAGCGCTTGTCCGAATGGGTCGGCAAGGGGCCGATCCTCGAGGAAGACATCGCGATGACCAACGTCGGGCTCGATCTTCTCGGGCAAGCGCGATTGTGGTTCGCTTACGCGTCGCAAGTCGAAGCGCAATCGCAAGCGGCGAAGGGACGCAGCGAGGACGAGCTCGCGTTCCATCGCGATGCGCACGAGTTCCGCAATCTTTTGATCGCCGAGCAACCGAACGGCAGTTACGCAGACACGATCGCGCGGCAATTCCTGTTCGATCAATGGCACGTGCTCGCGTTGCGTTCCCTCGGGCGCTCGCGCGATGTGCGCATCGCCGAGATCGCGCAGAAGGCAGTGAAGGAAGTGTCGTATCACGTCGAGCGCTCGACCGATTGGGTGATTCGCCTGGGTGACGGAACCGAGGTGTCGCACGCCCGAATGCAGGACGCGATCGACGAGTTGTGGCGCTTCACCGGCGAGATGTTTACACCCGATGCGCTGGAAACTCGGTTGATCGACGAGGGTATTGCCGCGGACGTGCGCGAACTGCGCGCGCCGTGGGACGAGAGCGTCAACGCCGTGCTCGCCGAAGCGACGCTCGCGCGACCTGCGGATGCGTGGTCGCAACAAGGAGGCAAGGGTGGCGTGCATACCGAACATCTAGGCCGCTTGCTCGCCGAGATGCAATTCCTCCAGCGTGCTTACCCCGGATCGCAATGGTGATTGAGCTTGCAGAGCGCTTCACCGTCGAGTCGACGCTTGCGAGCGCGTGGCAAGCGCTGGCGCAGGTGCCCGATCCGGAGATCCCGGTGCTCTCGATCGTCGAGCTCGGCATCGTGCGCGGTGTCACCCTCGAAGACGAAGTCGTCGTCGTGCGCGTGACGCCGACGTATTCCGGCTGCCCGGCGACCGATGTCATCATGGCCGACATCGTCCTTGCGCTACGCGACGGAGGCTTCGCAAAATCACGCGTCGACATCGTGCTCGCGCCGGCGTGGACCACCGATGCCATCGCGCCTGAAGGCAAGCGCAAGCTCAAGGAATTCGGAATCGCACCGCCTGGCGCAGCGCAGTCGCGCGTCGACGTCTCCGGCATCAGTCGGTTGCGACATGCGCGCATTGAATGCCCGCGCTGCGGCTCGACGCGAACGGCGTTGATCGCGCAATTCGGATCGACATCGTGCAAGGCGCTTTATCGTTGCAGTGCGTGCAGCGAGCCGTTCGATTATTTCAAGCCGCATTAGCAATGAGCAAGTTCCATCCGCTGCCGATCGCGCGGGTCGAGCGCGAGACCCGTGACGCGGTCTGTGTCACGTTCGACGTTCCCGAATCGTTGCGTGAGCAGTTTCGCTACCAGCACGGACAGCATCTGACGCTTCGAACCGCGATCGCCGGTCAGGATGTGCGCCGTTCGTATTCGATCTGCTCCGGCGTTGCCGACGACCAGCTTCGCATAGCGATCAAGCGCTCGCCGGGGGGGGCGTTCTCGACCTGGGCGAACGAGCAGCTGAAGGTGGGCGACACACTCGACGTCATGCCGCCGATGGGCCATTTCAACATGCCGCTGGAACGCGACGCGGCGCGGCATTACGTTGCATTTGCAGCAGGCAGCGGCATCACGCCGATACTGTCGATCGTAAAGACGACGTTTGCGAGCGAGCCGCGCGCGCAGTTCACGTTGTTTTACGGCAATCGCGCGTCGGCCACGGTGATGTTTCGCGAGGAGCTCGCGGCGCTGAAGGACGTTTATCTCGAACGGTTCAATCTCGTCCATGTGCTGTCGCGCGAGGCGCAGGACATCGAGCTATTGCACGGTCGCATCGATGGCGCGCGGGCGGGCGCCTTGCTCGATCATTGGGCGCCGCTCGCCAATGTCGATGCCGTGTTCCTGTGCGGACCCGACGGCATGATGCAATCGATCCACGAAATGCTGCGCGCGCGCGGCTACCCCGAGTCGCGCATCAAGATCGAGCGCTTCGCAACCAGCATTCCCAAGCACGAGCATCGAGCGCCTGTGCTGGAGCTTGGCAGCGCGACCGAAACGGAAGTCACGGTGGTTCTCGACGGCGCAACGCGCACCTTCACGCTCGATCGCACACGCGAGAACATTCTCGATGCGGGGCTCGCGCAGGGAATCGAGATGCCGTATTCGTGCAAAGGCGGCGTGTGCTCGACGTGTCGCTGTCGATTGGTCGAAGGCGAAGTCGACATGGACGTCAACTTCGCGCTCGAAGATTACGAGGTCGCGCGCGGATTCATTCTCGCGTGCCAGAGCTATCCTGCGAGCGACAAGGTGACCGTGGATTTCGATCAAACCGGAACTGGGTGAGCGCGGCAATCCTTCCACTTCGCGGCATTCGCGCGAGGAATAGAATCGACATCCGAAGCATTCAAGAGTGAGTTGCCCCGTGAGCCATCCTTTATTCGAGAAGCATCGCCCAACGCTCGACCGCGCATTGCAGGCCATCGCCGAGCGCAGCTACTGGAGCGCGTATCCCGAGTCGCCGAGCCCGCGTAATTACGGTGAAGATGCGGTTGAGGCGGGCAAGGCGGCATTCGATGCCTTGCTGAACAAGCCGTTCGACCTCGATCAGAAGGGCGCGACAAAGATGGTCGGCCGCGAGCGCTCACCGTACGGCTTCGATCTCGGCATCACCTATCCGCAACCGTCGATCGACGCGATGTTCGAGACGATCGACGCGGCCGCGCAAGCGTGGCGCAAAGGCGGTCCCGAAGCGTGGGTCGGCGTGTCGCTCGAGATCCTGCAGAGAATCAATCGCGAGAGCGCGACACTCGCACACGCCGTCATGCATACGACGGGTCAAGCGTACATGATGGCGTTCCAGGCCGGCGGTCCGCACGCGCAGGATCGCGGGCTCGAAGCGGTCGCCTATGCCTGGGACGAGATGCGCCGCATTCCGGCCAAGGCCACGTGGGAGAAGCCGCAGGGCAAGAGTGAGCCGCTGCGCATGGAGAAGCGCTTTCGCATCGTGCCCCGCGGCGTTGGCCTGGTCATCGGTGTCTCGACGTTTCCGACGTGGAATGGCTATCCGGGCATGTTTGCATCGCTTGCGACGGGCAACGCGGTCATCGTCAAGCCGCATCCGGGCGCGATCCTGCCGCTTGCCATCAGCGTACGTATCGCGCGCGAAGCTCTGCGCGACGCGGGCTTCGATCCGAATGTCGTCATGCTGTTCGCACACGATACGGGCGACGACGTTGCGCAAAAGCTTGCGCTGCGACCCGAAGTCAAGATCATCGATTTCACGGGCAGTCCGATCAACGGCACCTGGCTCGAGCGCAACGCGCATCAAGCGCAGGTGTTCACCGAAAAAGCGGGTGTCAACCAGATCGTCATCGATTCTGCGCAGGACCTGAAAGCTGTCGTGCGCAACGTCGCGTTCTCGTTGTCGCTCTACACGGGGCAAATGTGCACGGCGCCGCAGAACATTTATCTGCCGGCCGATGGAATCGACACGGCCGAAGGTCGCAAGTCGTTCGACGAAGTCGCCACGGCACTCGCCCAAGGTGTGCAAAAGCTGCTCGGCGATCCTGCGCGCGCAGTCGAGTTGTTGGGTGCGGTGCAAAGCGACGCCACCACGAAGCGCATCGGTGCCGCGCGCGAACTTGGCGGCATTCTTCTGGATTCGCAAGCGGTCGCGCACCCGCAATATCCACAAGCGACGATTCGCACGCCGCTCATCGTGCGTTTGGACGCGAAGGAGCGCGACAAGTATCTCGCCGAGTGGTTCGGCCCCATCGCGTTCGTCATCGCAACCAGGGACACCAACCAAAGTCTGGATATCGCGCGCGAGGCGGCGAAATCACATGGCGCGCTGACACTGTCGCTGTACTCGACGAACGACGATGTGATCGAGCAGGCGATCGATGTTGCAGAAGACGCCGGCGTCGCGCTGTCGATCAACCTGACCGGCGGAGTGTTCGTCAATCAGTCTGCTGCGTTCTCGGATTTTCACGGCACGGGCGCCAATCCGGCGGCGAATGCGGCGCTGACCGACGCGGCGTTCGTTGCGAGCCGGTTTCGCGTCGTCCAGAATCGCCGGCACGTTTGACTCGCGATGGCGTACGAGCACATTCTGTTCGACGTGCGTGACGGCGTTGCGCGATTGACGCTCAATCGTCCGGATCGGCTGAACAGCTTCAACGATGCCATGCACGGCGAAGTGCGCGATGCGCTCGCGACGGCAAAGCGTGATCAGAGCGTTCGCGTACTGTTGTTGACCGGCGCCGGCCGCGGCTTTTGCGCGGGTCAGGATTTGTCCGACCGAGAGGTGGCCCCCGGAGAAGCCGCCATCGATCTCGGCGCTTCGATCGAGCGCAACTACCTTCCGCTGGTGCTCGGGCTGCGCGCGTTACCTCTGCCGGTTGTGTGCGCAGTGAATGGCGTGGCCGCGGGCGCGGGCGCGAACATCGCGCTGGCTTGCGACATCGTCATCGCGAAGGGGAGCGCGAGCTTCATTCAGGCGTTCGCGAAAATCGGCCTCGTGCCCGATTCGGGCGGCACGTTCTTTCTTCCAAGGCTGGTCGGATCGGCGCGCGCGATGGGACTTGCCATGCTCGCCGGCAAGCTCACGGCCGAAGAAGCCGAACGTTGGGGATTGATCTGGCGCTGCGTCGACGATGCATCGTTTCAATCCGAAGTCGACGCGCTTGTCGATCAATTGGCGCGCGCGCCGACGAAGGGACTCGCGGCGATCAAGCGCGCACTGTACGCGTCCGGAGACGCAACGCTCGAAGATCAGCTTGCGCTCGAGCGCGATCTGCAGCGCGAGCTCGGCAAAAGCTTCGACTATCGCGAAGGCGTGGCCGCGTTCATCGCCAAGCGCCCGCCGCAGTTCAAAGGTCGCTGACGATGTCGGCGTTGCCGCGCGAAGCGACGGTTGCCGTTTTCGGGGCGGGAGCGATGGGATCCGGCATCGCGCAGGTCGCGGCGCAAGCGGGCCATCGCGTGCTGCTGTTCGACGCGCGCATCAACGCCGCGAACGATGCGAGGCGCAAGCTCGCCGATACCTTTGCCACGCTCGCTTCGCGCGGCAAGCTCGAAGAGGACGAGGCGCGAGCAGCGGCGGCACGCGTGCAACCGGTGCACGCGATCGGCGATGTCGTGTCCGCGAAGCTCGTCATCGAAGCGATCGTCGAGGATCTCGAAGCGAAGCGCGAGCTGTTTCGTGAGCTCGAAGTCGTCGTGTCGCCCGACGCTATTCTCGCGACGAACACGTCCTCGCTATCGATCACCACGCTTGCCGCCGGCATGCAACATCCCCGGCGCATTGCGGGTATGCATTTTTTCAATCCCGCCCCAGTGTTGCCGTTGGTCGAGATCGTCAGTGGCCTTGGCACCGATCCGGCAATCGCGCAGACGCTTTACGACACTGCCGCCGCGTGGAATAAGAGTCCGGTTCACGCGACATCGACGCCCGGCTTCATCGTCAATCGTTGCGCGCGTCCTTTCTACGGCGAAGCGCTGCGCCTGATCGCCGAGCGCGCGAGCGATTTTGCAACGATCGACGCGATCATGCGCGACGCGGGCGGCTTTCGCATGGGTCCGTTCGAGCTGATGGATTTGATCGGACTCGACGTCAACTTCGCGGTCACACGCAGCATTTGGGAGGCGTACTTCCAGGATCCACGCTTCACGCCTTCGCTTTATCAGCAGGAGCTCGTCGCGGCGGGCATGCTCGGTCGCAAGAGCGGACGCGGATTTTTCGACTATGCGCAAAACGCCGTGAAGCCCGAGCCGCAGATCGAGAAGAATCGCCTGGCGCCGGCAAGAGTCACCGCTTTCGGTGATCTTGGACCCGCCAGCGAACTCGTCGATCGGCTCGCAGGACTTGGGATGACCATCGAGCGACGTGACGTGCAACCCCCGCTTCCGCCCAACGTGATCGCGACCGGAGGTGCTTTGCTGGCGCTTACCGACGGCCGCACGGCGACGCGGCGCGCGGTCGAGAGCGGTGCGCGCGATCTCGTCGTGTTCGACTTGGCGCTCGACTATCATTCTGCGAAGCGAATTGCGATCGCGCGCGCCGAGAGTTGCGGTGATGCGGCGTACGATTCGGCGGTCGGCGCGCTGCAAGCGGCTGGCTTGCAGGTGTCGCGCGTCGATGATGTCGCAGGGTTGGTCGTCATGCGCACGGTCGCGATGCTGGCCAATGAAGCTGCCGATGCTGTGCAACAGGGCATCGCCACCGCCAACGACATCGACATCGCAATGAAAAAGGGCGTCAACTATCCGCGCGGTCCGCTGGAATGGGCGGACGTCGTCGGCTGCGCGCGCATTCGCGACGTTCTTGCCAATCTTTTGGCGCACTACGGCGATCCGCGTTATCGCATTGCTCCCTTCCTCACGCGCCAATGTGCGCGCGATGGCGGCAAGCTCGCGGGAAGTCCATGACGGATGAGCGTGATACTGCCGTCGATGACGTTGGCGCGCAGCGCGTGGCGGAGCGCGTCGGCGAGGCGATGTGGTCGCGCGATCGCGCGTCACAGTCGCTGGGAATGCGCATCGTCGAGGTGCGACCCGGCCGCGCAATGCTCGCCATGCGCGTTCGCCCCGACATGCTGAATGGCCATGCCATTTGTCACGGTGGCTTCATCTTCGCGCTCGCGGACAGCGCATTCGCGTTCGCGTGCAACAGCTACAACAACGTGACCGTTGCGTCAGGCTGCAGCATCGACTTCGTCGCGCCGGCGCGTGAAGGTGACGAGCTTTTCGCGCATGCGCACAAGCGCAGTGCGAGCGGGCGCACCGGCGTGTACGACATCGAAGTCACCAATCAGGTCGGTGAGGCGATTGCGTTGTTTCGCGGCAAGAGCTATCGAGTCAAAGGTCACGTTGTCGAATGAAAACGAGCGCCCGCCAACCGCGTCCCGACGAGCTCGAGCCGATCGAGCGCGCCAGCGCCGATGAGCTTCGCTCCTTGCAGCTCGAGCGCTTGCGCTGGTCGCTTGGCGTTGCGTACGACAACGTCCCGCACTATCGGCGCAGGTTTGCCGAAGCAGGCGTCACACCGAGCGATTTGCGATCGCTCGACGATCTTGCGAAGTTTCCGTTCACGACCAAAGCCGATTTGCGCGACAACTATCCATTCGGCATGTTCGCCGTTCCGCGCGAGCGCATTGCGCGCGTTCACGCGTCGTCGGGCACGACAGGCAAGCCTACGGTAGTCGGTTATACGTCGAAGGACATCGACACTTGGGCGAGCGTGATGGCGCGCTCGATACGTGCGGCGGGCGGGCGTGCGGGCGACATCGTGCACATCGCCTATGGCTACGGCCTTTTCACGGGTGGACTCGGCGCGCATTACGGCGCCGAGAAGCTCGGCTGCACGGTGATTCCGATCTCGGGCGGCATGACCGAGCGCCAGGTACAGCTCATTTTCGATTTCAAGCCGAACATCATCATGGTGACGCCTTCGTACATGCTGGCGATCGCCGAGGAAATGGAAAAGCAGGGCCGCGATCCGAAAAGCTCATCGCTTCGTATCGGCATTTTCGGCGCCGAGCCGTGGACGAGCGCGATGCGCGAATCGCTCGAAGCGCGCATGGGTATCGATGCAATCGACATCTATGGCTTATCCGAGGTCATCGGACCGGGGGTCGGGCAGGAATGCATCGAGACGAAGGACGGGCTTACGATATGGGAGGATCATTTCTATCCCGAAATCGTCGATCCCGCGACGGGTGAAGTGCTGCCGGATGGCGAACCCGGCGAGCTCGTGTTTACCTCGCTCACCAAGGAAGCGATGCCGGTGATTCGCTATCGCACGCGTGATTTGACGCGTTTGCTGCCGCCGACCGCGCGCGCGATGCGGCGCATCGAAAAGATCACAGGACGCAGCGACGACATGCTGATCATTCGCGGCGTCAATCTGTTCCCGACGCAAGTCGAGGAGCTGATCGTGAACGAAAGCGCGCTCGCTCCTCACTATCAGCTCGAAGTCACGCGACCCGGCGCGCTGGACGAGATCACGATCCACGTCGAGCGCTCGCCGCGAGCTTCGTCCGACGAGGGTGTTGCCGCCGGCCGCCGCCTCGCGCAGCTCGTCAAGAATATGATTGGGATCACGGCCGACGTGAACGTGTCGGATCCAGGCGGCATCGAACGCTCGATCGGCAAGGCGCGCCGCGTCGTGGATCGGCGCGGTCAAGCGTAAGGGAACGACCATGGCAGATGCATTCATTTGTGACGCGATCCGCACGCCGTTCGGACGCTATGGCGGCGCGCTCTCGACGGTGCGCCCCGACGATCTTGGGGCGGTGCCGATCTCGGCGCTGATGAACCGCAACCAGAACGTCGACTGGGAGGTGATCGGCGACGTGTGGTTCGGATGTGCCAATCAGGCAGGCGAGGACAATCGCAACGTCGCGCGGATGTCGAGCCTGCTTGCGGGACTGCCCGACAAGGTCCCGGGCTCGACCATCAATCGCTTGTGCGGCTCGGGCCTCGATGCGGTGGGAAGTGCAGCGCGCGCGATACGATCGGGTGATATCGAGCTTGCGATCGCGGGGGGTGTGGAGAGCATGAGTCGCGCGCCGTTCGTGATGGGCAAGGCGACCGAAGCGTTCTCGCGGAATGCGAAAGTCGAGGATACGACGATCGGCTGGCGCTTCGTCAATCCGCTGATGCGGCACAAATACGGCGTCGATTCGATGCCCGAGACTGCGGAGAATGTCGCCGTCGATTACAAGGTGAGTCGCGCCGACCAGGATGCGTTCGCATTGCGCTCGCAGCAGCGCACCGCGCGTGCGGTTGGCGAGGGCCGGCTTGCAAGGGAAATCACGCCAGTGCACGTTCCGCAGAAAAAGGGCGACCCCATCGCAGTGGAACGCGATGAGCATCCGCGCGACACGTCGCTCGAGATTCTCGGAAAGTTGAAAGGCGTCGTGCGTCCCGATGGAAGCGTGACCGCAGGCAATGCGTCCGGCGTGAACGACGGTGCTGCCGCGTTGATCCTTGCCAGCGAGAGCGCTGCGCGAAAGCACGGATTGATGCCGCGTGCGCGCGTGATCGGCATGGCAACCGCCGGTGTGCCGCCGCGCGTCATGGGCATTGGCCCCGCACCTGCGACCGAGCGCTTGCTTGCGCTACTGAAAATGAAGATCGACCAGTTCGACGTCATCGAGCTCAACGAAGCGTTTGCTGCGCAGGCGCTGGCCGTGTTGCGCATGCTCGGTGTCGCCGACGATGCGCCAAACGTCAATCCGAACGGCGGTGCGATCGCGCTCGGTCACCCGCTCGGTGCATCGGGTGCACGACTCGCCACGACTGCACTGTGCGAGCTCGAACGCGCCGGCGGTCGTTTCGGTTTGTGCACGATGTGCATCGGCGTCGGGCAGGGTATCGCGCTTGCGATCGAGCGCGTCTGACTGACACACGAACACACTTCGACAGCGAGATCAACTGACACGCCCATGAGCTCATCCAAAGTCTATTTTCCACCCGAGAAACTGGTCAGCAATGCACACGTTTCGGGCATGCCGGCCTACTCAAAGCTCGTCGCCGAAGCCGAAGCGAATGCCGATGCCTATTGGTCGCGCTTGGCGCGCGAGTTCTTGAGCTGGAAAAAGCCATTCACGCGCGGTCTCGATGATGCCGACGCGCCGTTTTTCAAATGGTTCGAAGACGGGACGCTCAACGTTTCGTACAACTGTCTCGATCGCCATGTCGAGGCAGGACGGGGGGAGCGCACGGCGATCGTTTTCGAAGCCGACGACGGCAAAGTCACGAAAGTCACCTATCGCGAGCTGTTGGAGCGCACGTGCAAGCTCGCCAACGCGCTGAAAGCGCGCGGTGTCAAGAAGGGCGAGCGCGTCGTCATCTACATGCCGATGTCCGTCGAAGGTGTCGTGACGATGCAGGCCTGCGCGCGCATCGGTGCCACCCATTCGGTCGTGTTCGGTGGATTCTCCGCGCAATCACTGCGCGATCGCATTGCCGATGCACGCGCGGTCATGGTTATCACTGCCGACGAGCAGCAGCGTGGCGGCAAAGCGCTGCCGTTGAAAGCGATCGTCGATGAAGCGATCGCGATGGGCGGTTGCGAAAGCGTCAAGAACGTCATCGTCTATCGGCGCACCGGCGGCAAGGTCGCATGGAACGCCGAGCGCGATCGCTGGCTGCATGAGGAGACACAATCGCAGGATGCACGCTGCGAGCCCGAGTGGGTTGGCGCCGAGCACCCGCTGTTCCTTCTCTACACGTCGGGATCGACCGGCAAGCCGAAGGGGGTTCAACACTCGACCGGCGGCTATCTGCTGCACGCAGCGCTCACCTGCAAATGGACGTTCGATCTAAAGCCCGACGATCTTTTCTGGTGCACCGCGGATATCGGTTGGGTGACCGGTCACACCTACATCGCGTACGGTCCGCTGGCTCTCGGCTGCACCGAAGTCGTGTTCGAAGGCGTGCCGGTGTACCCGGATGCGGGACGGTTCTGGAAAGTGATTCAGGACCACAAAGTCACCGTGTTCTATACGGCGCCGACGGCAATTCGATCGCTCATCAAAGCCGCGGAGACCAACGAATCCGTTCATCCCAAGCGCTACGATTTATCGAGCTTGCGAATTCTAGGTACGGTCGGCGAGCCGATCAATCCGGCCGCGTGGGAGTGGTATCACAAGCACGTAGGGGGTGGTCGCTGTCCGGTCGTCGACACATTCTGGCAAACCGAAACCGGTGGTCATGTCATTACACCGTTGCCGGGGGCGACGCCTCTCGTGCCGGGCTCATGCACGCTGCCATTCCCCGGCATCGCAGCAGCCATCGTCGATGAAGCGGGACACGACGTTCCGAATGGGACGGCGGGATTGCTCGTCATCAAGAAACCGTGGCCGAGCATGATTCGCACGATCTTCGGCGATCCCGAGCGGTTCAAGAAGAGCTATTACCCAAGCGAGCTCAAGGGGTTCTACCTCGCTGGCGACGGCGCGATACGTGATGCGAACACCGGCTATTTCACGATCACCGGTCGCATCGACGACGTATTGAACGTGAGCGGACATCGCATGGGCACGATGGAGATCGAATCGGCATTGGTCAGTCACACCGATCTCGTGGCCGAAGCCGCCGTCGTCGGACGTCCCGACGAAACGACCGGCGAAGCGATCTGCGCGTTCGTCGTGCTGAAGCGCACCCGTCCAACGGGCGAGGAAGCGGCGAAGATCGCCGGCGAACTTCGCAATTGGGTCGGCAAGGAAATCGGTCCGATTGCCAAACCCAAGGACATTCGTTTCGGCGACAACTTGCCGAAGACGCGCTCGGGCAAGATCATGCGGCGCCTGCTGCGCTCGATCGCAAAGGGAGAGAACATCACGCAGGACACGTCGACGCTCGAGAATCCCGCGATACTCGAGCAACTCGCGCAGAAGAACTAGGAGAACGGAACGACGCGAACTGTGTCAGTTCGCTTTGCGCAGCGCCTGCTCGAGCGGTGACTGCGCCAGAGCTCCGACAGCCACTGCGCATAGCCTGCGGAGGAAGGATGCAGGCCATCCGCAGCGTGACCTCGGGCTGTTGCGCGAACGGATCGCTTTCGTTCGTCTTGTAAAGGTTCACGTAATGCGCGCCGCTCGCTCGGGTTGCCTCGCGCACGGCGTCATGCATC
>DATLOI010000163.1:0-2146 GCA_035536295.1 Casimicrobiaceae bacterium
CGACGAGAAGGAGTCGCAATTATCGCGACTCGCGGATTTTCATGCGCAGCATGCGAGCGAAGCGCCGGCAGCCCTTGCGCGCCTGCAGCAAACGGTCATCGACAACGGCAACGTATTCGGCGAATTGATGAATGCGGTGCGCAGTTGCTCGCTCGGCCAGATCACGCACGCGCTGTTCGAGGTGGGCGGACAGTATCGGCGCAGCATGTAGTCAGTGCTTGACGATGTAGCGCGAGAGGCGCTCGAGATCGGGCTCGATGCCGATCCCCGGTGCGTCTGACAGCGTGACGACGCCTTCGATGACGCGCAGAGGACAGATCTCCTCGCGCAGAGGATTCGGGTTCGCGTCGACTTCGCAATAGCTCTTGCTCGTACCGACCGCGGCGGTCAGATGCAACGATGCCGCGAGCCCGACACCCCCCGCCAGCCAGTGCGGGCAGAACGTCACGCCGCGTTGCACCGCGTGTCGCGCAACGTCGCGACAGCCGCTGATGCCACCCCATTTGCCGACGTCGGGTTGCACGAACGAGAGATAGCTTGCGTCGATCGCGGCTCGAAAGTCGGACGCCCCGCGAATGTTCTCGCCGGCCGCAATCGGCACAACGAGTTTTTGTGCAAGCCGTTGCCATGCTGCGAGCGGCTGGTCGGCGAGCATCGGTTCTTCGATCCAATGCGGGCGATACGACGCGAGCGCTTCGATGTGCTCTACCGCTTCGTCAGGCGCCCAGGCCTGATTGGCGTCGGTCATGATCGTTGCCGATTCACCGAGCGCTCGGCGGATCGACGCCAGATTCTCGCGATCGCGCTTGGCATCGAAGCCGACTTTGAGCTTGAAGGCCCGAAAGCCTTCGCTACGCTTGGCAAGCGCAGTCTCGACGACATCGTTCGGCCCGATTCCGCTCGCATACACACGCACACGAGGGTCGGTGCCGCCCAGGTGCCGCCACAACGGCACGCCTGCGCGCCGCGCACCAAGGTCCCACAACGCCTGATCGATGCCTCCGATGACTTGCGCAAAAGGCCCCGGCTCACCGCACTGAATCTTCATCGGCCTCGTGCGAGCATCGAGCATCGTTCGAATCGTTTCCGGATCGTCCGTCGACGATCCCATGAGAAGCGGCTCGAAAATGCTGTCGATCAAGCGGGCGCGATGCTCGGCGCCGATCTGCGGGAAATTGCTGAAGACTTCGCCCCAGCCGAACGCGCCATCCGCCGCCCACACGCGCACGAACAACGCGGGACGATTGCTCATCGCACCGAATGCAGTTGCGACCGGTGCTGCGATCGGCGCGCGCAATACCCAGCATTCGACTGCGGTCACAAACGCCGGCATCGTTGCCCCAGTGCGATGATCTCGTGTGTATAGTAGCCCGCGAATTTGTCGTGGAGTCCTTGCATGAACGCACCTCGCTTGATTCGCGCCTTTGTCGCGCTCGTTTGGCTAATCGCCGCGTGCGCTGCAACGGCGCAGCCTTACCCGTCGAAGCCGATCCGCATCGTCGTTCCGTTCCCGCCGGGCGGCGCCGTCGACTTCTACGCGCGCGTCGTGCAACAGCCGTTGTCGGAAGCGCTCGGGCAAACGGTGATCATCGACAATCGCGCGGGCGCAAGCGGCATGGTGGGAGCGGATCACGTCGCGAAATCCGTCGCCGACGGCTACACGCTGCTTCTCGGCAACATCGCCTCGCTCGCGATCAACGCGGGCATTTATCCCAAGATGCCCTACGACCCGGTGAAAGACTTCACGCCGATCATGCGCACGATCGATGTGAACTACGTGCTGGTCGTGCATCCCTCGGTGCCCGTGAACAGCGTCGCTGAATTGATTGCGCATGCGAAGGCGAATCCCGGCAAGCTCGCCTACGGTTCCGCGGGAAGCGGAAGCTTGCCCCATCTTGCCACCGAGCTTTTCAAGGCGGGCACTGGCACCGAGCTCGTGCACGTTCCGTACAAAGGCGGCGGACCGATGGTCACCGACTTATTGGGCGGAACCGTGCATGTCGTGATCGGCGACCAGGCGAATCTGATGCCGCATGTCAAAAACGGCAAGTTGCGCGCGCTCGCGGTGGCAAGTCCGCGCCGCTCACCGAATCATCCGGAGCTGCCCACGATCGCCGAAGCTGGCGTGCCGGGCTTCACGGCGGTT
>DATLOI010000164.1:0-25191 GCA_035536295.1 Casimicrobiaceae bacterium
CGACATGAACGTCACTCCTCGGAAGCGTTACGCGAGACAACTTACGATGCTACGCCATTGTGTCTATTTAACGCTCGTAACGAGGAAATGGCGAAGCTCCGCTTGTCGCGGTAAAATCACCCGCATCGCACCGGGCAACGCCCATCGCTCCGGTGCGTGTGTGTCAATGGAGACGTGGCCGAGAGGTCGAAGGCACTCCCCTGCTAAGGGAGCATACGGGCCAAAACCTGTATCCAGGGTTCGAATCCCTGCGTCTCCGCCAAAAAGCGAAGGTCCGACCCTGGCGCAGCACGATGCGGAGCATTGCGTGTACGCTAACGCATTGCGTTAAGTGTAGCGTCAGCGTAACGGCGGACACCATCCCTGCGACTCCGCCAGTTGCGACAAAGCGATGAATACATCTCTTCGAAACGGCGTGCTGTTCGCCATCATCGCCTCGGCGGCGCTTTCTCCGAGCGCGCATTCGCAAGGCTTTGCGGGCGGCATCGGCGAGGCATTGGGGCCCAACTTTGGCGCTGCTCCTCACGTTTTGCCGCCGGCGGCCACACGCCGTCATGCACATTCGCGAATCGGCCACTGGCATGAGATCGCGATCGACGCGAGCGGGCTCGATCACACGCCGGTAACGCCCGGCGATTCGCGCATCTTCGGCGAACAACTCGGGCCCGCCCGCGCAAGCCGTGCAATGGCGATCGTTCATATCGCGATGTTCGAAGCGGCCAACGCGATTGACTGGCGTTACCGAAGCTATGTCGGAATTCCACCTGCCTCGCTGGGGACGTCGATGGACGCCGCGATCGCGCAGGCGGCGCACGATACGTTGATCGCGTTGTTTCCATCGCAGCAGTCCGCGTTCGTCGCGGCGCTCGACGACGACCTTGCGCGCGCGCATGGTCGGCCACGCGAACGCGGCATCGCGCTTGGCCGCGAAGCCGCACGCAGAGTTCTCGAGCTTCGTGCCGACGATCATTCCGTACACTCCGAGCCACGGCTGGACAACGGCTCGTTCGTCACCCAAGGCGACGCAGGCAAATGGCGGCAGGACCCGATCAGCCAGATACCGCTCGCGCTGGGCGCGAAATGGGGAGTGGTCACGCCTTTCGTCATGGAAAGCGCCGATCAATTTCTCGCTTCGCCCCCGCCTGCGCTTGGCAGCGCCGAATACGCAATCGCTTTCAACGAAGTCCGGCGTCTCGGCGGAGACGGCAAGGTCACACTCACCGAGCGAACGACCGAGCAGACCGAAATTGGATTCTTCTGGGCGTACGATGGAACGCCAAGTCTTTGCGCGCCGCCGCGTCTGTACAACCAAATCGCGATGCAAATCGCCGAGCAAATGGGGACGCGAGGCGTCGATCTAGCGCGGCTGCTTGCACTGGTCAATGTGGCGATGGCGGACACAGGTATCGCGACGTGGCATTCGAAATACTTCTGGCAGTTCTGGCGGCCGATCACCGGGATTCGCGAGTCCGATCCTGGCAGCAGCGCGACGCACCCAGGTGACGGCAACGATGCAACGCCAGGCGACGTAACGTTCAGTCCGCTTGGCGCGCCGGCGAGCAATCTCGTCGCGGCGAAGAACTTCACTCCTCCGTTTCCTGCATATCCGTC
This sequence comes from Casimicrobiaceae bacterium, assembly GCA_035536295.1. GTDB lineage: Bacteria > Pseudomonadota > Gammaproteobacteria > Burkholderiales > Casimicrobiaceae > VBCG01. The sequence goes on from DATLOI010000164.1 coordinate 1,612, forward strand.
GGGTCACGCCGCGTTTGGCGGCGCACTTTTTGAAACGCTGCGGCAGTTTTATGGACGCGACGACATCGCCTTCACCTTCATGTCCGATGAGCTCAATGGAATCACGAAGGACAACGAAGGCAATGTGCGGCCAATGCGGCCACGCAGCTTCGACACGTTCTCGCAGGCCGAGGAGGAAAACGGGCAGAGCCGCATTTACCTCGGGATTCATTGGAGCTTCGACAAGACACGCGGCATCGAACAAGGACGTAGCGTCGCACGCCACGTGTTCGCTCACGCCTTCAGACCGACTCGCTGAGTCGGCGCGATCGCTAAGTCGACTTTCGCCGAGTAGTTCGTAGTGGCGGCGACGTGCGGCCAGCGGCCGTCAGCGAAGCAAGAGCGCTACCGCCACACCGAACGCAAGTAACAAAAGATCGACGCGAGCCACTATGTCGGCACGCGCATCGCGCGCCCAGCGCCGGTGCAACCACCAGCGAATCATTACAGGAGTACGAACACCTTCGCTCATGCTAAAAACCTAGTCGCTAATCCTTCGTTTGGCAGTGGGACATAGCACTATTGGAATGTCGGAAGAAAAGCCGGGTATTTACCCTGTGATGCCGTAAAAAAATGGGCGCGAACATGGCGCCCATTCTTGCCCTTCACCAGCCGCGTCGCCATCATCCGGATGGGCGAGGCAGTAGCGTCTTACTACGAAATTTCAGGACTTCGATTGCGATCCCTGGCCGCCGGAGCGTGACGAGCCCGACGATTGGGATTCGCCATACTGGTCGCCGGGAACCCCTTGCGATTGCTGGCTCGATCTGGAAGCGCCGCTGCTTCCCGAGCTTTTCTCATCAACCGGGCCACCCTGCGCCTGCTGTTTACCGCCCTGCTGCTGAGTGCCGCCCCCGTCGCGCTGTAGACGTTGCGACAAAAGCTGCTTCGCCTTCTGCGCACGGCTTTTCTCCTCTTCGCAGATCTGGCGAAAGAACTGCGCGAGCTCCTGATCGCCTTGCACATCCTGCTCGTACCACTTATACGTTTCCGCGCCTTGCAGGGCGTGATACACGACGCTGATCAGGTTGTACGTCGAATCGCGCACGCCGGTCGAGCTTTCACCGCGTCCCTGCAATGCCGTGTCGCCCGTGCGTTGGCCGCCGGCCCCGCTTTGCTGTTGATTCGCCATCGTTGGTTCCTTTCCTGTTTCGCGAACCGCAGCTCGGTGAGCTGCATGGTCGACGACAGCCTCGACAATGCACGAGTTCCCCTGTGCCGGCTATTGCACGTGTTGCGTAATAAGCTCACCGTCAGACAAGCTCGCCCTGCGCCTTTTCGAGCTCGAACGCGCGATGCAACACGCGCACGGCAAGCTCGAGATACTTTTCGTCGACGATCACGGAAATTTTGATCTCGGAAGTCGAGATCATCTGAATGTTGATGTTCTCGTCAGCGAGCGCCTTGAACATGCGTGAAGCGATGCCGACGTGCGAGCGCATGCCGATCCCCACCACCGAAAGCTTCGCGATGCGCGCGTCACCGTCGATCTCGCGTGCCGTGAACGACTTGCCGTTCTCCGCTTTCAAGACGGCGAGCGCGTTCGCGAGCTCGCCGCGGTTCACGGTGAACGAGAAGTCGGTGTGACCCGAAGCGCCGATGTTTTGCACGATCATGTCAACGTCGATATTCGCCGCCGCGATCGAGCCCAGGATCGCTGCGGCGATTCCCGGCCGGTCATCGACGCCCATCAGCGTCACCTTCGCTTCGTCGCGCTGAAATGCGATTCCGGAAATGATCGCCTGTTCCATGTTCTCGTCCTCCTCGAACGTGATCAGCGTGCCCGGCGAGGTGACATCGGGATCCTCGAAGGATGAGAGCACGCGCAACTTGACTTTATATTTTCCAGCAAACTCGACCGAGCGGATCTGCAGAATCTTCGATCCAAGGCTCGCCATCTCGAGCATTTCCTCGAAGGTGATGCGATCGAGGCGTCGCGCTTCGGGCACGATGCGCGGATCGGTCGTGTAGACGCCGTCGACGTCGGTGTAGATCTGGCACTCATCGGCATTGAGCGCGGCTGCAAGCGCAACACCCGACGTGTCCGAGCCGCCGCGGCCGAGCGTCGTAATGTTGCCTTCGCCGTCGAGCCCCTGAAAGCCGGCGACGATGACGATCGTTCCGGCCGCGAGATCGCGTCGAATTGCGCGATCGTCGATCTCGAGAATGCGGGCCTTGGTGAACGCACTATCGGTGAGAATCCGCACCTGACCGCCGGTGTAGCTTCGCGCCGGTAACCCCACTGAATGTAATGCGATCGCGAGAAGCCCGATCGTGACTTGCTCGCCGGTCGCGGCGACCACGTCGAGCTCGCGGGGATCGGGAATTGCGCAAATCTCTTTCGCGAGCCCCAGCAGGCGATTCGTCTCGCCCGACATCGCGGACACGACGATGACCAGTTGATGACCTTCGCGATGGTAGCGCGCGATACGCCTTGCGACATTCTTGATGCGCTCGGTCGAGCCGACTGACGTGCCGCCGTACTTTTGAACGATGAGCGCCACGTTGGCAGCGCTTAGAGCTTAAGAAACGCCAGCGTCGCGTTGGTGCCGCCGAAGCCAAACGAATTCGACAGCGCCGCGTTGATTCTCATCGGCCGCGCGACATTCGGCGCGAAATCGAGATCGCATTGCGGATCGATATTGATTAGATTCGCCGTCGGCGGCGCGACCTGATCGCGAATCGCGAGTGCGGTGAACACGGCTTCGATGCCTCCCGCGGCGCCCAGCAGATGACCGGTCATCGATTTCGTCGAGCTGACGACAAGACGCTTGGCGTGCTGGCCGAATGCGCGCTTGACCGCAATGCACTCCGCAATATCGCCGAGCGGCGTCGAGGTTCCGTGCGCGTTGATGTATTCGATGTCATTCGGCGCGAGCTTCGCGTTCTTCAGCGCATTCAACATGCTGCGCCGCGCGCCGCCGCCGTCCTCGGGAGGTGCTGTGATGTGATGCGCGTCCGCGCTCATGCCGTAGCCTGCAAGCTCGCAATAGATCTTTGCGTCGCGTGCGCGCGCGTGCTCGTACTCTTCCAGCACCAGAATACCGGCACCCTCGCCCAGAACGAAGCCGTCACGATCGATGTCCCACGGCCGGCTCGCCGTTGCGGGCTCGTCGTTGCGCGTCGACAGCGCGCGCGATGCGCAAAAGCCGCCGATGCCCAGCGCATTGACGGTCGCTTCGGAGCCGCCGGCGACCATCACATCGGCGTCTCCGTATTCGATCAAACGCGCTGCTTCACCGAGGCTGTGATTCGCGGTCGAGCACGCGCTGACGGTCGCTAGATTCGGACCCTGGTACCCATAGTCTATCGACACGAGCCCGGAGATCATGTTGATGATCGAGCCAGGCACGAAGAACGGGCTGATCTTGCGCGGGCCGCCTTCGAAATAATGCTTCGCCGTCTCCTCGATCATCGGCAAGCCGCCAATGCCCGAGCCAATGCAAACGCCAAAGCGCTCCTTGTCGCCTGACCAGCCTTCGAGGCCGGCATCGCGCACTGCCTCCATCGTCGCAACGAGGCCGTAATGGATGAACCTGTCGTAGCGACGCGCTTCTTTCGCCGACAGATAGTGCGAGACGTCGAAACCCTTGACTTCGCCTGCGATCTGCGAAGGAAACGCCGACGCGTCGAAGCGCGTGATGCGCGTGATGCCGGAACGCGCCGCGAGAATGTTCTCCCACGCCGTGGACACGCCGATACCCACCGGCGACACGATGCCAAGGCCGCTGACGACGACGCGACGATTGAAGGCCATGAACTGTGCGCGTATCGCGACGCTTTCGCGGCGTCGCGGATGTATCGCGTGCCGGGAGCGAAGATGCTCGCGTCGTCCGCGAACGCTTACTTTTTGAGATGCGAGTTGATGTAGTCGACCGCCTGCTGAACGGTTGTGATCTTCTCGGCTTCCTCGTCCGGAATCTCGGTCTCGAACTCTTCCTCGAGCGCCATCACGAGCTCCACCGTGTCGAGTGAGTCGGCGCCGAGGTCGTCGACGAACGACGATTCGTTCTTGATCTCGGCTTCGTTGACACCGAGCTGCTCGGCGACGATTTTCTTGACGCGTTGCTCAACGTTCTCCATGCGACCCCTCCCTGGAACCGGGCATGTATGCAAAACACGCGATTTTACCTGATCCCTGTCACCTGTTACCTGTTCCTTGGCTACTGCATGTACATCCCGCCGTTCACATGCAACGTAGCGCCGGTGATGTAACCGGCCCGCGGACTCGCGAGAAACGCGACTGCCTCTGCGACATCCTGCGCCTCGCCGAGGCGCCCGAGCGGGATGCGCGACAACAATCCGGTGCGTTGTGCAGTGTCGAGCGAGCGTGTCATATCGGTGTCGATGAATCCGGGCGCAACGCAGTTCACCGTCACGCTGCGGCTGCCGACCTCCTGTGCAAGCGACTTGGTGAAGCCTATGAGCGCCGCTTTGGCCGCCGAGTAATTGACCTGGCCCGCGTTCCCGCTGATGCCTACAACCGAGCCGATCTGGATGATACGACCGTCGCGCGCTTTCATCATTCCTCGCAACACCGCTTTTGCGAGCCGATAAGCCGGCTTCAAGTTGGTCGCCATGATTGCGTCCCACTCGTCGTCCTTCATTCGCACCAGAAGATTGTCGCGCGTGATGCCCGCGTTGTTGACGAGGATCGCGATCGTTCCGAATTGCTTGTCGATATGTGCGAGCGCGGCATCGGTCGCGGCGGCGTCGGTGACGTCCAGCGCAATTCCGTCACCGCTCGCCCCGGCGCCTCGCAGATACGCGGCGATCGACGCAGCCCCCTCGCCAGTGGTCGCCGTTCCGACGACGGTCGCGCCATCACGCGCGAGGGTTTGTGCGATCGCTTTGCCGATGCCGCGCGTCGCACCGGTGACGAGCGCAACGCGGCCGTGCAGTTCACCGCCGCTCATGCGCGCGCCGCCTCGTCGAGTTGCGCGCGAACATCGTCGAGCATCGAAGCGCTGGTCAGCGCGAATGCTTCGAGGGAATCGTCGATGCGCTTCACGAGATTGGCAAGCACCTTGCCAGGACCACATTCGACGATATGCGTAACGCCCTGTGCAGCGAAAGCTTGAATCGTCTGCGTCCAACGCACCGGATGTGCTGCCTGGCGCGCGAGCGCGTCGCGGATTCCATCCGCATCGCGATGCGTCGCAACGTCGACGTTGTGAACGACTGGAATCGTCGGGGTCGAAAACGCGATGTCGCGAAGACGTGCGGCGAGCTTTTCCGCGGCTGGCCTCAAAAGCGAGCTATGAAAAGGGGCGGAGACCGGCAGCATGACGGCGCGGCGCGCGCCCAGTTCTTTCGCAGCTTGCATGGCGCGCTCGACGGCGCTGCGCTCACCGGCGATGACCAGTTGCCCCGGCGCGTTGTAGTTGACCGGCTCGACGATGTGTCCTTCGGCGGCTTTGCGACATGCTGCTGCGACAGTCTCGTCATCGGCGCCAAGAATCGCCGCCATCGCACCCACGCCTTGCGGTACCGCTTGTTGCATCGCTTCGGCGCGATAGCGCACCAGCGGCACCGCGTCGCGAAACGCGAGTGCGCCTGCCGCGACGAGCGCCGAATACTCGCCGAGACTGTGGCCCGCGACGATCTCGGGCATCGGGCCTCCGCGCGCCTGCCACGCACGCCAGACCGCAATACCAGCTGTCAGCATCACCGGCTGGGTATTGAGCGTAACGTCGAGAGCCTCTTCCGGTCCAGCGGTCACGAGTTGCCACAAGTCCTGTGACAACGTTGCGGACGCTTCGTCGAACGTTTGCCTGACGATTGGATGGTCGTCGAAGCCTTTCATCATGCCGAGCGATTGCGAGCCCTGACCCGGAAACACGAACGCAAGCTTCATCGTTTCACCGCTCTTGTCAATGCCAGCGAACCAGCACCGACCCCCAGGTGAATCCGCCGCCCACACCCACCATCATCACGTGTTGTCCGGGCTTGATGCGTCCGTCACGCACGGCGACGTCGAGCGCAAGCGGAATCGATGCAGCGGACGTGTTGGCGTGCTTGGCGACCGTCGACACGACGCGCTCCGGCGGAACGTGCAGCTTTTTCGCGGTGGCATCCATGATGCGCGAGTTCGCCTGGTGCGGAATCAGCCAATCGATCGCACTCATCGGCAAGTCGGCGAGCTTCAATGCATCCTGCGCCGATTCGGCGAGCACTTTCACCGCGAATTTGAACACGTGCCCACCATCCATCCGCACGAACGGAGTGCCGCGCACCTCCCCTGCGTGAACCTGCCCGGGAACGCACAGAATGTCCTTGTAGGCTCCATCGGCGTGCAGCTTCGAGGCGAGAATACCGGGCTGATCGGAAGGGACGACCACGACTGCGCCCGCTCCATCGCCGAACAGCACGCAAGTGCCGCGATCGCTCCAGTCGAGAATGCGCGAATAGATTTCCGCGCCGACGACAAGTGCATTGCGTGCGGCGCCCGTGGCCACCATCTTGTCGGCGATTGTCAATGCATAGACGAAGCCCGCACACACGGCTTGCACGTCGAATGCAGGACCGTGATGCGCACCGAGTTTCGCTTGCAGGATGCACGCGGTCGAAGGAAAGATCATGTCGGGCGTAGTCGTCGCGACGATGATCATATCGACTTCCGTCGGTTCGATTCCGGCGGCTTTGAGCGCAGGCAACGACGCAGCAAGTGCCAGGTCGGACGTCGTCTCGTCCTCCGCGGCGATGTGGCGTTGCGCAATTCCAGTGCGCGAGCGAATCCATTCATCGCTGGTGGCAACGGTTTTCGCAAGCTCGTCGTTGGTCACGACGCGCGCCGGAAGGTAGTGACCTGTTCCGGCAATGCGGCTTGCCATCATGCGCTCGCTGCGCTCGGCTCGACCGCCGGACTCGCGGGCATCGCCGCAATGCGCTGTGCGATGTTGTCGAGAACGCCGTGCGACACCTCGGCATGCGCCTTCGAAAGCGCATTGCGAAACGCGTAGACGTCGGCGCCTCCGTGACTTTTCACGACGACGCCTTTCAAACCGACCAGCGTCGCGCCGTTGTAGCGCCGCGGATCGATGCGGTGCTTGAATGCGGAGAGTACGGGGTAGGCAACGAGCGCTGCGAGCTTCGTAAGCGGATTCCTGGTGAATTCGCCTTTCAGGAACTGATACAGCATTTGCGCGAGGCCTTCCGACGACTTCAACATCACGTTGCCGACGAATCCATCGCAGACGACGACATCGGTCGTTCCTTTGTAGATATCGTCGCCCTCGACATTGCCGTGGAAATTGAGTCCCGACGCTTTCAGGAGCTCGACCGTTTGCTTCACGAGCTCGTTGCCTTTGATGTCCTCTTCGCCGATGTTCAGAAGGCCCACCGTCGGCCGTTCGATGCCGTCGACGGCGGATGCGAGCGCAGACCCCATCACGGCAAATTCGCGAAGCTGCGTCGGCGTGCAATTGACGTTCGCGCCCAGGTCGAGCACCGTCACCACGCCGGTTTTGGTCGGAAGCTGCGACGCGATCGCAGGACGATCGATGCCCGGAAGCGTCTTGAGAACGAAGCGTGCGATCGCCATCAACGCACCGGTGTTGCCTGCGGATACGCAAGCCTGCGCGCGACCTTGCTTGACAAGGTTGATCGCAACTCGCAACGACGAGTTTTTTTTGCGACGCAGCGCGTCCGCCGGCGGCTCGTCCATGCCCACCACCTCGCTCGCCGCTTCGACGGTAATACGCTGCTTTGCAGCGGCGGAAACTTTGGCGAGCTCGCGCTCGATCGGCTCGGCGAGCCCGACGAGGATCACGTTAGCATCGGGTGTGGCGGCAAGAAACTCGACGGCGGCAGGGACGGTGACCGCAGGACCATGATCCCCGCCCATGGCGTCGATCGCAACCGTTACGGGCATCGCGACGGGCGCCGTGCCTGCCTTACGTTGCCAGACTTACTCGTCCGACTTCGTCTTGACGACCTTGCGGCCGCGGTAATAGCCGCTCGGGCTGATGTGGTGTCGCCGATGCGTCTCGCCGGAAACCGGCTCGACGGCGAGCGGCGGCGCCGATATGAAATCATGCGCGCGGTGCATTCCGCGCTTGCTTGGTGACTTCTTGTTCTGTTGGACAGCCATTTCGAATTCTCTCCAGTGTTCGGTTCCGCGAGCGCCGCGATTGCAGCGGCGATCACGCAACTTCGAGTTTCGCCGTGCATCGCTCTTCGTGCCGCGGCGCAAACGGCAGTGTCAGCAACATCTCGTCTTCGACGAGCGCCAGCGGGTCGAGCGGCGCGTCGGCGAGCAGCACTTCATCCTCGCTCGACTCGTCGAGTCGCACGACTTCACTTTCATCGCGAGCCAGCAATAACAGCGTCGATTGCGAGACTTCCTGCACGAGCTCACCGAGGCAACGCTGGCAGATCAGCGGCACGCGGCCTTCGATCGACACATCGACTGCCGCGCGACCCTGGCTATCGGACGTGCCGGTGATGCTCCAGGTGATTTCGCCTTCTTTGCCCGCGACGCGATCCTCGAGCCTTGCAAGGCTGGCCGGATCGACGCTCCCGCCGATCGTCGCGTGCAAGGCGGCGAGCTTCCACGCGTCGAAACGCTTCTGCTGTCCCTGCGCGCTCATTGGTGATGCGGCGAAAAGCGTAAACCGCGCATAATAGCGCGCCGACGAAAAATAGTCAAAAATCGTTTACAAAACAATGCACAATCCTCCGCTGATCCTGGCCTCGACGTCGCGCTATCGGCGGGAGCTGCTCGCGCGTTTGGGGCTGCCGTTCGAAGTCGTCTCGCCGCATGTCGACGAAACGCCGCAACGCGGAGAAACGCCGTCGTCACTCGTGCTGCGACTTGCCGAAGCGAAAGCGCGCGCGGTTGCGCAGGGGCGCGCTCACGGGCTTGTCGTCGGATCGGATCAGGTCGCCGATTGCGAAGGTGAGCCCGTCGGCAAGCCGCGCGATCATGACGATGCGGTTCGCTTGCTGACGCGGTTGTCGGGCCGTAGCGTCGTATTCCGCACCGGCGTTGCGCTGGTGAACGCTGCAAACGGTCACGCGCAATGCGAGCGCGTCGATGTCACGAGCACGTTGCGACGCTTGAGTGCCTGCGAAATCGAAGCGTATCTCGTGCGGGAGCAGCCGTACGATTGTGCGGGCGCCGTGAAATCCGAGGCGCTCGGCATCGCGCTTTTCGACAGCATCCAAAGCGACGATCCGACGGCATTGATCGGGCTTCCGCTGATCACGCTGGCGCGAATGCTGCGTCATGAAGGCGTCGACCTGTTCGACGTGAATCGTTGAAGAGTGCGCTGTATGTCGTGCCGAATCTGCTTGGCGCAGTCCCGCCGCGCGAGGTGTTGCCGCAACGAACGATCGACATCGCGCGCGATATCACCCACTGGGTCGTCGAGACGCCGAAGGCCGCGCGCGCGTTCTTGAAAACGCTGGAACCGAAGCATGCGATCGCTTCGATGCAAATCGATGCGATCAGCGATGCAACCGACGCGCGTGCGCTCGAGCGTGTCCTGGACCCGATCCGCGGCGGCTTCGCGGTCGGCTTGCTGTCGGATGCAGGCTGCCCCGGTGTCGCCGACCCTGGCGCTGCGTTGATCGCATGCGCCCACGCTCGCGCAATATCGGTCGTGCCCCTTGTGGGCCCTTCGTCATTGTTGCTCGCGCTGATGGCTGCCGGCATGAACGGGCAGCGCTTCGCGTTTCACGGCTATCTTCCCGTCAAGCCGCAAGAGCGCGCGAATGCTCTGCGCGGCCTCGAGGTCAGCTCGCGTGTCGAACAGTGCACGCAGATCTTCATCGAAACGCCGTATCGCAACGCTCCCATGCTCGCGACGATCGTCGCGACATTGGCGCCGGCCACCCGCGTGTGCGTCGCCGTCGACTTGACCCTTCCGACCGAGTCGGTTCGAACGCTCGCGGTTCGCGATTGGCGCCGAGTCGATGGCGCGGTTTACGACAAGCGGCCGGCGATTTTTTTGATCGAGAGTTGAGTTACGGCGACACGGCGCGCAGCACGACCGCGGTATTCGTGCCACCGAATCCGCGACAAATGACGAGCACGTTCGCATCACTTTGCAACGCTCGCGTCTCGCACGATGCATTGACGTCCGCACAAGCGGGATCGAGCGCTTCGAGATTTGCAATGCCGGGGGCCACGTTGCGTCGCGCCGCTTCGAGTCCGAGCGTCATATCAAGAATGCCTGATGCAGCCAGCGGGTGGCCAGTGACCCACTTGAAGCCGGTCACCGGCGGCATGCCTTTTCCAAAAACACGTCGCAGCGCTGCCACTTCTGATGCATCCGACTGTGGCGTCCCGTTGGCGTGCGCGACGATCAATCCGATGTCGCTCGCGCCAATTCCCGCATCGTCGAGCGCCGCTTGAATCGCGCGCGTAGGACCATCGCCGTCGGCACGCAACGCGAGAAGACCTTCGCCTTCCGCAGCATCGCCGCCGCCCAGGTACTCGCCGATGATCGACGCGTTGCGCGCACGCGCCGAGCTTTCCGTTTCGAGGACAAGCGCGGCCGCGCCCTCGCCGAGCACGCTGCCATCGTGGCGCGCGTCGAACGGCCGGATCGTTTCCTCGGCGATCAATCCGCAGCGGTGGTAATACAGAACCATTTGCGGCTCGATCGGCGCTTCGTGACCCGCCGCGATCACGCGCTCCGCTTCACCATCCCGAATCGCTTGCGCGCCTTCGATGACGGCCAGCATCCCGCCCGTCGTGTGATGCGTGATGCAGCCATTGACGCCCTTGAAATTGTGCCGTATGCCGACGTGGCAGAGCACGTTGTTGGGGAGCGTTCGCAACAACCACATCGGATTGACGGTGCTCGCGAGCTCGTGCCCGAACGACTTCATGTCGCCGCCCGCTTGCGCCATCAACGGGAAGTAGTCGTAATTGACGTTGAACGCGCATCCCGATCCGACGTAGCAGCCGGTCGCTTCTGCGAATGCAACGTCGTCGCCCTCGGCGAGCGTTTCGCGAAACGCTGCGAATTGCGCTTGATCGATCGCCTGTGCGGCAGCGTACAGGCCGAAGACATCCGAGCGGCGTATGAGCTTCAAAAGCTTGCGATCGCCAGCAAGCTTGCCTGCGTTGTAATCGACGACTTCGGCGGCGCGGCTTCGCGGCCATCCTGCCGTGTCGAACGATTGGATCTCGCCGATCGCCGAGCGTCCTTCGAGCGCGGCGTTCACGATCGCGTGGGGACTTGCTCCCGCGCCGCAGATCGCGCCGGTGCCGGTGATCACGATCTTCATCGCGCGCTTCTTCGCTCGCGCTCGATGATCGCGCGCGTCATGTCAGGATGCCGGAAAGCGAGGCAACTGTTGCTGCCGCCAAACCCGAACGAATTCGACAAGGCGACACGCACGCTTCGTTCGCGAGGCGTATCGCGAATGATGTCGAGATGCGCGCAATCGGGATCGACGTCCCGCAGGTTGGCGTTGATCGGAAGTTTAGAGCGATCGATGGCAAGCGAGCATACGACCGCTTCGACGGCACCCGCGGCGGCGATCAGATGTCCCATCACGCTTTTCGTCGAGCTGACTGCGACATTGCCCACGTTCTCACCGAACACGACACCGATCGCAGCCGCTTCGCTCTTGTCGTTCATCGACGTCGATGTTCCGTGCGCATTCAGATAGTCGACGTCGTCGGGCGCAGCGCCGGCATCGGCAAGCGCGCGTCGCATCGACTGGATCGGACCGTCGCCGTTGGGATGCGAATCGGTGATCCGATACGACGACAGTGAATTGCCGTCGCCTGCGACTTCGGCGTAGATCTTCGCGCCGCGCGCAACCGCGCTTTCCCACTCCTCGAGCACGACAAAGCCCGCGCCTTCGCCGAGCAGGAAGCCGTTGCGTGTGACGTCGAACGGGCGGCTTGCCCGCTCGGGTGTGTCGTTGTCAGCGGAGACAGCGGAAAGTAGACAAAAGCCGGCGAGACCCACAGGCGACACCATGGAATCGAAGCCGCCCGCAAGCACCCGATCCGCCGCGCCGCGACGAATCACGCGCATCGCCGTGCCGATCGCTTGTCCACCTGACGCGCACGCCGTGTGCACCGACGATGCGTATCCGGCGATGCCGAAACGACGCATCAAAAGCGACACACCGGCGCTCGACTGGCTGCGGGAAAACGCCATCGGGTCGTTCGCAGCCGCGTCGTCGAGCACTTTCGCCGCATCCAGTTCGCCTTCGCTCGCTGCGTGTCGCGCAATGCTTGAGAGCTCGTCGAACGACACGGTCATCATGCCGGTGCCGACAACGCATCCCCAGCGTTCGCGATCAGCGTGGGTCGGGGCGATTCCGGCATCGCGCATCGCCTCTTCCGCGGCGGCGAGCGCGAAGCGATGCGAGCGGTTTGCGAACTTCAGAAGCTTGCGATCAGGGGGCGGCGGCAAGCGCTCGGCGTCGCGCACTTCCGCGGCGATCCGCGTCGAAAAGCCGCTCGCATCGAAATTGGTGATCGGTGCGCCGCAGCTGCGACCCCCCAAGAGACGCTGCCACGTCGTCACTACGTCGAGGCCGGCAGGGGTCACCGCGCCCAGTCCCGTGATGGCAACTCTTCGTTTCATCGTGTCACCTCGAATCGCACGCGCGCGCGCCCGACCGGACGGCGTTGTCCGTCGGCGCGCGCTTCCAACGTTGCATCGATCGTGTTCGCATCGCCGTCGTCGAGCGTAGCGAAGAGCTCCAACGTCGAACCCGGCTCCGTGAAGGCGCGCAGCTTCACGTCTGTGACAAGGCGCGCGAACGGCCGGGATTGCGGCACGCGCTCACGTACGAGCTCGGCGGCGAGCGTTGTCATGCGATCGAGCAACAGCGTTCCCGGAAATACGGGACGACGCGGAAAATGATCGGCGAAAAACGCGGCGTCGGTCGGCACGTTGAGTCGTGCTCGCGCGAATCGGCCTTTCTCGCGCTCAATCAGTTGCAGTGGCACGAGCGTCACGCCTGGAAAACGATCGAGCGCGGCGCCACTTCCGCAAAGTGTGGCGAAAAATTCGCGCATCGCAGCCTCATCGTCGAATTCCTCGAGCGGCAGCATCGGGCCGACACAATTGCGAAGGTCCAGCACTCGCTTGCCGTCGATCGACGCGCTGCCCTGATACGCAACGGCGTCTTCCTCGCACGAATCGATTCTGATCTCGGTGTGCAGTGTATCGCCTGGCCGCGGAACACCCGCGTACTCGGTTTCATGCGCAATACCGGCGACCGGCCGCACGCGAAAGCCCAGCTTCGCTACCGCCACCCATGCAGCGAGCTGTCCGGTCGCTTCGGCGAGGAGCGACGACGGGAACGCGTCGATGTGCGCAGGAACGTGAAACATTCCCACGGCCGAAACACCAGCGTCGAGCGCGACGATGCGGTCGACGAACGTGAATGCCGCATAGCGAAGCCCGCGCATGCAAGATGATCAGGCCGCCTGCTCGTGTTGCGCGCGCACGACGAGCTTCGCGAAAGTCTCCGGCGTGAACAGCCGCGGAATCTCGGCAACCTTGAGAGGTCGCGGAATGCGCTCGGCGGGGACCTCGGCCAAATACGCTTGCAATCGAGTAAGGCCTGACTCGGTCACGACCCCTTTCTGCTCGAATTCCGCTTCCGGCAGATCGCCGCGCGCGTCCTCGATGATCTTGCCACGCGGGATTTTCACCTTGAACGCGCGCTCGAGGCGAAACACGAGATCGAGGAAATCGATCGACTCGGCGCCAAGATCGTCGATCAGCGATGCGTTACGCGTCACTTCGCTTTCTTCGAGCCCGAGCGCATCCGCGATCGTCTTCGCGACCGTCGGGTAAACGGCATCAACATCGGCTTTGCTTATCGCTTGCATCGTATTTTTCACTCCATCTTGAAACCACCATCGACATACAGGACCTGGCCAGTCACGTAATCGGCCAAACCGGAAGCGAGAAACCATACTGCCTGGGCGACATCGCGCGGCTGACCGAAGCGCTTCAAGAGAATGCGACTCTTGATCTCTTCGCCTGCGAGCTCGCGAACGCGTTCGCTCATATCGGTCTCGATCACGCCCGGTGCCACCGCATTGACATTGATCTTGCGCGATCCAAGCTCTGCGGCGAGCGCCCGCGTGAGCCCGTCGATCGCACCCTTGCTCGCAGCGTAGTTGGTTTGACCGCGCCCGCCCTTCGCGCCCGACACCGACGAGAGCATCACGATCTTGCCCGAGCGTTTGCTGATCATGTAAGGCGCGATCGCGCGCGTCACGTTGAACACCCCTTTGACATTCACGTCGAGCACAGTGCTGATGTCCTCGTCATCGAGTCCGATCAGGACATTGTCGCGAATCACGCCGGCGTTGTTGATCAGAACGTCGATGCGTCCTTTGGCGTTCGCGATGCGCTCGGCCGCGGCCTTGCATGCAGCGCTGTCACGCACGTCCACTTGCATCGCTTCGACAAGTTGGTTGCGCGATTTGGCGCTCGCGACAACCTCTGCGGCCGCGTCGTTGCGACCCGCATAAAAAAAAGTGACATCGGCGCCTTCGGCCGCGAACAGCTCGACGATCGCGCGACCAATGCCGCGGCTGCCGCCGGTGACGACGACCACCTTGCCCGCGAATCCGCCATCGAGCGCCACGGTCAGCCCGAGATCGCGAAGCCGCCGTCGACGACAAGCGTCGCGCCGTTGATCATGCGTGCTTCGGGTAGGCAAAGGAGGTAGACCGCATCGGCCACGTCTTCTGGCGAGAGCTTCGTACCAGCGGGCGAGCGTTGCGAAAACTCGGCCAAAAGCTGCTCGCGATTCGGAAAGTAGGCGAGCGCATCAGTGTCGACCACACCCGCGGAGATCGCGTTGACACGAATACCGCGCCCCCCTAACTCTTGCGCAAGCGTTCGCACCATCGCTTCGAGCGCGGCCTTGCTTGCACCGACGAACCCATAGCTGGGCATCGCACGCTGCGCGCCCAGGCTCGACATCGCGAGGATGCGTCCACCGTCGCGCATCAGTGGCAGCGCGTGCTGCGCAAGCAGATTGAGCGCGAACGCGTTGGTCTCGAGGCACCAGCGCCAATGCTTGAGCTTCATATCCATTGCGGGCTTCAACACACCCGAGGCCGCGTTCGACACGACGATGTCGAGTCGATCGAAAGTCTTGCGAAATTCATCGAACATCTCGCCCACGCTGTCGGGCTCACCTACGCTCGCCTGCAATGCAATCGCGCGGCGTCCCTGCGAGGCAATTTCCTTGCACAGCGATTCCGCTTCCGCGTGGCTGTTGTAGTAGTTGACCGCGACGTCGCACCCTGCTGAAGCGAGCTTTTTCGCGCAGGCGCGGCCAATGCCACGCGCAGCGCCGGTGACGAGCGCGACCTTGCCGGCCAGCGGGAGCGACATGTTGGGGAAGTGAGGCTATCGCGTGCGCGATGCCTTCACGGAAAACCTTGGATTATACCGGGCGGCCGCGTCCGCCTCGCGCTTCAGCGCGTCGGAAACAGCGCTCGACGTGCGTTGATCATGCGTTTTAGCTCGAGCACCCAATGTTTCTTGATTGTGAACCAGTTGTCCGCCGCGTAGTAGATGTTGTCCGAATAGCTTCCCGGCATCGTCGCTTCATCGGGTTTCTCGGTCGTCCCTCGATACGCGTCGATGAAGCGCTTGAACTCCTGGTTGGCAGGCAAATGATGCGACACGGGGACGGTTACATGCAGGTAGCCCGCGGGCAATTCGACGTTGCGAATTTGCGCGGTGCCCAGCGGCTTGAAGCGATCGGCGCCGGGCCCGCCAAAGTTGACGACGAACCAGTCGATGCCGATGAAATAGCCGTTGAATTGCACCGCCGTGTCGGGAATGTCCCGCAGCCTCCCGAGCACCTCCCAGTTGTTCGGGAAGATGAACGACGGGCCCCCCGCTCCGACCGCCGAGGCGAACGAGACCTGCACGCCAACGACCGGTCGCTCCTTGCCGGTCAAAGGATCGATGATTGTCGTGCGTCGCTCGGGGTTTCCGGTCAACGGATTCCATACGTGCACCTCGCGCGAATAAGTTCCGGCGAGATCATTCAGGATTTTCACCACCTGGATGCCACCCTGGCTGTGACCGATCAGCATCGGGCGCATCGCTTCCTGCTCGTACGACCACGCGATCAGTCCGGCGACACGATTCGAGGGCAGGTACGGGTTGTGCGACCAGTCACCTGAAGGACCCGGAACGCGAACGCGCTCTTCGGGATAGCCCATGCCGACCAGAAACTGCGCGAACGACGACATCGCAAGATGCACCGGGAACACGCCGCCGTGCAGCAGCACGATGCGCGGCGCGGGCGCTTTCGAGAGCGTGTCGCGCACATCGGCGCCGCTTACGTTCTCGGGATCGAGCGCAAGGATGCGATCCTCGAGCACGCGATCGAGCGCCATCGATGCGAGCGCGAGCGGCGTCCGCGCGCGATCGGGCGTGGCGACGTTCTGATCCGGAAAGCTCGCACAGGATGCGAGCACGGACATGACGATGGCGCAAAGCGAGATGCGCAGCGAAAGCGAAAGCAAGCTCATGACAGCGTATCGATGTTGGTCAAAATGGATTGGAGAACGGCTTGCGCGTCGTCTCGCGACAGCGCGGTCGTGCGGAACGTGACTCCGAGGCGCAGCGCGGCGCCGGAAACCGTTGTCGCCACGACCAGCGGCGACATCGGACCCGTCGAGGCGGCGCGCAAGTAGTCGGGAGGTTGCATCGCCCGGCTACGGCGCAACGCATCGACGTTGAGCGGCGTCAAACCTGCGAACACCGGATGATACTTGATATAGAGGCGGTGCCTTCGCGCGGGGCTGGCGGACGCCCACGAGATCGCTGCCGCTGCCATCGCCACGAGTGTTACGAGGTAGAGCTTCTCACGCTTGGCGCGGCCGGTCTGTCGGGAAATCGCCACTGCGATGTCGGCGAGCGAGCGGTGCTCGTCGAACGGGTGCACGATGCGAAACGAGCTTAGGAACTGGCCGAAGACTCGGGTTGCCGGAGGCTGATAGTCGCCGCGCACGTTGACAATCGAGGCGAGCGCAACCTGATTGCGCCTGCCCGAGTGATGCCGGCATGCGGCGATCGGCATGACGCCGCGCAACACGAGCGCAAGCAGCAGATCGTTGCTGGTCACGCCAAAGCGCTGCGCAGCGCTACGCAGCGTCGCATGACGCGCAGGGTCGACCAACGCGTGCACGAAGCCGTTGTAGCCGTCGGAGGGATCCTTGAAGTGCGGCCGAATCGCGCTGCGCCAGCCGGCGAGCAAGCCACGCAGCGCAGCGAGCCCCCGGAGAAGCGCGCCGGCATGGCGTGCGAACAATCGCGAATACGTCGGCGGATAGCGCTCGAGGCGTGGCAACGAATGATCGCCGGACTGCGCGACATAACGGTCCGCGAGATCGGTGACGAGCACGACGATCGAGTCGCCGCCGGCGATGAAGTGATCATAGGTCAGGCCGAGCAGGAAATCATTCTCGCCTGCGCGCACGGCAAAAAAGCGAAACGGATCGTACCCTTCGTCGGACGGGAACGGTTCGTTGATCGTGCGCTCGATCACTTTCGCCGCCGCCTCGAACGGCGCATCGGCGCCGTCGCTCACCAGCAACGACACGCTTGCGGGGCCACCGCGATATTCGAAGCGTTGTCGCTTTGCATCGAGCGCGAGGCCCGTCAATCCGCAATCTCTCAAGACGCTCGCGATCGTCTCGCGCAGACGCGCTTCGTCGAGCGGCTTTTTGATCGTGATCACGTGCGATGCGCAGTAGGGATGAAGCCCGCGCCAGCGCAGCATCGCGCACTGAAACATATTCAGCCGGCCCTGCATCATCGACTCGCGCGCTTTGTGTTTTCACACCACGCGCGCTTCAGCGCGTGCCACAGCTCCGCCGCATGCACGAGATTGGTGACGTTGACACCGGCGGGCGGCGATGTGGCAACGCTTGGATCGAACGCCTCGATCCATTCGCGTGTCGCCTTTTCACTTGCAAGATGCGCCATGCGCGGCAGATCGATGTGGCTGTAGGAAGATGGCAACACCACGTTGCGCACGTGCGCGCTGCCCGTTGCACGATAGGGAGGAGGATTCGCGAATGTGCCGGCGATCGGGTCCCATGGAATCGAAAAAGCGATGAGCTCGACGACCGAATCGGGAACCTCGCGCAGCAATGGCAGCATTCCCCACTGACCGAGCAATACGCGCGGCAGCGAGCCGGTCGCAAGCACCGCAGCGAACCGCACTTTGAGATCGGCGACCGAACGCGTTTCCCCGCTGACAGGATCGACGATCGTCGTGCGCGGCTCCGGCTCGTTACGCAATACGTTCCACACGCCGAGCTCGCGTCGGCCGTTGGTTCCCGCAAGCTCGTGCAGCGCCTTGATGACCAGCATGCCGCCTTGCGAGTGACCGACGAGGACCGGCATCACGCCGTCGCGCTCGTAATGCCAGGCTATCTCGCCCGCAAGACGAGCGCTGTCGATGAAGCTGGAGCGCGTTCGCGCGCGATCCGGACCGCTCACCAGACGCTCGGACGGGTAGCCCATCGCCTCGAGAAACTCGGCGAACGGCTCCATCGTGACGAACGCGACGCTGCCTTGCAGTGCGATGATGCGCGGCGCGCGTTGCGGCGACCAGGCCTCGCGCATGCCGTGCGGGGTCGCATGACCGCAATCGATTGTCGAGGGCTGCGGCGAAGCGGCAACCGCCGGCATGACCATCGTGACGGGAACTGCAACGACGAGCAGCCAAGCGCGCGCACGTTGCATCGTTCGACTACCCACGCGCTAACGCGACAGCCGCGGAAAGAAGCGCCCGGTACGCGCAATGTAGCGAGCGTAATCGTCGCCGTGTGTTCCGAGAAGATGCCGTTCCTCGTTGTGGGCTTTGATGATCATCAACGCAAGATGAACCATCGCGACGATGAGCATCGGCGTCGTCGGCACCGCCACGAGCGAAGCCAGCATCAACAGGATCTGATAGCCGTAAATCGGATGTCGCACGCGCGCGAAAGGACCATCGGTAATCAGCACCTGCCGCTCACCCGGTGTCACCGCCATTTTCCAGTGGCGCCCCATCCGGTTCCAGCAGCGCACGGTCAGCGCGAAAAGCGCCAGTGCAGCAAGCGCCGCCGCGAACCGCACGACCAGCCACGGCCCCGAGCGCAGCGGCGGGGGAATCGACCACACACCCGCTTCGCGGGACGCGGCGAGCCACGGGATTGCGATCCACGCGATCACGACCGGGACGAAGAAAAGCCAGAGCGCACGTTCCAGCGGTTGCACCGGCACCACCCCCGCAAGCGTACGGGTGCGCCGTCGAATTCGAAACGACATCAGCCCCACGCGGCCCCAGTAGGCGAGCGCCACGAGTGCGAGGAAAAGCGACGGAAAGTCGTTCATGCGCGCCGTTACTCCGAAAGCGCGCACATTTTAAGCGTCAATGCATGGGCGGCATTGAGGTCAATGCATCCAGGCGTACCAAACCGCCAGCGACACCACCGACGCGAGCACCGGCAGCGCAATTCGCCACGTGCGACGCATCTTCCACCAAGGGGGACGATCGTAGACCCCGATCGTGGGACGTGATTTCGGCGGCTCCGCCATCGGATAACGTAACGGGGTCAAAGCTAGCTCGCTCCGACCCCGTTCGACGAAAGTTCGATCAGTAGAGCGCGCGGTCGCGGCGGATTTCGTCGGCGGAATAGGGTTGCGCCTGCGGATCGAAGCGCTCCCAGCCGCTTTCGCGCCAGCGCTCGACGCGACCTTCGATGTCGACTGCGCCGTGATCGCGCAGGATGTCGGTCACTTCGTTCGCGCGCGACTCGTCTGCGCGCACAGTCACCAGCGCACCACCGCGACGCACCGCCTCGGCGTAATACTGCGCATCGTTCTCTGGTACTCCCAAGTCGACCAGCCCACCCAGCAGGCCACCCGCAACGGCGCCTGTTCCGGCCCCCGCCAGCGTTGCGACGATGGGACCCGCCGCAATGATGGGACCAATGCCGGGAATCGCGAGTCCCGCGAGGCTCGCGGCAAGTCCGGCGCCACCGCCGACGACCGCACCTGTCACTGCACCCTTCGCTGCGGCGCTCGTGTCGTCCGCGTCGGTCCTCGTGTCGGCGGCGGGCATCACGCGCTCGTCGTCCCGATACTCACCGGAGGCGTTGTTGGCGACGATGCTGATGTCGCTATCGAGAAAGCCTGCCGCGCGCAAGTCGTTGGCGACCTGGTGTGCTTCGTTGAAGCTATCGAACGAGCCGATGATCGTCTTTACCATTCGGGCCTCCTGGTCAAATTACGTGACAAACCGGATGCGCCTCGTGTGCCAGCGCATGATCAAACTATGGCGCGGCGCCGTCGGCGTG
Source organism: Casimicrobiaceae bacterium (assembly GCA_035536295.1). Classification (GTDB taxonomy): domain Bacteria; phylum Pseudomonadota; class Gammaproteobacteria; order Burkholderiales; family Casimicrobiaceae; genus VBCG01. The sequence continues at coordinate 21,971 of DATLOI010000164.1, forward strand.
ACGTTCCGCGACGGCCTGAAAGCGCTGTCCGTGGGTCACTGACGCGCGTGACCTGCGCAGAATTGCACGCAACCTGCGATCAAACGTGCGGACCGGTACGGTCGGCGACGCCTTGCACGCCCGATTTCTTGGCGCAATGCGCGCAGCAATAGAATTTCCCGGACGACTCGATGCCGTGACCGATGATCGTGCACTCGCAATGCGAGCACCGTGGCGCCAGCTTGTGAATCGCGCACTCGAAGCTGTCGAAAACATGCGTCGTGCCACCCATCGTGATCGTGAACGCCTTGTCGTAGCGGTTGCCGCAGTGCTCGCACACGTCGCCGCCTTGGCCTTCACGCACCTTGCGCGGCTCGCTCGTCGGTTGCACCGTCGAGCCGTCCGCCGATCCAATTGCCATATCACCCATGGTCGATGCCTCCCATTGGTCCTGGTTAAACCGCTCTCAGCCGCGCCGTTTCGAGGTCTGGACGCAACGGTCCCGTGGGCGCTGTCGTCTACGGTCGCGCTTCGATGCTGCCGTCATGGCGGCGCACTCACGATGCCGATCACGTCGCGTTCACAAGGACATAGGCGACGTTCTTGCACCGGTCTTTCCATGCTGCCGGCATTATTGCGAAGCATTTTTAGCAAACGCGAGTGGCCGTCACCATGAGTTGCCGTCCGAATCCGATGTGAGCTGGCGCCGACGTGTAAAAGCACTCGACGCCGCCGCTCCGTAGGGTGCAGCGACGCCGCAAAAATTTTTGCGGCCTTCGGTTGGAACGATGCATGATGTCGCGTCGGCTCTTGCTAGAGTGCTGGCGTCCCGACGCGGGATGTGAAGAATGGCCTGGACACGCTTTCATCCACTGACGCGCATCACGATCGTTCTCGCGCTCGTTCTTGCGCTCGCGTCGCTTGCCGGATGGGAGCGCGTCGGCAATGCGCTCGCGAATTTCTCGCCGGGAGGAACCTTCGAAACCCGCTGTGCCGAACTGCCGTCGAGCGAAGTCGAAGTGGAACTGAAGCCGCTCGTCGTGCGTGAGAACAGGAACGAGCCGTTCGAGGCGCTCGCGCGCATGACGCGCGATCGCTCGTTGCAGCACCGCACGATTGGCGTGACGCAAGCCAATTTCGGTCACCGCTCGACGGTTGACATGAAAGGCGTCGAAGACCGCTATAACCACCGCGCTTGCGTACGCCCGCGCGTCCGCGTCGAGTTGTTCGTGCAACCACTGATCGTTTATGTCGCAAGCGAATACGCAACCGATCCGTGTCGCGCGCGCGTCATTCGCGAGCACGAGGATCGACACGTGCAGGTGTTCGCGACGTTCGCGCGCGAATCGGCGGGGCAGCTCGCCACCGACCTTGCCCGTGTGATCGGCCGAGGACCGCATTTCGGCATGACGCTCGAGGATGCGCAACATGGCGTCGACCGGCGCATCGGCGATGCGCTGGCGACGTTCATGCGCGAGGCTGAGCGCACGCTCTCGGAGCGGCAGGCGAGCGTCGACACGCCCGACGAATACCAGCGGGTCGGAGCGGCCTGCACCGGTTGAACGCGTAGTTCCGGCCAAGGATCTGCGCTACCCATGGCCTATTTCCCGCGCTGGACCCTAAAACCTTCCGGCGAGATCGCGCCTGACGAGCGAGCGCCCTGGCCGCAGACGATCGCGCTTGGCGTGCAACACGTCGTAGCAATGTTCGGTGCCACGGTGCTGGCGCCGTTGTTGATGGGATTCGATGCCAACGTCGCGATCCTGATGTCGGGCGTAGGGACGTTGCTGTTCTTTGTCATCGTTGGCGGACGCGTTCCGAGCTATCTTGGCTCGAGCTTCGCGTTCATCGGCGTCGTCGTTGCTGCGACCGGCTACACAGGCGCCGGCCCGAACCCAGGCATCGGTAATGCGCTCGGCGGCATCATCATGTGCGGCGTCGCCGTGGTCGTCATCGGCCTGGTCGTCATGGCGACCGGCACGCGCTGGATCGAGCGGCTCATGCCGCCGCTGGTAACCGGTGCGATCGTCGCTGTGATCGGGCTCAACCTCGCACCGGTCGCAGTGAGAAGCGCGACAGCAACGCCGTTCGACGCATGGATGGCGCTCATCACGGTTTTGTGTGTTGCGCTCATCGCCGTGTTCGGCAAAGGCATGTTGCAGCGCCTTCCTATCCTGGTCGGACTCTTCGCGGCCTATGTCATTTATGGCGTTGCAACGAATGTGCTGGGGCTTGCCAAGCCGATCGATTTCGCGGCGCTTGCGAGCGCCGCGTGGATCGGGCTCCCTGGTATTGCCGCACCGAACTTTCGCAATCTCGAAGCAATCGCGCTGATCGCGCCGGTTGCAATCGTGCTCGTCGCCGAGAATCTCGGTCACGTGAAAGCGGTGTCTGCGATGACGGGACGCGATCTCGATCGCTATCTCGGGCGCGCGTTCGTTGGCGATGGCGTCGCGACGATCGTCTCCGGCTACGCGGGAGGCACTGGGGTCACCACTTACGCCGAGAACATTGGCGTCATGGCGGTGACCAAAATCTATTCGACGCTGATGTTCGTCGTCGCGGGGGTGATTGCCATCGTGCTCGGCTTTTCACCCAAGTTCGGCGCATTGATCGCGACCATTCCGACTGCAGTGCTCGGCGGCGCGTCGATCGTCGTATTCGGCTTGATTGCGATCGCGGGGGCGCGGATCTGGGTACAGAGTCGCGTCGACTTCTCCCAAAATCACAATCTGATCATTGCCGCGATAACCCTCGTGCTCGGTGCGGGCGATTTCGCCTTGAGCCTCGGCCGATTCACGCTGGGAGGCATCGGCACGGCGACGTTCGGGGCGATTCTTTTGAATCTGCTATTGCAGCCGCGCAGGAGTCACGTCGGATGACACGGCGCGCCCTCGTTGACGACCAGGTTTTGCGGCGGACGCACGGGATCGAAGTCGACCCAGTCGCCGTTGCGCCATTGACCGTCGGTGAGCTCGACCAGCTTCGCGCCCGATTCGCGCATCGTGTCGATGACACTCTGCGGTTCGATCGAGTGACTGCTCCTCCAATGGCCGCCCCTTTCACGGCGCCGCCAGGCCCTGCATCCGCTTGCTCGTCGGCGTGCACGTCACCGCCTAGCGGCAAGGTGTGATGCATTCCGGGCGGGTTGACCACGAAAGTGGTGACCAGGCCGTCGGGGTTCCCCATCGCTTTCAGGCGATCGATAGCGCGCTTCGCGGCTACCTGATCTTCGAACAAGC
>DATLOI010000165.1:0-12338 GCA_035536295.1 Casimicrobiaceae bacterium
AGCGGGTGAAGTTGGCGAAGGAGTTGTCGAAGCGGTCGACGGGCTCGACTCTATATGTATTGGATGAGCCGACGACGGGATTGCACTTCCACGACATCGAGTTGCTGCTGACCGTGCTGCATCGACTGCGCGATCACGGCAACACGGTCGTTGTGATCGAGCACAACCTCGACGTCATCAAGACTGCCGACTGGATCATCGATCTTGGTCCCGAAGGCGGCGCCGGTGGAGGGACGATCGTCGCGGAGGGTCCGCCCGAGGCGATCGTGCGCAAAACCGAGAGCTACACGGGCCGATATTTGCGGCCGGTGCTGGAGGCGAAGATGGCGCGCGAAACGAAGTTTGCCGCCGAGCCTGTCGCGCGAACGCGTCGAGCGTCGGGGGATTTGTTGAGCTGAGTGCATGATCGCCGCCGGGCCGCCCCAAGGCGATCATTGCGCCCCCTCGGGGGGCAGCGCCGCGGCCTTCAGCCGCAAGCGTGGGGGTCCATCACTCGGCGCGAATGCCCGCGGCCTTGACGACAGTCCCGTATCTCGCGAGATCGCGCTTCATCTGCTCGCCGTATTGCTCGGGTGTGCCGGGCGTCGCAGCAATGCCGAGCTGCTCGAGGCGCTCGATGATCTCGGGCGATGCAAGTAGCGCGTTCAATTCACGATTGAGTCGCTCGACGATCGCGCGAGGCGTTTTCGCAGGCGCCAGAATGCCGACCCAGGAGCTCGCTTCGAAATCGGGAAGTCCCGCTTCGATGAACGTCGGTACGTCGGGCAGCGAGCTCGCACGTTGTCGGCTCGATACAGCGATCGCCGCGAGCTTGCCCGATTTCACGTGCGACACCGCACCCGCGACTGCGGTGTAAACGAGTGGGATGTTGCCGCCGAGCGCATCGCTCATCGCTTGTCCGCCGCCTTTATAGGGAACGTGCACGAGCTTCGCGCCGGTGCGCTGCGCGAGCAGTTCGCCGGCGATGTGCGGCGTTCCGCCGACACCTGACGTTCCGTACGAAACACCCTTCGGATCCTTTTTCGCGATGTCGATCACCTCCTTCAACGTCTTCGCCGGGAAGCCCGGGTACGCGACGAGGATCAATGTCGCGTCGCCGATCTTGCCGACGGGCGCAAAGTCACGCAGCGTATCGAACGGAACGCTCGCAAACACGTGCGGATTGATGACCATCGTGCCGTCGAACGCGAGCACCAGCGTGTAGCCGTCGGGCGCGGCGCTTGCGACCATTTGCGTGCCGATGTTGCCCGACGCGCCGGGCTTGTTGTCGACGATGACCTGCTGTCCGAGTCGCTTGCTCAGACCATCCGCAATGAGGCGGCCGCTGGTGTCGGTTACACCACCTGGTGCGAATGGCACGACAAGACGGATCGGCTTGTCGGGATAGTTCGTCTGCGCGGTCGCGATACTCGCGAAGGTCACGGCGAACGCGGTGGCAGCGAGTCGATGCAGCATCGTGTGCTCTCTTTGGATGAAAGTGGTTACCTGGCGTGGGCGCGCTCGAAGGCCCATACGTCGTCGAAGCCCATCAATGCGGTGAGCGCGCCGAAATCGTACAGCGGCACGCTGGTGTTCGCCGACGATCCTGTGTTCTGCAGATGCGCGTAGACGCCGGCCATTGCGTGCAGCGCGGCGAGGAGCGCAGTGACCGGAAAGATGGCAAGTCGATAGCCGAGCGCTTCGAGGTCTGCTTTGCCAAGCACCGGCGTGCGTCCGCGCTCGACCATGTTCGCAACCAGCGGAAGGTCGAATGCGCGTCCGATCGTGCGCATCTCCTCCTCCGATTCAGGCGACTCGATGAACAGCACGTCGGCGCCGGCGTTTGCATACGCTTCAGCGCGTCGCAACGCTTCGTCGAGCCCGAGGCTGGTGCGCGCATCGGTTCGCGCGATGATCAATAAGTCGCGAGAAGTTCTCGACTCCACCGCGACCTTGATCTTGTCCACCATCTCGTCGATCGGAATGACGCGCCGGTCCGGCGTATGTCCGCATTTTTTCGGAAACTGCTGATCCTCGATCTGAATCGCAGCGGCTCCTGCGTTCTCATATCCGCGCACCGTGTGGCGAACGTTGAGAAGTCCACCGTAGCCGGTGTCGCCGTCCGCGATCAACGGCGAGCTCGCCTGCGAAGCGAGCATCGCGACACGGTTGACCATGTCGGTGTAGGTGGCGAGGCCGGCGTCAGGCAATCCGAGGTGTGAGGCGACGGTGCCGAATCCCGTCATATAAAGCGCTTCGAAACCGAATGTATTGGCCAGGCGCAGCGACACCATGTCGAACACGCCGGGGGCCACCAGGAGCGATGGTTGCGAAAGTCGTTGGCGCAGCGTCGGAGTCATGGCAGAGCGACGATGAAACGACTCAAGAAAACTCACTTTACTTTCATGCCGGGCTTTGCGCCGCTGTCGGGTGCCAAAAGATAGACGCCGGGTCCGTCGCCCGATGCGGCCAACACCATGCCTTCGGAAATTCCGAATTTCATCTTCCGCGGCGCGAGGTTCGCGACCATCGGCGTCAAGCGACCCACGAGATCCTCGGGGCGATACGCGGCCTTGATGCCGGCGAAAACGATGCGTGTTTTCGACTCGCCAACGTCGAGCGTGAGCTTGACGAGCTTGTCGGCACCACTCACCGCTTCGGCGGCGACGATGCGCGCGATGCGTAGATCGATTCTGGCGAAGTCGTCGATGGAGATCGTCGGGTTCGCTTCGTTGACGACCGGCGCAGGAGAGGCTTTCTTCGCCTCGCTCGGGTCTTCTATCAACGCTTCGACCTGCTTTGGATCAATGCGCTGCATCAAGTGCTTGAACGGGCGCACGCGAGACGGTATCTCTATCGCATCGTCCCAGACGTAATCGCGGTCGAGCCCGAATAACTCACGCGCAACTCGCGAGGATAGCTTCGGCAACACCGGCGTGAGAATGACCGTCAGTAGTTGAAAGCCATACAGCGACTGCGATGCGATCGTCTGTAACTCGTTGCGCTTCGTCTCGCCTTTGGCGAGCAGCCACGGCTGCGCAGCGTCGAACGCCTCGTTGATGCGATCCGCAATCCGCATTGCGTCGCGTAGCACGCGGCTGAATTCGCGCGCCTCGAAATTTCCTCGTGCGGCGTCGGCTTCGGCTTTTGCCAACGATTGCCGTTTGGTCCGCTCCTCGGTTGTCTCGGATGGCGTGGCGAGCACGCCATCGAAGTGACGCGTCAGAAACGGTGCCGCACGGCTCGCGATGTTGACGTATTTGCCGATGAGATCGCTGTTGACACGCGCGACGAAATCATCCGGATTGAAATCGATGTCCTCGACGCGAGCGTTGAGCTTTGCCGCGAGGTAATAGCGCAGCCACTCGGGATCGAGGCCAAGATCGAGATAGACGTCGGGGCTGATTCCAGTTCCTCGCGACTTCGACATCTTCTCGGCCAGGAACGTGATGAAGCCGTGCACGTAGACGTTGTCGGGAACTTTGTACGGAGCCCCCGCGAACTTCAGCATCGCCGGCCAGAACAGCGTGTGAAAGTAGACAATGTCCTTGCCGATGAAATGCACCTGCTCGACGTTAGGGTCTTGCAGAAACGTCGCGAAGTCGATCCGCTTGCTGGCGAGATGCGCCTTCAAACTCGCGAGATAACCGATCGGCGCGTCGAGCCAGACGTAAAAGTACTTGCCCGGGGCATCAGGAATCGGAATGCCGAAGTAGGGTGCGTCGCGCGAAATATCCCAGTCGGCGAGCGCCTTGTCGCCGGTGCCTTCGAGCCATTCGCGCGCCTTGTTTGCCACTTCCGGTTGCAAGCGGCCGCCGAGCGCCCATTCGCGAAGGAATGCCACGCATGCAGCGTCGGACAGCTTGAAAAAGAAATGCTCCGACGAGCGCAATACGGGAACCGCGCCCGACAACGTCGAATAAGGATTCTTGAGATCGGTGGGCGCATACACCGAGCTGCAGTTCTCGCATGCGTCGCCGTACTGATCCTTCGTTCCGCATACCGGGCACTCGCCCTTGATATAGCGGTCGGCGAGAAACATGCCTTTTACCGGATCGAAGAACTGCTCGATCGTGCGCGTCGCGATGAGTCCCGCCGCCTTGAGCTTGCGATAGATGTCCTGTGAAAGCTCGACGTTCTCCTGCGAATCGGTCGAGTGCCAGTGATCGAAGCTGACATGGAATCCGTCGAGAGGCTTCGGCCGCGTCGTTGCAATGCGCGCGATCAACTCTTGCGGCGTCACGCCGTCACTTTCCGCTCTCAACATGATCGGCGCGCCGTGCGCGTCGTCGGCGCACACGAAGTGCAACTCGTGTCCTTGCATCCGCTGGAAGCGCACCCAGACGTCGGCCTGGATGTACTCCGTCATGTGGCCCATATGGAACGGGCCGTTCGCATACGGCAGTGCCGTGGTGACGAAGAGCTTGCGGCGCGGGGACGTCATGTCGAAGATGGGGGTGAGTGAATGTACGATCGACCCACGATACTAGCAAAGCGGCATGCTTGAACGAGAGTCCTCGACGGCGCGCAGCGTAGAATATTGCACGCTTCCACATCAGTGTTGCGTTACCGGAGCATTCGTTTCATGGCCCTCACCGAAGCCGACGTCCAGTCACGACTGCAAGGCGTCGTCGATCCCAATACCGGGAAGGACTTCGTCAGCGGGAAGGCGATCAAGAAGGTCGAAGTCGTCGGCAACGACGTTGCCGTCGATGTCGTGCTGGGCTATCCCGCGAAAACGCAGCAGCCCGCGCTGAAAAAGCAGATTGCCGATGCGTTGGCGACGCTTCCTGGCGTGGGTCGTGTGACCGTGAACGTATCGCAGAGAATAACTACCCACGCTGTTCAGCGTGGAGTCAAGCTCGTGCCGGGCGTGAAAAACATCGTTGCGATTGCAAGCGGCAAGGGAGGCGTCGGCAAGTCGACCACCGCCGTCAATCTGGCGCTCGCGCTGGCCGCTGAAGGTGCCAGTGTCGGTGTTCTCGATGCGGATATCTATGGACCGTCGCAGCCAACGATGCTCGGCATCACCGGCCGGCCCGAATCGACCGACGGGAAAACGATCGAGCCGATGGAAGCTTACGGCGTGCAGGCGATGTCGATCGGTTTCCTGATCGATATCGACACGCCGATGGTCTGGCGCGGACCGATGGTGACGCAGGCGCTCGAACAGCTGTTGAAGGATACGCGCTGGCGCGACCTCGACTATCTGATCGTCGACATGCCGCCCGGGACCGGTGACATTCAATTGACCCTGTCGCAGAAGGTGCCGGTCACGGGTGCTGTGATCGTCACCACGCCGCAGGACATCGCGCTGATGGATGCGCGCAAAGGCCTCAAGATGTTCGAGAAGGTCGGCGTTCCGATCGTCGGCATCGTCGAGAACATGAGCATTCACGTGTGCAGCAACTGCGGGCACGCCGAGCACATCTTCGGGTCGGGCGGCGCCGAGCGCATGTGTCGCGACTACAACGTGCCGTTTCTTGGCAGCCTGCCGCTCGATATTCGCATTCGCGAACAGGCCGACTCGGGTCGTCCGACCGTCATCGCCGATCCCGACGGCAAGGTCGCGCAGATGTATCGCGAGATCGCGCGCAAAACCGCGGTCGGTGTTGCGCAAAAGGCCGAGGATTTCAGCTCGAAGTTTCCGTCTATCGTGATTCAGAATACGTGAGTCGAGTTGACTTGCCGGCGTAAGCTGGCTAACATAGCCAGATGAAGCGGGCGACGATATCGGAGGCGAAGAATCAACTTTCGGCACTGATCCGGCGCGTCCGCCGCGGCGAGGAAGTTCTTATTCTCGATCGCGACGTACCGGTCGCGCGGCTTATCCCCGTCCAAGCATTGGAGCAACGCGACGACGACAAAGTCCTCGCCGATCTCGAGCGACGGGGAATCATTCGACGACCCAAGCGGCCGCCGGATCCGGGCCTATTGGATCGTCTTGGACCGCCCCCTAAAATCAAGGGCGACATCCTCGAAGCGCTTCTCGCCGATCGGGAGGAGGGTCGTTGAGATTCTGGGACGCGTCGGCGATCGTCCCGTTGTTGACTGCTCAATCGACTTCCGCTGCCGCGTCACGCTTGTGGCGCGAAGATTCTTCGCTCGTTGTATGGTGGGGGACTGCGGTGGAATGCGTCTCGGCGCTCACACGGCTCGCGCGCGAGCGCAAGATCAGTCCGTCGGAATCGGCCGAGGCGATGCGACGCTTGCAATCGTTCGCCGGCGCGTGGTCCGAAATAGAGCCTTCAATCCCGTTGCGTGACATTGCCATCCGGATCATGGGATCACATTCTCTGCGCGCGGCAGATGCTCTTCAGTTGGCGGCTGCGGTTTTCTGGCGAGAGCAGACCGGCGCGATGATTCCCGTTGTCACCTTCGATCAGCGGTTGTTGGCAGCCGCGCAGGCGGAAAGGCTTCCGACGATCGGGCAGGAGAGGCGCTCATGACCATCAAGTCCGACCGCTGGATTCGCCGCATGGCCCGCGAGCATCGCATGATCGAGCCGTTCGAAGCGGATCAGGTGCGCGAAGTCGATGGCCGGCGCATCGTTTCGTACGGAACATCGAGCTACGGCTACGATGTTCGCTGCAGCGACGAATTCAAGATCTTCACCAACATCAACTCGACGATCGTCGATCCGAAAGCGTTCGATGCCGGCTCGTTCGTTGATTTCCGTGGTGATGTTTGCATCATTCCGCCGAACTCGTTCGCGCTCGCTCGAACAGTCGAGCACTTTCGCGTGCCGCGCAATGTGCTGGTGGCGTGCTTGGGGAAAAGCACTTACGCAAGGTGCGGAATAATAGTAAACGTAACGCCTCTCGAACCCGAATGGGAAGGTCACGTCACGCTCGAGTTCAGCAATTCGACTCCGCTACCCGCAAAGATTTATGCGAACGAAGGCGTTGCGCAAATGATCTTTTTCGAGTCCGACGAAGTGTGCGAGACGTCGTACAAGGACCGCGGCGGCAAGTATCAGGGCCAGACGGGCGTCACATTGCCAAAGATTTGAGCGCTCGATTCTGAGCGGGGGCGCGTCGCCTCCTCTGCTTCGACCGATCGATTCATGCTGTCGCAATCCAAAAGCGCCTCGATCATGCTGATCGCGCTCTGTCAGGTGGGCGCGATGGCATTGTGGTTCTCGGCGTCGGCCGTCGTGCCCTCGCTCGTCGCCGAATATCGCTTGTCGAGCTTCATGCAGGCGGCGCTCACAAGCGGCGTGCAGGCGGGCTTTGTCGTTGGCTGCGTCGTGAGCGCGGTACTCGGACTCGCCGATCGCATCGATCCGCGCCGCTTCATCGCCGCGTCCGCAATCGCTGGAGCGCTCGCCAACGCTTTGTTGCTCGTCATCGATCCGACCACATTGCTTGCTCCGCTGTTTCGCTTCGTCACGGGCATCGCAATGGCAGGTGTGTACCCGGTCGGAATGAAGCTTGCGTCGACGTGGGCGAAGGGCGACATGGGCTTGATGGTCGGCATTCTTGTCGGCGCGCTGACCCTCGGCTCGGCGGCGCCGCATCTGTTCAACGCTTTCGGTGGCATCAACTGGCGCATTCCAGTGGCCATCGCATCGTGCAGCGCGCTCGCGGCAGCGGTGGCGATCGTGTTCGCGGGCATAGGACCGAATCGCTCGACGACACCGCGCTTCGATCCTCGCGCTGTACTGGCCGCTTGGCGCGATGTACCGCTGCGCCTGGCGAATCTCGGCTATCTCGGCCACATGTGGGAGCTGTACGCGATGTGGGCGTGGATCGCCGTGTTCCTGGACGCGAGCTTCGCGTTGACACTGCCGCGCGATGCCGCCGCCATCGGAGCGAAGATAGCGGCGTTCGCAACCGTTGCGGCGGGTGCGATCGGTTGCGTCGTCGCGGGCTATTTCGCCGATCGCATCGGGCGCACGACGATCACGATCGTCGCAATGGCGATATCGGGAACCTGCGCAGCCACCGTGGGGCTTCTGTACGGACGTTCGCCCGCGTTGCTCGTCGCGGTGTGCATCGTGTGGGGAATCAGCATCGTTGCCGATTCCGCGCAGTTCTCGGCGTCGATCGCCGAACTCGCCGATCGAACGCGCGTTGGCACGATGCTCACGTTTCAAACGGCGATGGGATTCACGCTGACGCTGGTCACGATCCACCTGCTGCCGCACTGGGTCGAGGCGATGGGGTGGCGGCACGCTTTCGTGCCGCTGGCGATCGGCCCCGCTATCGGCGTGTGGGCGATGGTGCGCTTGCGAGCGCATCCGCGGGCGGTGGCGCTGGCCGGCGGGCGTCGCTAGAGCGACACAAACAGCGATGGCATCCGGCGCGCGTCGGGCGTAGCATCGTCACTGCCGCATTTCACCACGGCATCCGTTCGTCTAACATTAAGATCACGGAGGGGAACATGGGCTATCACCTGGCGGGTCGCCTGCTCGAGGTGTGCAACTGTCGCGTGTTGTGTCCGTGCTGGATCGGCGAGGATCCCGACTTCGGCACTTGCGACACGATCGTGTGCTGGCACTTCGATGAAGGCAAAGTCAACAATGTCGATGTTTCGGGCCACACGATCGCGTTGATCGCGCATGTGCCCGGCAACATTCTCGAGGGCAACTGGCGGGCCGCCGTCTATCTGGACGACAAGGTGTCACCAGCGCAGGAAGAGGCGCTGCTTGCGGTTTACACGGGCAAGCTGGGCGGCCCGGTCGGCGAGCTCGTCAAGCTCGTCGGCGAGGTCGTGTCGGTGCAGAAGGTGCCCATCACGTTCGAGGTGCGCGGTGGCAGCGGCACGGTCAAGATCGGCAACGACGGCTACGCCGAGCTCGAGCCGTATCGCAACGCCACCGGTGCGACGACCACACTCGCCGATACGGTGTTCTCGACAGTGCCCGGGGCCCCGGTGTTCGTCGGCAAGGCGCCCACGTATCGCGCGAAGAATGCGGCGCTCGGCATCGACATCGATCTTAAAGGACACAACGCGCTGCAAAGCACGTTCGTGTTCGACGCCTGATCGCGTTTTCGCAAGACGCGCGGGCGCGGCGGGAGGCGATATTCGCGGCGTTGTTCGCCGCGATCACACTCGCCTCGTGGGGAGCGCTTTGGCTATGGAGCGCGAGCCCTTACGGTCGCTATCTGGAGCACGTGGGGTGGTCGGACGCGGTCTCGTTCGCCGCGTTCTGCCGCGACGTGGCGGTGCCGACCGGCGCTCATGCGCTCGCGTGGGTCCTGATGATCGCGGCGATGATGCTGCCGACCACTTACCCGTTGCTCGCGATTTTCCGTCGCATCACTGCCTCTCGCCCTGATCGCGACAAGATGTTGGCGCTGGTGGTCGCCGGCTTTCTTTGCGCGTGGTTTGCCTTCGGTGTCGCCGCGCATTGGCTCGACGACGCGATTCGCGCGCTCGCGCTGCGCTCGGGTTGGTTCCTGACGCACGGATCGCTCGTGTCCGCGTTCGTTCTCGCCGCGGCAGGGGCGTTTCAGTTCAGCGCGCTCAAGTATCGATGTCTCGAGCAATGCCAATCCCCGTTCGCGTTTGTCGCCTCGCGCTGGCATGGACGCGCGCCGGCGCGCGAGGCGTGGCGGCTGGGCCTGGCGCACGGCGCCTTCTGTGTCGGCTGCTGCTGGGCGCTGCTGCTCGTGATGTTCGTCGTCGGCATCGGAAGCGTCGGCTGGATGCTCGCGCTTGCCGCCGTGATGGCGGCGGAAAAGAACCTGCCGGCGGGGCGCTACTTACGCGCCCCACTGGGGATCGCGCTGTTTGGCGCTGCCGCGGCCGTCATCGCGACGAACGCTTAAAGCCGCCTGTTGCAGGCTCGCCAAAGGTCGCGGCACTTCTGTCGGGAAGTCGCGTCAAAGGTCTCGCGCCGAGCTTGGGGCGGGCGCACAATCCGCCGATTCGTAAAGCCCCTTCGGAGCCTTGCCGCATGAAATTCCGCTTTCCCGTCGTCATCATCGATGAGGACTTTCGTTCGGAGAACGCGAGCGGCCTCGGCATCCGGGCGCTCGCCCGCGCGCTCGAGGCCGAGGGCTTCGAGGTGCTCGGCGTCACGAGCTACGGGGATTTGTCGAGCTTCGCGCAGCAGCAGAGCCGCGCATCGGCGTTCATCCTGTCGATCGACGACGAAGAGTTCGGTGCCGGCTCGGCCGATGAGACCCGCGCAGTGCTGGCGAACCTGCGTGCGTTTGTCGAGGAAATCCGTTTTCGCAACACCGAGATTCCGGTGTTTCTGCATGGCGAGACGCGCACGTCGCGGCACATTCCGAACGACATTCTGCGCCAGTTGAACGGCTTCATTCACATGAACGAGGACACGCCCGAGTTCGTCGCGCGCTACATCGTGCGCGAGGCGCGGACCTACCTCGACAGCCTGGCGCCGCCGTTTTTCCGCGCGCTGTTGCATTACGCGAGCGACGGTTCGTACTCCTGGCATTGCCCCGGGCACTCGGGAGGCGTCGCGTTCCTGAAAAGCCCGGTCGGGCAGATGTTCCATCAGTTCTTCGGCGAGAATTTGTTGCGTGCCGACGTGTGCAATTCGGTCGATGAATTAGGACAGCTTCTCGACCACTCGGGGCCGGTGGCAGCATCCGAGCGCAATGCCGCTCGCATCTGCAACGCCGACGAGCTGTACTTCGTCACCAACGGCACGTCGTCGTCGAACAAGATGGTGTGGCACGCTACCGTCGCGCCCGGCGATATCGTGGTTGTCGATCGCAACTGCCACAAGTCGATCTTGCACGCGATCACGATGACCGGTGCGGTGCCGGTGTTCCTGACTCCGACGCGCAATCATCACGGCATCATCGGTCCGATTGCGCAGAGCGAATTTCGCTGGGAGACGATCGAGCGCAAGATTCGCGCGCATCCGTTTGCCCGCAACGTGAAAGCGAAACCGCGCATTCTCACGATCACGCAAAGCACCTACGACGGAATCCTCTACAACGTCGATGCCATCAAGGAGCTGCTGGGTGAGCGGATCGACACGCTCCACTTCGACGAAGCGTGGCTGCCGCACGCGGCATTTCACGATTTCTATCGCGGCATGCATGCGATCGGCAAGGATCGGCCGCGCAGCAAGGACGCGCTCGTCTTCTCGACGCAATCGGTGCACAAGCTGCTCGCGGGGCTGTCGCAGGCGTCGCAGATCCTCGTGCAATACAGCGAGACGCGGCAACTCGATCGCCATCGCTTCAACGAGGCGTATCTGATGCACAGCTCGACGTCGCCCCAGTACGCGATCATCGCATCGTGTGACGTCGCGAATGCGATGATGGAGCCACCCGGCGGCACTGCGTTGGTCGAGGAATCGATCATGGAGGCGCTCGACTTTCGCCGCTCGATGCGCAAAGTCGATGAAGAGTTCGGCGATTCGTGGTGGTTCAAGGTGTGGGGTCCCGACACATTGGCCGAGGAAGGCATCGGCAGTCCCGACGACTGGGTGCTCCGCACGAACGATCGCTGGCACGGCTTCGGCGATATAGCGCCGGGCTTCAACATGCTCGATCCGATCAAAGCGACGGTGCTGACGCCGGGCCTCGATGTCGACGGCGATTTCGCGGAGCCCGGGATTCCCGCTTCGATCGTCACCAAATATTTGGCTGAGCACGGTGTCATCGTCGAGAAGACAGGTTTGTATTCGTTCTTCATCATGTTCACGATCGGCATCACCAAAGGCCGCTGGAACACGCTCGTCACTGCGCTGCAAAGGTTCAAGGCCGACTACGACCTCAACAATCCGCTGTGGCGCGCGTTGCCAGAGTTCGTGCAGGCGCATCCACGCTACGAAAAGATCGGGCTGCGCGATTTGTGCGATTCCATTCACGGAATCTATAGGGCTAATGACATCGGGCGGCTGACGACGGAAATGTATGTGAGCAACCTCGAACCCGCGATGCGTCCCGCCGACGCGTTCGCGCGCATGGCCCATCGCGAGATCGAGCGGGTGGAGATCGACGACCTCGAGGGTCGCGTCACGAGTGCGTTGTTGACGCCTTATCCGCCGGGGATTCCTTTGTTGATCCCGGGCGAGAGATTCAACAAGCAGATCGTCAAATACCTGCAGTTCGCGCGCGACTTCAACGATCGCTTTCCCGGCTTCGACACCGATATTCATGGGCTGGTCGAAGAGGAGATCAACGGGCGGCGGAGGTATTTCGTCGATTGCGTGGCGGGGGCGAAGGTGATTGCGGCGGTGCCGACGATGCGGGAGCGGGTGCGGAAGTCGTCGGGGCAATGACGTCATTGCGGCGCGCCAGCAGTCGAATCCGTGACGCGACACGAGCGGATTATCTGCCAAGTGCGTGCAGCGACTCCTCCTCAACCTCGAATATGCGCTCTGCCCCAATCGTCGCTGCCACCCCCGCCCGCTCCAATCCCTCCCG
>DATLOI010000166.1:0-11595 GCA_035536295.1 Casimicrobiaceae bacterium
AGCTACGCGCTGTTTCCGCATCTCGACGTCGCGGAGAACATCGTGTTCGGGCTCCGCGTGCGTGACGTCGCGAACGACGAGCGCGAGCGACGCTTGGCGCAAGTCGCCGAATTGCTGGGGCTTTCGAAGCTTCTTTCGCGAAAGCCCGGACAATTGTCGGGCGGTCAGCAGCAGCGTGTCGCGCTCGGACGCGCGATCATCGCGCAAACGCCGGTGTGCCTGATGGACGAACCATTGTCGAATCTCGACGCGCAGCTTCGCGCCGAAATGCGATCCGAAATTCGCGCGCTGCAGCGCCAGCTCGGCATTACGATGGTCTACGTCACGCACGACCAGGTCGAAGCGATGTCGATGGCCGATCGCGTCATCCTCTTGAATCAGGGCCGCATCGAACAGAACGGTACGCCGGTAGACTTGTACGATCACCCGGCCAACACGTTCGTTGCGCGATTCATCGGTACGCCGCCGATGAATCTGTTACCGCTCGAACGTGCGCCCGATGGCTCGGTAATCGCTGGAACTGGTGGTCCGGCCGTTTTACCTGAGAACTGTGTTGCAGGGATGCTGGGGGTTCGCCCCGAGCACATCGAGCTTCGCGTCGATCGCGGTCACGCGGCGACGGTCGAGAGCGTCGAGTATCTCGGCGGCGATTCGCTCGTGGTGTGCACGCTCGGGAGCGCACGAGTCGCTGTGCGTAGCGCCGGCGCGGTGGGATTGCGAAGCGGCGATGCGATACGACTTGGCTGGGCCGAAGGTGCTCAGCACTTTTTCGATGCGACGGGCGCTCGTGGACGCGTGCCCGCCGAAGTTGTCACAATGATTGGTTGATCACAAGGAGGAAATGATGAAAGTTGCTGGAGCTTTTCGCCGGCTGACAGCCGGTGTTCTCACGTCGCTAGCGATGCTCGTGTCGGCAGTTGCAGTTGCGCAGGCGCCGGTCGAAGTGTCGTTCTATTACCCGATTGCCGTTGGCGGTCCTATCACCAAGATCATCGACGCTTACGCTGCGGATTTCGAAAAGGACAATCCTGGCATCAAGCTGAAGCCGATCTACACAGGCAGCTACCAGGATTCGATTACCAAGGCGATTACCGCCGTCAAGGCCGGCGAGCCGCCGGTGACATCGATCCTGTTGTCGACCGACATGTACACGCTGATCGACGAGGATGCGATCGTTCCGTTCGACGATCTCATCAAGACCGACGAGGATCGCGCGTGGCTCAAGAGCTTCTATCCTGGCTTCATGGAGAACAGCCAGACCGGCGGCAAGACATGGGGCATTCCGTTTCAGCGCTCCACGATCGTCCTGTACTGGAACAAGGAGATGTTCAAGGAAGCGGGTCTCGATCCTAACCGGCCGCCGGCAAACTGGCAGGAGCAACTCGATTACGCGCGGAAGCTCACCAAGCGCGATGGATCGGGCAACGTGACGCAGTGGGGAATCCAGATCCCGTCGTCGGGATTTCCTTATTGGCTGTTTCAGGCGCTCGCGATTCAGAATGGCGTGAACCTGATGAACGCCACCGGCACCGAAACGTATTACGACCGGCCCGAAGTCATCGAGGCGCTCGGCTATTGGGTCGACCTTGCGCGCAAGCACAAGGTGCATCCGGAAGGCATCGTCGAGTGGGGCACGACGCCGCGCGACTTTTTCGAGCGCAAGATGGCGATGATGTGGACGACCACCGGCAATCTCACCAACGTCAAGAACAACGCGAAGTTTGATTTCGGTGTGGCGATGCTGCCTTCCGGCAAGCAGCGCGGCAGCCCGACCGGCGGCGGCAACTTCTATGTATTCAAGAAGACGACGCCGCAGCAGCGCGAAGCCGCGATGAAATTCATCAAGTGGGTCACGCAACCGGCGCGCGCAGCGCAATGGGGTATCGATACGGGATATGTCGCTGTCTCGCCAGCCGCGTTCGAAACGCCGGTGATGAAAAAGTACGTGAGCGAGTTTCCTCCGGCGGCTGTTGCCCGCGATCAGCTTCCGCATGCAAAGGCGGAACTGTCGACGCACGACAATCAACGCGTAACGAGGGCGCTGAACGACGGGTTGCAGGCCGCGTTGACTGGCTCGAAGACGCCGGACGCGGCGATGAAGGATGCGCAGCGGGAGGCGGAGCGGTTGCTGCGCAGTTACAAGCGTTGAATGCATTGTCGGTGACGCGTGTCGCAAACCGGCGGCGATTCTTGCAGTGCGCCGCCGCGCTTTGTTGCGGGAAATTCGTCGATGTTTGCGCCGCCGAGCGCGTGCGACGCATTGCGTTTCTTCTTGGCGGCATCGACGACGCGCCAGGCAAGGAAACGACGGTCGCTTTCCGTGAAGCGCTTGCCGCCCTCGGATGGATCGACGGTCGCAACCTCGTGATCGACGAGCGGTTCGCCGCCGGACAGGCGGCGCTGTTGCAGCAGCACGCGCAAGAGCTCGTGCAAAGGACGCCCGACGTCATCGTAGTGCGAAGCTCGACGGCGCTGCGTGAGATGCGCCGCGTGTCCGGTGCGATTCCGCTCGTGTTCGTCAGCGTCTCCGATCCGGTCCGCGCCGGCTACGTCAAAAGCCTCGCACGACCGGGCGGCAACATGACGGGCTTCATGAATCTCGATTACGACATGACGGGAAAGTGGCTGCAGCTCCTGAAGGAAATCGCCCCGAAAGTCACACGCGTGCTTATCCTGCAGGGCGCGAACAATCCGAACTGGCCCGGCTGGTTGCGCTCGTTCGAGGCGGCACTTCCTGCTTTCGGGCTTACGATCGCTCCCGCGGGAATCAAGGATCGAGCCGAGATCGAGCAAGCCATCGGCGCATTCGCACGAACACCGAACGGTGGCATGATCGTGCTTCCCGATCCGTTCCTGGCGCCGTCACGCGCCGCGATCCTGGAGCTTGCGGCCCGTCATCGGCTCCCGGCGGTTTACGGCGGCTCGATCTTCAACACCGGCGAGGGCCTGGTGTATTACGGCTTCGATCAGCGTGAGATGGGACGGCTTGCAGCGGGCTATGTCGATCGCATTCTCAAAGGCGAGAAAGCGGGTGAGCTTCCGATTCAGGCGCCGACGAAATTCGAGCTGATCATCAGCACAAGAGTTGCCAAAGCGCTCGGGCTGACGGTGCCAGCGACGCTGCTCGTTCGCGCCGACCGCGTCTTCGAATGACGGACCGCACGCAGTGGCTTTACGCGTGGCTGCTCTTGTTGCCGGCGCTCGCGCTGCTCGCGCTGTTCACCCACTATCCCGCATTCGCAACGCTTTGGCACAGCTTCTTCTCGACGCCGAAGGCGGGGCGTGCGTCGGTGTTTGTCGGCAACGAAAACTACCTAACACTGATCGAAGACACGATTTTCTGGCAGTCGCTGACGAATAATCTCTGGTACGCGCTCGGCACGATTCCGCTGTCGATCATCATCGCCTTGACGATGGCCGTGTGGGTCAACGATCGCATACGCGGACGCGCGCTAGTTCGACTCGCCTATTTCACGCCGACGATCCTGCCGATGATCGCGGTGGCGAACATCTGGCTTTTTTTCTATACGCCGGAGTACGGGCTTCTCGAGAAAATGACCAAGGGGCTCGGCTTTGCGAGCCATAACTGGCTCGGCAGCAGAGAAACCGCGCTCGCCGCGCTGATGGCGGTGACGATATGGAAAGAAGCCGGCTTTTTCATGATCTTCTACCTCGCGGCGCTGCAGTCGATGTCCCCCTACCTCGCCGAGGCCGCGGCAATCGAAGGCGCGTCGCGCTGGTACTTCTTTCGCCGCGTCGTGTTTCCGTTGCTGATGCCGACGACGCTGTTTGTGCTCGTCAATGCGGTGATCAACGCGTTTCGGCTGGTCGATCACGTCGTCGTGATGACGCGCGGCGGTCCCGACAATGCGACCTCGCTGCTGCTGTATTACATCTTCGAGGTCGGCTTTCGCTTCTGGGATTCGGCGTATGCAGCGACGCTGACGATGGTGTTGCTCGCCATTCTTTCGAGCGTCGCCTTGATTCAGTTCTTCGTGTTGGACCGCCGCGTCCACTATCAGTGAGCGCGCGATGACACTCGCAGCAACGCACGTCTACGAGCGCACGGGATTCCCGAAGGCGCTCGAAACGCTCGCGGCCTGGTCGCTAGCGGTGCTATGGGTACTGCCCCTTCTGTTCGCGGTGTGGACGGCTTTCCATCCCGCGGAATACTCGACGCGTTTCGTTCTCACCGCGCCGCTTACGCTCGACAACTTCGTCAAGGCATGGGATGCCGCACCGTTCGCGCGCTACTTCGTGAACACGTTCGTGCTCGTGACGATGGTGCTTGCGGCACAGCTCGTTCTGGTAACACTGGCAGCCTACGCTTTCGCGCGGTTCGAATTTCCGGGCCGCAATCTTTTGTTCGCGCTCGTGCTGGTGCAGCTGATGATCATGCCCGACGTGTTGCTCGTCGAGAACTACCGCACGATGACGCAGCTTGGATTGAAGGACACGATCGTCGCGATCGGCCTGCCCTACTTCGCCAGCGCATTCGGCATATTCCTGTTGCGCCAGGCGTTCAAGACAGTTCCTCGGGAGCTCGACGAGGCGGCGCGCGTTGAAGGCTGCGGGCCGCTCGCGACACTGTGGAAAGTGTACGTGCCGCTCGCACGACCGACGTATCTCGCCTATGCGCTGGTGTCGGTCTCGTATCATTGGAACAATTTTCTATGGCCGCTCATCATCACGAACTCGGTCGAGTCGCGGCCGGTAACGGTCGGCCTGCAAGTGTTCTCGGCAACCGACCAGGGAATCGACTGGTCGATCATCAATGCAGCGACGCTCCTCACCACTGCGCCGCTTTTGATCGCGTTTCTTTTGTTTCAGCGCCAGTTCGTGCAGTCGTTCATGCGAGCGGGGATCAAATGAAGATTCTGAGCTGGAACGTGCAGTGGTGCCGGGGCATCGACGGCCGAGTCGATCCGGCGCGCATTGTCAGCGAGGCGAAGCGCATCGCGGATTTCGACGTGCTGTGCCTGCAGGAGATCGCCGATCACTTTCCGGATCCGCGGCTCGCGGGCAACGACGACACCGACCAGTTCGGCGCGATCGCAGCAGTGCTGCCCGGTTACACGGCGATTCCCGGGATTGCGGTCGATCATCCGGGGGACAACGGTCGTCGCCGCCGCTTCGGCAACATGATTTTTTCGCGATTGCCGGTGCAACAAGCGTACCGCTGGCTGCTTCCCTATCCGCACCAGAGCGCGACCGCAGGCATGCCGCGCATCGCGATCGAGGCGGTGATTTCCGCGCCACTCGGCGACATACGAGTGATCACGACGCATCTCGAGTGGTATTCGCTCGCACAACGCACGGCGCAGGTCGAGGAGCTTCGAAGCATTTACGCCGACGGATACGCGTTCGCACGCGCGGCGGAGGTCACGATGACCGACGGTGGTCCATTCCAGAGTTACATCCGTCCGCGGGCCACCGTCATTTGCGGCGATTTCAATCTCGAGCACACGAGTGATCTGCACGCGCGGATGGTCGCGCCGATCGACGCTAACACGCCCGCGTTGGTCAACGTATGGGATCGACTGCGACCCGGCGAGCCTTATCCCGCCACGTTCTGCATCTACAACCGCATGGGCAATTACGGTGAGCTGCATTGCGATTTCTTTTTCACGAGCCCCGAAGCGATGGAGCGGGTTGAATCGTTCTTCGTCGATCAGTTGACGCAGGCATCAGATCATCAGCCGATCGTGTTGACGTTGCGTTGAGCTTGCATGTGGTTGTGAAAAGTCTCGACGTCTTCGAAGCGATCGCCGCGTCGCCATCTCCCGCGCTTGTCTTCGTCGTCCACGGCTGGGGTGGCGGCATTCGCCGCCACGTCGACGACCTCGCCGCGATCGTTGCCTCGCACGCCAACGTGTTGTTGCTCGAACCCGCCGGCGGCGACGTCGTGCGACTGCGCCAGCACGGCAGCGACCGTGCGCTGCACTTCACGTTGCCCCTTGATATTCCGCTGCTTGCCGCGACATTCGCCTGGCTTCGCGTCGCTCGCCTGCACTTTCATCACGTGCACGGAATGCCGCGCTCGATTCTCGACGTCCCGCACGCGTCAAGACTTCCGTATGACGTGACCTTGCATGATTACGTCGCGATCTGTCCACAACATCATCTCGTTACTGCATCAGGCGGATACTGCGGCGAGCCGGCCGAGCCGGGCTGCGCGGCATGCATCGCCGGACGGCCGAACGCATGGGGACTCGACATCGTTGCATGGCGCGCTCTGTTCGCCGAGTTTCTCCGAGCCGCCTCCCGAGTCATCGCGCCTTCGCGAGACGTCGCCGAGCGAATCAAGCGTTACGTTCCTGATGTGCCGATCGATGTGTGGCCTCACGCAGAATTGCCGATCGAAATGCCCACTCTCCATCGCGTTGCGACGTTGGGCATGCTGTCGCGCGAAAAAGGTCGCGACGTCGTGGTCGCATGCGCGGAGGACGCGCAGCGGCGCAAGCTTCCTTTGACGTTTCGAGTCCTGGGCGCTGTGTCGTCCGCCTTGCCGCCACTCCCACCGCATCGCCTGTCGATCAGCGGCGAATACGTCGAAGCCGAATTGCCGCGATTGATAGCAAGCGAGCACGTGGATGTGCTGTGGTTTCCCGCGCAAGTGCCGGAAACGTTCGCGTATACGTTGTCGGTTGCGCTCGCCACGGGATTGCCGATCGTGGCTTCGAATCTGGGTGCGTTGCCTGAGCGAACGGCGGGTCATCCGCATACGCGGCTCGTGGCGTGGAACTCGACGCCCGCTACTTGGAATGCGGCGTTGCTCGACGCTGCGCCGCTGCGCCTAGCCGTTGCGACACGAGCGCGCACGGTCGATCCAGTGGAATATCGCGAGCGCTATCTCTCGCCGATAGCGAGGTCGATTGCGCTAGAGCCCGCCGCCCATCGCCCGGCGCTCGAAGCGCGGCATCTGAATGCTCCGCTTTCACAACGCGAAAGCGAAATGCCGCTGGCGGAACTGCTGGACGCCGGCGTCCACCGCGGTAACGCCGAAGCGAAAGCGGAGCTCGTGCGCCGTGTTGCGCGTGCCGACGTCGACTTTGCCGATATGCGCGCGCAGAACGCGACGCTCGTTGCGACGCTCAATGACGCGGACCGTGATGTCACGGCTGCGCGCGAGCGCGTGCGCGAAATCGAGGAGTCGACGACATGGCGCCTGACCGCGCCGATGCGTTCGGCGGTGCAGCATGCACGCCTTGCACGCTCGCGCGGCCGCGAAGCTGTCGGTGACCTCAAGCAATTGCCTCGACGCGCAGGTCTCGCGCTGAAGCTACTGCGAGAAGAAGGACCGCGTGCAGTCGGCGCGCGCATCGCCTACAAGCTTCGCGGTGGCGCGCGCTTCAGGCCGCGCAAATCGCGCACTTACGCGCAAGCAAGCGCCGTCACCCCCCTGGCGTTTCCCAACGTCACGTCGCCGCGCGTGTCGATCGTCATTCCTGTCTACGGGAAACCTTTGCTCACGTTCACCTGTCTGGCGAGCGTGCACGCGAACACGACGGGAGTCGATTACGAAGTGATCATCGTCGATGATGCATCGCCCGAGCCTATCGCCGATGCGTTGTCGCAGATCTCGAACGTACGCATCGAGCGCAACCCGGAGAACCTCGGCTTCATCGGGAGCATCAATCGCGGCGCAACGCTCGCGCGCGGCGAAATGCTCGTGCTGCTCAACAATGACACGATCGTCACGCCGGGATGGCTCGCTGCGTTGCTCGACGTTTTCGCGCGGCGCCCGGACGCAGGGCTCGTCGGCGCGAAGCTCGTCTATCCCGACGGCCGTCTGCAGGAAGCGGGCGGGATCGTGTGGCGCGATGGATCAGCATGGAACGTCGGTCGCGACGATGACCCCGATCGTCCCGAGTTCAACTATGTGCGCGAAGTCGATTACTGCTCGGGTGCCTGCCTTGCGATTCCACGTACGCTTTTTGCCGAGCTCGACGGCTTCGACGATCGCTACGCGCCCGCCTATTACGAGGACACCGATCTCGCATTCTCGGTACGCAAAGCCGGCCATCGCGCGTATTACCAGCCCGCGGCGACCATCGTGCATTTCGAAGGACAGACCTCCGGGACCGACGTTGCAAGCGGCATCAAGCGCCATCAAGCGATCAATCGCAAGACGTTTTACGCGAAATGGCAGAACGAACTGGCATCGCATCGCAACAATGGCATCGATCCTCACCTCGAGCGCGATCGGGACGTGCTTCGGCGCATCTTGTTCATCGATGCCTGCTTGCCTACCCCGGATCATGATTCGGGCTCGATGCGGACGCTCGCGATGCTCGAGCTCGCCATCGAGCTCGGCAGCAAGGTCACTTTCGTCGCCGACAACCTCGAATATCGCGAGCCTTACATCGGCAACTTGCAGCAGCGTGGCGTCGAAGTGCTGTTTCACCCTTACGTTTCTTCGATCAGCAATCTTCTCGCCGAGCGCGGGCGCGAATTCGACCTCGTTTTTCTTGCACGCCACTACGTCGCCTCGAAGCACGTTGCCACGGCGCGCAAGTACGCGTCGCGTGCACGTATCGTGTTCGATACCGTCGATCTGCACTTCCTTCGCGCCGAACGGCTTGCCGAGCTGGAGCAAAGGCCGTATGCGAACGCCTCGGCCCTCGCGCGCCGCGAAGAGGAGCTGGCCCTGATTCGCAGCGTCGACGTCACACTGGTCGTCTCCCCGATCGAGCACGGCGTCCTGCACGAGCTGGCGCCCAACGCACGCGTGGAGCTTCTGTCCAATATTCACGAACCGATGGGCGCTGGCAAGCCCTTCGCACAGCGCGAAGGACTTGTGTTCATCGGCGGCTTTCAGCATCCGCCGAACACCGATGCAGTGCTTTGGTACGCGCGCGACGTGCTGCCACACATTCGTGAGCGCTTGCCCGGCGTGCGAACGTATATCGTCGGCAGCAAGGTTCCCGCACCGATCCGCGCGCTCGCTGCTGCGGACTTTGTCGTGACCGGCTATGTCGCCGACATCGCGCCCTTCTTCACCGGTTGCCGCGTATCGATTGCACCGCTACGTTACGGCGCGGGCGTCAAGGGCAAGGTCAATCTCGCGATGAGCTTCGGATTGCCGGTCGTCGCAACGTCACCTGCGGT
Organism: Casimicrobiaceae bacterium; assembly: GCA_035536295.1. Taxonomy (GTDB): domain Bacteria; phylum Pseudomonadota; class Gammaproteobacteria; order Burkholderiales; family Casimicrobiaceae; genus VBCG01. The sequence continues at coordinate 9,112 of DATLOI010000166.1, forward strand.
CGAAGGCATGCATTTGTCCGACGGCCTCGACGTGCTCGTCGCGGACGATGCACTCGCGTTCGCCGACGCGGTTGCACGCCTCTATCACGACGAGGCGCTTTGGCAGAAAATTGCAGTCAACGGCATCGAGAACATTCAACGGCATTTTTCGCGCGCGGTCGCCAAAGCCGCGCTCGAGCAACTCTTCACGCGCGCCTGAACACAAGGTCGAATACCGCGTGACCAAGTGTCAGTCCGCGCGATTCGAACTTCGTCAACGGTCGCCACGACGGCCGCGATGCGAAACCATCCTCCGTGTTGGCGAGCGAGGGCTCGGCGGATAGCGTAGCCAACATCTCGTGCGCGTAGTCCTCCCAATCGGTTGCCGCGTGCAGATACCCCCCCGGCGCGAGCCGCTGCGCAAGCGCGCGCACGAATGCGGGCTTCAAAAGCCGCCGTTTGTGATGGCGCTTCTTTGGCCATGGATCGGGAAAGTAGATGTGGATCCCCGCGAGCGAATCGGGCGCGATCATCGCATCGATCACTTCCACCGCGTCGTGCCGAATTACGCGCAGATTGCGCAGATTCATTGCTTCAATGCGATTGAGGAGGCTGCCAACACCCGGGCCGTGAACTTCGATGCCTAGAAAGTCGCTTTGCGGAAGCGCCGCTGCAACGGCCGCTGCCGTTTCGCCCATCCCGAAGCCAATCTCGAGGATCACCGGCGCGGCGCGGCCGAATGTCTTCGCGTAATCGAGCGGCGTTGGTTGAAACGGAATCCCGTAGCGTGGCAACAATTCGACGAGCGCGCGTTTCTGCGCAGCCGAAGTGCGACCCTGGCGCAACACGAAGCTTCGCACCGGCCGCACCGCAGTGGCCGTCGAGCTTTCATCCTCCGCCATCATTGCGGCGATGCGAGTCGCGTCCAGCCCGGCTCGGTGAGCTTGCGCTCGAGAGTCTTCGCCTCGGTTGTACCGTCGAGCGTGTATTCGACGACGAGCGTGTCTGCATTCTTCCAGCGCACCGACGCATCGCTCCATGCCTCGGGCGTCTTCCACTCGAGCTCGCGCCGCACGTCATCGCGCGAGATGCGCCACACGGCGAGCGCGTTCTCGCAGCGCGCAGCGCAAAAATCAGCAGTGGCCAGGCGTTGACGATCGGGCGCGAGCACAGGCTCCGCCGGCAACGGAGTCCGCCTGCCGGTTGCACGCTGCACGACCATGAAGCCAACGTCGTCATCCCGCGTTGTCCACAGAACGGCGGCGTTGATCTCGCTTAGGTAATCCCACAGCGCGAAGCTTGATCCACCGGTCAGCGTGTCGACGTCGGCAAACTCGACGGCACCACTTGGAAACAGCGTGAGCCGCAGCTTGTTGCCGTCACGCGTCGCAAGACCGGGCAGGCGCTTCAACTGCTCTGCTTCGACGAGGCGCCCGCAATGCGACGGACCTTCGGCTTCGCCGCAAAGCTTCGCAATTTCATCGCGCGTCAGTGGCAGCGCATTTGCAGTGAGCGCGACAATCGACGCGCTCGCAATTGCCAGCGTGCGTCGCATCAACCTATGAGGCCCGACGTCGGCGAGCTCGGGCTTCCAGCATAGAGCTTGCGCGGCATGCGACCCGCGAGGAACGCCTCGCGTCCCGCTTCGACGGCAAGCTTCATGGCGCGCGCCATGCGCACCGGATCCTGTGCCTGCGCGATCGCCGTGTTCATCAGCACACCTGCGCAACCAAGCTCCATCGCGATCGATGCATCGGACGCAGTCCCCACACCCGCGTCGACGAGCACCGGAACTTTCGACTGTTCGAGAATCAATCGGAGGTTCCACGGATTGACGATCCCCATTCCCGATCCGATCAGCGATGCAAGCGGCATGATCGCCACGCAGCCGATCACTTCCAACTCGCGCGCGACGATCGGATCGTCGGAGGTATAGACCATGACGTCGAAATCATCGGCAACCAGCGTCTCGGCGGCTTTCAACGTTTCCCGGACATCGGGATACAGTGTTTTCGCATCGCCGAGCACTTCGAGCTTCACGAGTCGATGCCCGTCCAAAAGCTCGCGCGCGAGTCGCAATGTGCGGACCGCGTCGTCCGCACTGTAGCAACCGGCGCTGTTGGGCAGATACGTGAATTCGGTCGGTGGCAACGAGTCGATCAGTGAAGGCGCGTTGCGATCCTGCCCGATGTTCGTGCGCCGAATCGCAACCGTGACGATCTCGGCACCCGACGCATCGATGGCGGCGCGGGTCTGCTCGAAGTCGCGATACTTGCCGGTGCCGACGAGAAGGCGCGATCGATACATGCGTCCGGCAATCGCAAGCGTGTCGCCCGGCGTTGTGGCGGGGTGATGTGGTGCGTTCATGTGTCCGATTTTACCGCGCCGGACATCGCGACTGGCAGCAACGCTCAACCTCCGCCGACCGCTCCGACGATCTCCAATCGATCACCCTCAGCAAGGCGAGTTTGCTGATGAAGGCTGCGTGGAATGATATCGCCGTTG
>DATLOI010000167.1:0-4352 GCA_035536295.1 Casimicrobiaceae bacterium
AGCCGCGTCCGCTGCGCGAAGCTCGCGAGCCGCGGGATGCGAAGGAAGCGAAACCGCCGCGCGAGCGCCGCGATGCGCCAGCGAAGCCCGAGCGCGCGCCGCGCGAGCCGCGCGCAAAAGTCGATGCGCCCCCGGCCAACGAAGCAGCGCTCGTGTCGGCAGTGCCGGGAAGCGAAGCACCGCACGACAACGGCAACGGCGACGAGCGTCGCGACGGCGGTCGCAGAAGGCGCGGTCGGCGCGGTCGTGGCGGCGAGCGTGCGGATCGACCTGCTGCCAACGCTGCGCAACCGGCGAACGAGAATGAGATACGCGAAGCGATCGACTCGCGCACCAGCGAGCCATCGCAGGCGCGGTTTGCGGACCACAGCGGGCCCGACGCAAGCGTGCCCGTCGCAAGTTCACATGGCGGAAGCGTCGAGAGCGTGCCGATCGACATCGCCGCCATTCCGGTGCAAGTCGCGCCGGCCTCTTCCGAGCGGGCGATCGCACGAACTCATCCCTCGCTCGAACCGGTGGCGTCGGCGGCCGGGACTTCATCGCACGCGCACGACTCAGCGATGGCCTTCGAATCGATGTCGAGGCCAACACAAAACGCGTCGATCGGGCTCGAGCTTCCACCGGATTCCGGACTGGAAATGATCGAGACGCGCCCGCATGAGCGCATTGAAGCTCCCCCTCCGAGCGAGCCGCGTCAACGGCGCGCCCGGCCGCCGCGCGCGATCGTCGCCGACGAACCGCTGCAGATGGTGGAAACGCGGCGCGAAGGCGACAGCGCGGACTAGCAGGTCGATGCAAAACGCGTCCGCGGGACCTGAGTTCATCGCACCAGCGGCGTTGCGCCTTTTGCATCGAAGATGGAAGTCAGGGGGTCGCCCTAGGGGCGGCGGCCTCCTTGGATCGGCTCAACGAGTCCGGCATTTCGTGTCGGCGCCCATCGTCGACTCGCGACGCCGCGATCCCCACGCAAAAGCGCGTGGGGCCCCTCGCTGGCTGCTCGCGCCGCTCCCGTCGGGCGCCCGCGATCAACAGCCGAAACGACGAGCGTCGTGCGCCGTGCTGAGCCCATTGCGACTTTCTGCATCAGTCTGCTTGGGCGCGGTTACGCAGACAGTCGCTCGGCAATGATTTTTCGCAACAGCGATTCGCTCGCCGCCTCGATCAAGTCGAGCACCTTCTCGAAGCCATCGGCACCGCCGAAATAGGGGTCGGGAACGTCGCGCACCCCAAGCTCCGGCGCCAGGTCGAGAAACAACCCGATGTGCCCTTCGTGCCCGATCGGTCGCAGTGCGTTCACCTCGCGCAGAATTCCACGGTCCATCGCCAGGATCCAATGGAAGCGCTGATAGTCGTCGATCGCGATCTGGCGTGCGCGCTGCTTTCGCAAGTCGTAGCCCCGCTTTTCCGCATGCGCGATTGCGCGTCGATCGGGCGGCTCGCCGACATGCCAGTCGCCGGTACCCGCCGACGCGACGAGAATGCGGGAATCGACCCCGGCGAGCCGCGCGCGCTCGCGGAACACGCCTTCAGCGGTGGGCGAGCGGCAGATGTTGCCCATGCAGACGAAGAGGACCGAATCTCTCATGCGTTTCCCGTTTGTCCACCACCCACCCCGGAGCGGCAGCAATTCGCGCGTTGGGGCGGCCGGCGGCGCTCATCTGCAAGCCTGTCGCGTCGCCGCGGCGGGCCGCGATCATAACGCGGCTCAAGCCCTCGCGGCGTGTATGTCACGTCCGGCCCTTGAATGGCGCACGGTCTGGCTAACGCAGTATTCGGGCACCGGTACAATCCGAGCCTTCGCAAAACTCTATCCGACGGAGTCCCCGATGATCATCCGCACGTTGCTCGCGGCCGCGAGCATCGCAGTTGCCGTGAATGCCATCGCACAAGCGCCCGCGGGCAAGCCCGCCGCGCATACCTGCCAGAATCCGGGCGAGCATCCGGGCAAATTGGGCTCGGATACGAATCGGCGCAAATGGACTACCGACGCCAACGCGTATCTCGAGTGCCTCAAGAAATACGTCGGTGAGCAAACCTCGTCGTACAACTCGATCATGCAACAGGCGAAGCCTTTTGCCGATGCAGCCAACTCGGCGACGACCGAGTACAACAATGCGGTGAAGTCTCTGAAGGAAACGGCCGACAAAAATAATTAGATCCGTAAGTGCCACGCGGTCGGATGCTTTGCTTTCGGCCGTTTCGTTTGTTCAGGCCATCGTTATGGCTTCGCGCCATCTTTCGCCGGCGCGGCGGACTTCTCGGGCGTGAATCGCTCGACGCTCGTCACGCGTCCGCCAAGACATACGAATGCAGCGTAAGCATTCGCGTTCGTCGCATCGAATGCATAGATGTAGCGGGCGCCGCTGGTGTTGCCGGCCACCAGCATTTCTTCGCGATCCGGGGCGCCGGTCTGCTGCAGCACCTCGTTGCAGCCGCGACCGACTTGCAACGCGCTGTTCACGCGCGCTTCGCGCTCGTTGGGTGAAGCATTGGTCGCGCGCGGCTCCGGCGCGATGATGTCGCTGCGAATCCATGCGACCGCGTTGTCGGCAAAGCCGACGCGCGTGACTTGCCCGGGCTGTGGGTATACCCAGACCTCGCTGCCCGTCTCGCCTTGCCTTGGTGCGCGAATCTCGCTCGGCTTGCCGAGCGCTTCGGTGACGAAGGTCTTCGGCATCCCCACGATCGCACGTCGCTCGCGCGCAGGCACCGACCAGTTGGATTCATTGACGGATTTTTGCGTCGTCAGCGGATCCTTGAGCTCGACCGCGCCGCCCTTCTGCCCTCCGCTGCAGGCAGTTTCCTGATAGGTCACATGACCTTGCGTGTCGACGCATTTGAAGATCTGGGCGCGAGCGGGCGAGACATGCGCGCACAGCTCGAGAATCGCAACGCTGATCACCGTCGATGTCAGGGCAGTGCGCATGGCGGCGGTACGTTATCATGGCCTTGCACGGTATTCTCTACCGTATGCCCGCTCGCGTGCTTCCGTCTGTCCCCTTTGCCATCGTGTCGCCGGAAGACACGGCGCGCTCGATCGCACGAGCGCTGGTAGAAGGCTTCGACAAGCACTACGCACTTTTTCGCGACTGTGCAAGGGCGGCGAAAAAGCACTTCGAGGCCGGCAATTTCCTGGCGATAGGGCACGTCGCGCGCGAACGAATCGACTTCTACGACCGGCGTGTCGACGAGGCCGCCGAGCGCATCGAGCGCGAATTCGGCGTGTTCAAGGAGGGCGATCGCAGCGTCGATGCGCTGTGGTCACGCGTCAAGCAGCATTACATCGCGCTTTTGATCGATCACAAGCAGCCGGAGTGCGCCGAGACGTTTTTCAACTCGGTCTCGTGCAAGCTTTTGCATCGCAGTTACTTTCACAATCAATTCCTGTTCGTGCGACCCGCGGTGTCGACCGAGTATCTCGACGCGGACCCACCGGCGTATCGAAGCTATTACCCGCGCAATTCAGGGTTGCGTGCGGTGCTGATCGACATCGTGCTCGACATCGGCTTCAAAACGCCGTTCGCCGATTTCAGGCGCGATTTGCGCAACATCCTGCGCGCGATTCGGCAACGTTATTCACGGCCGTTCGTGCCCGCGACCAACCTGCAAATCCAGGTGCTCGGGAGCGCGTTCTTCCGCAACCGCACCGCGTATATCGTGGGACGCGTGCACAACGGCGCCGACGTTCGCCTGTTCGCCGCACCCGTCAAACACGATGCGCAAGGAAAGCTCTACGTCGATGCGCTTCTGATCGAGCCGACCGAGCTCGCGCTACTGTTCTCCGCGAATCGCGCGTATTTCCTCGTCGACATGGAAGTGCCGTCGGCGTACGTCGCGTTTCTCTCCGCTTCGCTGGCCGACAAGACGCCTTCCGAGCTTTACACGATGATCGGCTTGCAAAAGCAGGGCAAGACGCTTTTTTTTCGCGACTTCCTCCACCACTTGAAGCACTCGCGCGACCGCTTCGTCCCTGCGCCGGGGATCAAGGGACTCGTGATGACGGTGTTCACGCTGCCTTCCTACCCGTATGTCTTCAAGATCATTCGCGACCGAATCGCGCCGTCGAAGGACACCGACCGCGCGAAAGTAAAGCAGAAATACGCGCTCGTGAAGCATCACGATCGCGTCGGCCGCATGACCGACACACTCGAATACTCGGATGTCGTGTTTCCGCGCGAGCGCTTCACCGACGAGCTGTTGCACGAGCTCGAAACGACTGCCCCGTCGCAGGTCGAGCACGAAGGCGATCACGTGCTGATCAAGCATGTGTATATCGAGCGCCGCTTGCTACCGCTCAACATTCACCTCGAGCGCGCCGATGCGAACGAGCGCGAGCGCGCGTTATGCGAGTA
>DATLOI010000168.1:0-6317 GCA_035536295.1 Casimicrobiaceae bacterium
CCTTTATACGAGCGCCTTGCCGTTACGCACGAACGGCGGCTTCACGACGCGCGCGGGCAAGCGCTTGTCGCGCACCGCGACTTCGACGACATCGCCGATAACGACCTCCGACGGAAGTCGCGCAAGCGCGATCGAGCGACCGAGAGTGGGACTGAACGTACCGCTGGTGGTCTCCCCTTCGCCGTGCGGCGTGTGAACGGCCTGATGCGCACGAAGCACGCCGCCGCTGCCTTCGAGCACGAGACCCACGAGCTCGCGATCAGGCGCGCGTTGCAATAGAGCCGCTTTGCCGATGAAATCACGCGGGCTTTGCAGATCGACGGTCCACGCGAGTCCCGATTCGAGCGGACTCACGCCCTCGCTCATGTCCTGCCCGTAGAGATTCATTCCCGCCTCCAGGCGCAGCGTATCGCGTGCGCCCAGCCCGCACGGCTTCACGTCCATGGCAGCAAGCGCGTTCCATGCATCGCTTGCCTGCGACGCAGGCAACGTGATCTCGAAGCCATCCTCGCCGGTATAGCCGGTGCGCGCGATGAAGAGATCACCCGCCTGCACCGCGTTGAACGGCTTCAGCGTCGCGGACGCGGCCTCGCTTTCGGGAAACGCCTGCCACACCTTCGCGCGCGCATTCGGACCCTGCACTGCGATCATCGCGAGATCACCGCGCGGCCTTAACGCGACATCGCGAAACTTCCGCGCGAGATCGGAAAGCCATGCAATGTCGTTGTCGGCCGGCGAAGCATTCACGACGAGGCGAAAAAAATCGTCGCGCAAGAAGTACACGATCAGATCGTCGAGCACCCCGCCGTCCTCGCGCAAAAGACATGAGTACAGCGCTTTGCCGGCCGTCGTGAGCTTGTCGACGTTGTTCGCGAGCGCGCCGCGCAAAAAAGCGCGAGCACCGGCGCCTTCGACATCGACGACGCGCATGTGCGAAACATCGAACATCCCGGCGTCGCGTCGCACCGCATGGTGCTCGTCGATTTGCGAGCCGTAGTGAACCGGCATTTCCCAGCCACCGAAGTCGACCATACGCGCACCGGCTGCGCGGTGCGCGTCGAAAAGCGGAGTCTTCTTCGGCACGAGGCGAGAGTGCCGGACGATGCTTACTCGTGCTCGGCTACTTCTTGAGACCCATGATGTACGTGACCATCGTCTTGATGTCGGCATCGGGCACCGCTGCGTTCGGCGGCATCGGCACCGGCCCCCAGACGTTTACACCGCCCTTCTTCACCTTGTCCATCAGATAAACGGGCGCTTTCGCATCGCCTTTGTATTTTGCTGCGACATCGTTATAAGCGGGGCCCACGAGCTTCTTGTCGACTGAATGACACGCCGTGCAGCCGTGCTTTTTCAAGAGATCGTCCGCGCTTTGCGCCTGCGCACTGCCTGCGGCGAACGCCAACGCGACTGCCATTGGAATCGCAAACCGTCTCATGTCGAGCCACTCCTGCGAAAGATGAAAGGAAGACTTTGGCGGGCGGATGGTACCGGAAGCGCCGCGCCCCCGCCAATGGACAGCGAACATGAACGCCTAGCGGACGGTTACGGTTGACGGTTGACGGTTGACTCGTCGTGATCGAGCGTGCGCACCAGTTGATCGAGCGTCGTCATGGGCGCCAGGCAGGTGGTGTTTTGGCAGACCCACGCCGTCACCGGCGCATTCCCGAGCGGCCCCTTGCGAAGCTCGGCCGGGACGTCGACTCCGGCAATGTTGTAGATGCGAATTCCCGCTCTGACGACACCGCCGAGCTGGCGATGCCATTCGGACACCGCTGCGGGCTCGCCATCGAGAATCACGATCGTAGGCGGCGTGATCAAATCGTCGAGCGCTCGAAGCAGGCTTGAGAAGCCACGCGGATCGTCTGCAAGCCGCGGCGCGAACAGCTTCACCGTGCGCTCGGCCGCATCGCTGTAGCGAGGCTCGCTTGCAAGCGTTGCGAACGCGATCAGCGCGCTCGCGGCGACTCCGTTACCCGACGGCGTCGCATTGTCGTGACCCGGCTTGGTTCGATGTATGAGCGCCTCGTGATCGTGCGCGGTGAAAAAGAAGCCGCCCGCGGCGGGGTCCTCGAAGCGCAGAAGAAGGCTGTCGGCGATTTCACGCGCCCATTGGTAATCGGCGCGGCGAAAGCGCGTCTGCATCATCTCGTCGAGCGCCGCCAAGAGAAACGCGTAGTCGTCGAGGTAGGCGTCAAGGTGCGCGCGCTCACCTTTGCGCGTTGCAAGGAGCTTGCCGTCTCGCCACGCGTTCCTGCGCAACGAATCGAGCGCGGCGACGGCCAGGTCCGCCCATTGCGGTTGTGCAAGCCGGCGCGACGCGCGCGCGAGTCCCGCGACTGCAAGCGCGTTCCACGAGGTCAGTATCTTGTCGTCGAGACCGGGTCGCACACGCTTTTCGCGTGCCGCAAGAAGCGTTCGACGCGCAACATCCAGGCGAGCTCTTGCAGCATCGACCGTCACGCCAAGCTCCGCCGCAACGTGATCGAGCGGCATCGCGACGACCAGATTCCAGGCGTGCCCTTCGAAATTCGGCGCGCGGTCGAGCCCGTAGTAACGCGATGCAACCACATACGTCGCATCGTCCAGCAGCGCTTGCACTTCGTCGCGCTGCCATACATAGAACTTGCCTTCCTCGCCGTCGCTGTCGGCATCGAGGCTCGAATAGAACGCGCCATCCTCGGCGCGCATTTCGCGCGTGAGCCAATCGACGATGCCTTCCGCCGCCGACTTCAACCGCGCATCTGCAGAGCGTGAAAGATCGGCGTACAGCCCCAGCAACGGGCCGTTGTCGTAAAGCATTTTCTCGAAGTGAGGAATCTCCCAATTCGCATCGACCGAGTAGCGCGCGAACCCACCGCCGAGCTGATCGTGAATGCCGCCGTCGGCCATGCGTAGCGCGCTGACGCGTGCAATCGCGAGCGCATCGGCATCGCCGTTCGCAAGGTACGCGTTCAACGCGAATTCGAGCTCGGTCACGTGCGGGAACTTCGGCGCCTCGCCGAAGCCGCCACGTACGCGATCGAACGTGCTCTTCAACTCATCGAGCGCACGTCCGCTTGCATCATGGGGCAAGGTCGCGTCAGGCTCGGACCGGGGCTCGAGGCTCTGCAATGCGCGACGGACCTCCGCGCCCTGCGCGCCGATCGCGTCCTTACGCTCGCGATATACGCGCGCAATGTGCGGCAACAGATCGATGAAGCCCGGAAGGCCATGGCGGCCACGCTTCGGAAAGTAGGTTCCCGCGTAAAACGGGTTTCCATCCGGCGTCATGAAGACGGTCAATGGCCAGCCGCCGCTTCGCCGCGTCATCAACGCTTGCGCGGTCTGATAGATACGATCGACGTCGGGCCGCTCTTCACGATCGACCTTGACGTTGACGAAGTCGCGATTCATCGCCGCGGCAACTTCGTCGTCCTCGAACGACTCGTGCGCCATCACGTGGCACCAGTGGCACGCCGAGTAGCCGATCGAGAGCAGCACGGGCTTGCCTTCACGCCGCGCGAGTGCGAACGCCTCGTCGCCCCACGGAAACCAGTCCACGGGATTGTCGGCGTGCTGCAAAAGATACGGGCTCGTCTCGCCCGCCAGCCGATTGGGCATAGCGCGATTGTGCGCGCGACACGCTCGATGCGAGCGTCTCGCAACGCCGACGCGCTTGCCTCCCCTTGCCTTATGCGCCTTCGTCGAACGCGACGCGCTCGAAATCAGCGCCGCGCTGCAAAAGCTTGGTCAGCTTGAGGGTCCGCTCGGGGCCGGCCACCATCGAGCGCAGCACACGCCCCGCAGCGAACGTGCGCGGCGGAACGATGAGCGAGCCCGCCTCGTCAGGCGATTCAGCAAGCTCGATAACCGGCATCGGCGGATCCTCGGTGAATGCCGCCGTCGCCGGCCGCACGGGAAGTGCGCGCGGCGACCCGGGCCACATCCGCAGCTCGATGGACAAGGTGCCGTTCGCATCGAGTGCGACGCGGGTCACCGATCCAAGTCGCGTGCGCTCGTCGTCGCGAAGGCTCACGAGCGCTTCGAGAAACCAGCGATGCTGAAATTCGCCCACGCGCGTCAGAACCGCGTCTCGCCACTCGTACCGGCCTTGCCAGCGCTCCCACGCGAAAGTGCGCTCGGCTTCTTCTCGAAAGCGATCGTAATCGGTGAGAGCGCCGAGCGTTGCGAGGTGCTGACTGCCCTGATAGGAGAGTCGCCCCAGTGGGTCCTTGCGATCGAACGTGCGTCCCCCGACTCGAAAATAAGCGCCCGGAACGCCGCCTCCGCACAGCGCCACCGTCATCGTCGGAACCGGTTGCGAGGTGCGGCGCAGCTGATGCCAGTGCGCGTCGAGGTGCGACAACAGCGCGATCGCCTGCTCGACGGTCAAGTCGGAGCCCAACGCAAGCTCGGCGGGGCTTCCACCCTGCGCGAGGCGCTTCAGGCGTCCGCGCACGCTGGTCGCGAGCTTGCCTGGATAGCAAAAACGGATCGACTCGGGTGGATCTCGGGGGGGTGCCGCAACCACCATCGCGCCGCTGCCGCTGTCGAGATCGACGGTGATCGTCACGCCTTCGGTTTCACGCTGCGTCGCGTATGGAAAAACCTTGCGCGCCCATTGCGAAAGCCAACGATCGGCCGTCTCGATCTGTCGCACGGTCAGCGACCACGGATCGGCCAGCGCGAGAAGCAGTGCGTGGCTGTACGTCGAATAGCAGGAGATACCGACCGCATCGGGTTGCAAATCGTCCGAGACCGCCTGCATCGTGGCGTCGAGCATCTCCGCGAGACGGTAGTACGCGTGAAGCTCCTGCCAAAGCGCGGGCGGAGGGAGCCTCCGCGCCAACCCGTGTGACAGGATGAGCTGCGTACCGACGGCGAGGCCGCGCTGCAGAACTTTGGCCTTCACCCCCGCGAGCTCGGTGTCGCCTTCGAGCAGCGGTTTCAGGCACATCGAATATTGTTCCCAGAGCGCGTGCCAAAGCGCGATCGCCTGCTCGGCCGCGGCGAGTTCCCGCTCACCGGCCGGCTGTGGCTTGCCCGCGTAACGTCGCGCAAGCTCGGTGTGCAAGTGCGCAACCGGCTCGCGAAAAATTTCAGCGAGCGTCGCGCGTTCGCGCGGTGGAAGCGTCGCCGCGGCGAGACCCTTCAGCTGTCCGACCAGGTTGTCGTAGGCCTGGTTGACCGGAAGCAGCGGAAGTCCCTTCGCCCAGCGCTTCGCGCCGTCGACATCGGCGAACGCGAGCCGCGGCGCATCGTCCGCGGGATGGGTGAGTTGCGGAGCGGACTCGGCCATCTTGGGGTCGTGCTTTCGACCACTTGAAAAGGGCGGTCGCGCTCATGCTTATAGCATAAACGCCGCTATTTCGAGGCTTCGCTAGGGCCGCGGCCGACGGGCGCGACCCCTCGCGCGATGCTCGGCGTTGATCTGTCGCGTTAACGCTGCCCACTCGCGTTGTTTCCGCAGTTTCCGCCGAAAATCGTGTGGCTCTGCCACCGATTTCGGGTAGCACTCTCCGGACGAAAGTAGGGGTTTACTTTCGGCCGATCTTTCAGAGAAGCACGCGCTCGATCCCGCCCTGGTTCGCTCTCGCGACGTAGTCGGTCATCCAATCCTTGCCGAGCACATGGCGGGCGATCTCGACGACGATGTAGTCGGCCTCGGTATCCGCGTCATCGCGATAGCGCGCGAGTCCTTGCAGGCACGACGGACACGATGTCAGCACCTTCACCTTGCCGTTGAAGCCATCGGCCCGCAACCTCGCCGCACCTTTCTCCATTTCGGCTTCCTTGCGAAAGCGGACTTGCGTGGCGATGTCCGGACGCGTCGCCGCGAACGTTCCCGATTCGCCACAGCAGCGATCGTTCAACGGTACATCGCCGCCCATCAATTGATTGACCACCTTCAAGGGAGCGTGGGTTTTCATCGGGGTGTGACAAGGGTCGTGATACATGTAACGCACCCCTTCGATGCCATCGAGCGCAACACCTTTCTCCATCAGGTATTCGTGGATGTCCAACAACCGGCAGCCGGGGAAGATGCGCTCGAACTCGTATTTCTGCAGCTGATCCATGCAGGTGCCGCACGAGACGATCACGGTCTTGATGTCGAGATAGTTGAGCGTGTTCGCGACACGATGGAACAGCACGCGATTGGACGTGGTGATCGCTTCGCCCTTGTCGTGCTGCCCCGCGGACGTCTGTGGATAGCCGCAGCACAGGTATCCCGGCGGCAGCACCGTCTGCACGCCGATGTGATACAGCATCGCCTGCGTCGCGAGGCCGACCTGTCCGAACAGCCGCTCGGAGCCGCAGCCCGGAAAATAGAACAC
>DATLOI010000169.1:0-2841 GCA_035536295.1 Casimicrobiaceae bacterium
GCGGACACGCTCCTTGCCGTAGACGAGGCACTGACCGAGCTCGCGCGACTCGACGAGAGACTGGGCCGCGTCGTCGAGTGCCGGTTCTTCGCCGGACTTACCGAAGAGGAGACAGCGGAAGTCCTTGGCGTTACGGCGCGCACCGTGCGGCGCGATTGGACCAAGGCGAAAGGCTGGCTGCACCGGACGCTGCAATGAATCCGTCGCTGATTCTCGTCTCTGGCTGGGACTGACTTACGAAACCCCAGGCAACCGAGCTTTGGCGTGAAGTGTTCGAAGCGGCCGATCGCGCTCTCGATCTTGAGCCCGCCGCCCAGCAGGCGTTCGTCGAGCAGTGCCTGAAGGATCGCCCCGATGTTGGCGAAGAGCTCCAGGCGCTCATCGCCACGGCTCAAGCGACCTCATCGCTCGAAACGTCCGCCGCTGTCTTCGCGGCTCCCTTTCTCGATTCAGCTCACACCGGTGAGCGCCCCTTGCTGAACCAAGGTACAGGCTCCGTACCGAAATTCGAAGAAACAATGTTCGGACCTTATCGGGTTCGTCGAGAAATTGGCTGGGGCGGGATGGGTGCGGTTTACCTGGCGGAGCGCGTCGACGACCAGTATCGAAAAGAGGTCGCGCTAAAGGTTCTCCCGCGGTGGCGAGGCGGGGATCAGCGTCGTTTGCAGCGCTTCCGTGAGGAGCGGCAGATTCTTGCATCACTCGACCATCGCGGCATTGCAAGACTGCTCGACGGTGGCGTGACCCCCGACGGCTTGCCCTGGTTTGCGATGGAGTATATCGACGGCAAGCAGATCGACCATTACTGCGACAGCCGGCAGCTATCGATCGAACAGCGCCTGAAATTGTTTTGCGATGTATGCACGGCCGTTCAGTACGCGCATAGAAATCTCGTTGTGCACCGGGACCTGAAGCCGTCGAACATTCTCGTGGATGACGATGGTCGTGTTGCGCTTCTCGATTTCGGAATCGCGAAGCTGCTCGCTGATGATTCGGTGATGGCCGACGCGGCGAAGACGACCGGCGATACGTTGATGACTCCGCTTTACGCGAGCCCCGAGCAGATTCGCGGTGAGCCCACGTCGACGTCGAGCGACGTGTACGCACTCGGCGTATTGCTTCACGTGTTGTTGACCGGCAGTAACCCATATCGACTGGCAACGCTCGATACTTACGAAGTAGCACGTGCCGTCCTCGAGCAGGACGCGGATAAACCTTCCCTTTCGGCAATGCGTGAGACCGCGTCATCGTCGAAAAGCGCCGAGCGATCGATTAGCGCCCGCGCACTGGCCCGGGATACCACTTCGCAGAAGCTCGCGAAGCGGTTGCGGGGTGACCTCGACGCTATCGTGCTTCGCGCGATGAGCAAGGAACCCGGCAGACGCTACGCAACGGTCGAGCAGCTCGAGACCGATGTGAGACGGCACCTCAGCGGATTACCGGTTGTCGCCCGCCCAGACAGCCGGCTTTATCATGCGCGCAAGTTTGTCGGGCGGCACCGCGTGGGCGCCGGGGTCGCGGCGGTCGTTGCCGTAATGGTTCTGACGTTTGCGACAGTGATGGCGGTGCAGCGGTCACGCATTCGTGCACAGGCGGCAAGGATCGCAATGGAGCGCGATCGGGCGGAACAGGTTGGGCGCGTTTTTCTGACGATTTTCAGTAACATCGCTCCGGGCGAGAATGGTGTGGAGGCACGTGACATTCTCGACAGCGCGACGGCAACAGTAGACAAGCAGATGATGGCGCATCCGGAGCAGCGTGCGCGGCTGATGTTCGAGATGGCTAGCGCTTATCACCGCCTGGAAATGCACCCTCGCGCGCTGGAGCTATTGAAGGTTTCGCTCGCGCTTCGGCGAAATCTTAGCCCTGCACCGAATCTCGAGGTTGCGGAGACATTGCATCTCATGGGAACGGTGCTTCTGGCAAACAGCAGCATTGCGCAAGCGGACAGTGCGTATGCTGAAGCGCTCGAATTGCGAAGACAGGAGCTCGGAGGACGCCATGGTGATGTGGCGCGCAGCCTCATCGGCCTCTCCTCAGCGCGGCGCGCCCAGGGCCGACTTGTCGAGGCAGAATCGCTTTCGCGTGAGGCAATAGCCATCGACGAGTCACGCGGACCCGATGCGCGGGCGGATCTCGCGCACAGCAAGGGTGCTCTCGCGGCCGTGATGGCAGACAGAAAACAGTTTCGCGCGGCTGCCGTGCTGTTTCAGAAGTCGCTCGGACTTCTGCGCGAAACGCGACCCGAGCATCACCCCGAGGTTGCAACGGTGGTTTTCGACCTCGCTAGTGCACTTCATGGCGCCGGCGATCGTGCTGCTGCGGATTCCCTGATCCGATATGGACTTGGGTTGCATCGACGCTCTCTGACCGCCGCCTTGCTGAGTGGTGCGGTCGATTTGGATGCGACGAGCGATCGTGCTTCAGGCGACGAGGTCACCAGGTCAGTGACCCGCGCTTTCGCGAGTAAGCCTGAATCAGTCAGTCCAGCGCTTGGAGCGGGGAAGCGTGGCAGTTCACAAATCGCTTTCGCCACCGACAGACACGGTCCGGACCCGCTCGGTAATCTCGGCAACGAGGAAGTGTACGTAATGAACCCCGATGGAAGTGGTCAGCGGCGGCTGACGCACGCGAAGGCCCGTGACGCGGGTCCGACATTTTCGCCTGACGGGAAGCGAATTGCGTTCAGCAGTCAACGCGGAGGGCAAATCGAAATCTTCGTGATGAATGCCGACGGAACGGAACAGCGGCGACTCACGAACTTCAGCGCCAACGGCCTCGGTGCAGTTGCACCGGCGTGGTCGCCAGATGGGAAGCGCATCGCGTTCAACAGCCGTGTCA
>DATLOI010000170.1:0-3521 GCA_035536295.1 Casimicrobiaceae bacterium
ATCGTTTCCGCGAGTGGCGTAACCGATCATTTCGACGCCTTTCGTCGCGGACTGTCCGAGCTGGGCTGGATCGACGGTCAGAATGTTCGCATCGAGTATCGCTATGCGGAGCATCAGCATGAACGCCTGCCGACGCTCACCCGCGAGCTCATCGAAGCGAAGGTAGACGTGCTGATGTGCTCGTCGACCGTCACCGTGCTGGCGGCCAAGAAGGCCACCTCGACGGTCCCGATCGTGTTCGCGAGCGTGTTCGACCCCGTTGCCTCAGGGATCGTCGCGACGCTGTCACGCCCGGGGGGCAATGTAACCGGTGCGACGATCGGCGTCGGCGGATCCGGCACCGCAGGCAAGTGGCTCGAGCTGGCAAAGGAACTGGTGCCGGGCGCGACGCGTGTCGCGGTGTTCCATAACTCGCGCAACCCGGCGAGCGCGCAATCCGTGCGCGAGATACAGAGCGCTGCGAAGCGTCTGGACACGCGGCTGGACATGCTTGATGTTGCAACCGATCACGAGCTCGCGAAGGCGCTTGCCGCTGTGCGCGCAGGCAGCGCCCGCGCGATCATCGTCACAAACGATCCGTTCTTCACGGCGAAGCGCGACGACCTCGTTCGCCTCGCCGCCGACAAGCGCTTGCCGGCCGTCTACTTCTTCAGCACGTTCGTCGATGCCGGCGGCTTGATGTCGTACGGTGGCAGCCGCGACGAGTCGCTGCAACGAGCCGCGACGCTGGTGAGCAAGATCCTTAACGGCGCGAAGCCCGGCGATCTTCCGGTCGAGCAGTCGACGCGCATCGAGCTGGTGATCAGCCGCAAAGCAGCAAACGCAATCGGACTCGCGATACCGCCGTCGCTCTTGGTGCGAGCCGATCGGATCATCGAGTGAGGGAGCGAGAATGATCGAGCTCGGCGTCAACATCGACCACGTCGCGACGCTTCGACAGGCGCGGCGCACGTTCGAGCCCGACCCGGTATGGGCGGCCGTCGAAGCGCATCTCGGCGGCGCTGACGGCATCACCGTGCACCTGCGCGAGGATCGGCGCCACATCCACGACGAGGACGTGCGCAGGCTTCGCGACCTGACGCACATCAAGCTGAACCTCGAGATGGCGGCCACCGACGAGATGGTCGGCATCGCGTGCGCGCTGAAGCCGGAGATGGCGATGCTCGTGCCCGAGGGCCGGCACGAAGTCACGACCGAGGGCGGGCTCGACATCGTCGCGCAGAAACGTCGGCTGGCCGACGTGGTGAGAAAGCTCGGCGATGCCGGCATCGTCACCAGTGTTTTCATCGACGCGGAGATCGCGCAGGTCGATGCTGCGGCGGCGATCGGCGCCCGTGTGTGCGAGATCCACACCGGGCCCTATGCGCATGCGTTCCATGCCCGCGGGCGCGATGCCGAAAGTGCCGCGGTCGTCGAACAGCTTGCCAAGATCCAAGCGGCGGGCGATGCGATCCGCGCGCACGGCATGCGCTTCAACGCCGGACATGCGCTCAACTACTTCAACGTCCAGCCGGTCGCAGCGCTTGCCGGCGTGCGCGAACTGCACATCGGTCATGCGATCGTGTCGCGGTCCTTGTTCAGCGGACTTCGCGAGGCGGTTCGCGAGATGAAGCGGCTGATGCGCGAGGCGGCCGCGCCCCCGGAAGGGGACCGGGTACCCGTTGACTCGTGACCATCGACGGTTAGCCGCGATCGTTTCCGCCGACGTCGTCGGCTATTCCCGTTTGATGGGGCGGGACGAAGGCGGCACACTTGCCGCGTTCAAGGCACATCGTCGCGAGCTCATCGATCCGAAGATCGCGGAATACGAAGGGCCCATCGTTAAGACGCTGGGCGACGGTCTGCTGCTCGAATTTCGGAGCGTCGTCGACGCGGTGCGTTGTGCGGCCGATGTGCAACGTGGCATGGCCGAGCGCAATGCCGACGTGCCGGATGAACGGCGGATCAAGTTTCGCGTCGGCATCAACGTCGGCGACATCATCATCGACGAAGGTGACATCTTCGGCGACGGCGTCAATGTGGCAGCGCGTATCCAGACGCTGGCGGAACCGGGGGGCATTTGCGTAAGCCGCGTCGTGCGCGATCACGTGCTCGACAAGCTCAGCTTTGCGTTCGAAGCGATGGGTGAGCAAGAGGTCAGGAATATCGCGCGGCCGGTCGAGATCTATGCGGTGCGCGCTGGCAGCGCCGCGGCAGGCGCTTTGCCGGCGATGGAGTCGCGTCCTGTGTTGCGTCTTACGCGCGCAAGGCGCTGGTGGGCAGCGGGCGCTCTGGCGCTGTTGCTCATGGGCGTGGCGGCATGGCTGATGTCGCGTCGCTTGCAGGCGCCGCCGCGAGCGCCGCCGCCGCTGTCGGTCGGGGTGCGCCGTTCAAGGCCGCTGGTGCGGATCCGCAGGACGTCCAGTTTGCCAATTGGCTGACACACGAAGTGACGACTGCACTTTCGCTATGGCGCTGGACAACCGTTGCGTCAGGGCGCAAAACCGCCGGTTACGCAGGGAATGTCGACGCGCGTGCCGTCGGACGCGCGCTCAACGTCCGTTACCTCGTCGACGCGGACATTCGGAACAGCGCGAACAAGTTGACGATCAAAGTGCATCTCATCCACGCTGACGGAGGCAACAACGTCTGGAGCGACCGGTTGGAGTTCGACGCGGGCGCACCGCCGGTCACGGCGACGACGCAACTGACTCGCCGGCTGCGCAACGCTCGTACGAGACCGAGATGCGTCGCGCGGTGATGAATCCCGTTACGGGCAGCGCCTGGGATTTCGTTCTGCGCGGGGACGCCGTGTTGATGGAGCAGTACCCGAGCGATCCGGTCAGGGCTGCGCAAGCGTCGAGAAGGCTGTATGACGAGGCACTAAGAATCGATCCGAACTTCGTTCCGGCGCTGGCCGGGGCATCCCAGATTTTCTTTACTGAAATGCAGAACAATCTCGAGGCGAATAGTGCGAAGTACAGGCAACAGCTCGAGGAAAGCGACCGGCTGACCGCTCGCGCCGTGATGATCGATCCGAAGGATACGACGGCATGGTTTGCGCGTGCCACGATCCTCTCGGCCCTCGGACGGTTCAATGAAGCGATGGCGGCAATCGTCAGGGCCAAAGCCTCGATCCAACCAGTTCGACGTATGTCGCGCGGCACGCGACGATTGCGATGTTGTATGCGCAAACTCGACGAAGACTCAACTGAAGGCTACCGGCAGCGTGTCGGGACGCGCGTCCTCAGCGGCCTCCGTAAAGCCGGTGTGCCCGAACGCTGATTCGCGATGACGACTCGATCCGTTCCGCGCGGTCCCGTCATGCTCGGCGTTGAGGCGCTCGCCTTGACCGGTGCCGATCGCGAACGATTGCTGCATCCATTGGTCGGCGGCGTCATCCTGTTTGCGCGCAATTTTCACGACCGCGAGCAGCTGGCCGCGCTTGCTGCGGAGATAAGGTTCCTAAGGGATCCGCACCTCGTCATTGCCGTCGACCACGAAGGCGGCCGCGTGCAGCGCTGTCGCGACGGCTTCACGAC
>DATLOI010000171.1:0-3442 GCA_035536295.1 Casimicrobiaceae bacterium
GGCCATGAAGTAATGCCGCTTGTAGCGCAGCACGCACTCGATCTCGGTGGCGAGCGCCTCGTTCAGCACCTTGCACACGACCGAGCTATCGACGCCGTAGTTCGACGTCACCGCACCCTCCTCAATGTGTTGGCGTGCGCGCTGCCGCAACGTCGCGACGTCGGTGAGAAACGGCGTGTCGGCGGACGATTGACTCGCCTGCGTGTCAATGTTGGAAACAGATTGCTGCATGGCCTTTCCTTTGGCTTGCTTCACGTTGCTCAGCGCCTCGAGAGCACAACGCCGACAATTGCGCCGACGAGCGCTGCGATCCCGATGGCCTTCCACGGCTCGTTGCGCACATAGATCTCGGTTTGATCGAGATACTGTTGGCCCTTGTCGGTGGCGACCGTGCGGGCTTGCTCGTAACCGCGGCGCGCCTGTGCGACGCGGCGATCGAACTCTTCGCGCGCCGCGAGCGCCGCGTTGCCCGACAGCGACTTCGCTTGCTGCAGCAACCCATCGGCGTCGCTCACGAAGGTTTTGAGCTCGGCCAAGAAGCGCTCGCTGTCGCCCGTCGGCGTTCCCGTCGTAAGTCCGCTGCCGGACTCGTAGGTGCCGCCCGCATCGCTCGACCCGGCACCACCCATCATCTCGTTCTTCTTTTGCATCTCAGTTCCTCCACTCGAATCCAAACATGATTATCTCCCTTGTATGGGGCAAGCGCGGCCCTCAACCCCGCCATTTTGCAGCAAGCATGCCAATCGGCGTCGCGATAATTTGCGAACGCATTCATGCGATTGACGGCGGGCGCGCTCCAGACAGACGACACGCCGACGAGATGGCGCCGAACACCAGTGCAACCGCTTACAGAAGTGTCGGTCCGCGCCTACATTCGACGACGCGCCGAGCCGATCGCTCAATCGTCGCCACGCCGCTAGAGTCGATGGATTCGCGCGATGCGCGTTCGACTGGAGAAAGATAATGATGAGAACGACATCCGCGCTGGCGATCACGGCGCTGGCCGTGGCGCTTACCGCGTGCCAGAAAAACGAAAGTCCGATCAAGACCTCCGCGCCGAACCCCGGCTCGACCAGCGCGACGGCGCAGACGTCCGCGCCCGCCGCAACCACCGACCGTGACAGCGCGGCGGCGCCGACGCCTTCTACGCATTCGGGTGCCCCGCAGCCTGACACGGCCGTTCCCGCAATCGCCGCCACGACCGCACGCGATTCCCCTACACGCAATCCCGCCGGCGAAATGACCAAGGCGGAAGAATCGAACTCGATGCCGAAGCCAGGTCAGACGGACAATCACTTCACGCCTTCGATTGACGGCGCGATGAAGGGCTCACAACAGTCACCGGGTACGCAATCGACCACTGCGTCGTCCGCTTCGACCACGCCATCCACTGCGACCCCTTCGACCTCGAAATAATCGCGAGGGACTCCATGTTCAACTTCCTCTTTCGTCGTATCGTCGCGGCCGCCGTGATGGCAGCCGTGGGCGCCGCTGCATCCTATGTCTACCGCCGTATGACCGATCCTCAGAACACTCCCCGCCGCGCGCCGCGTCAGGAGCGCGTCGACATGTCGCGTTGGGAAGGCGAAGGGGGAAGTCCGCCCGACTCCAAGGCCGCCGTTCCTCATCACGAGGTTGCATTGCGATGAGTCGCGTGTGAGCGCAAGCAACGGCCGCGGCAGCGCGGCCGTTTGTTTCCGACGACTGGCTCCCGTATAGTTTTCCTCATGGCCAAGGTCGTCGCAGCCAGAGTGGTTCCGAAGTCTCGTGCACCGATCGTCCAATCGGGCAGGCTCGTGCTGCCGCTCAAGGTCGTGCTGCCGTTGGTGTTGGGCGTCGTGCTTTCGATGGCAATCCTGGTCTTTTCCGAGCTTGGCTTTCGACGGCTCGAAGCGGCGAACCGGACGATGGCAACGTCGCTCGAGATCCAGGCAACGCTGCACGAGATCCTCGGCCTCATCGTCGATGCGGAGACCAGTCAGCGCGGCTACCTTCTGACCTCGCAACCGGAATACCTCGATCCTTACCGCGCAGCGCTACCACGCATCGACGAGCGCTTCGACAAGCTGCGCTCGTTGCTCGCGCGCCAGCCGGCCGCCGAGCAAGTCGATCGGGTCAATCGCTTCAACCAGCTCACGGGGAAAAAGCTCGCTGAGCTCGAAGCGACGCTCGCGTTGTACGAAAAAGGCGGACGCGATGCGGCGTTCGCGCTGATCAGCACCGGGATGGGCCAGCGATTGATGGAGCAGATACGCGATGTCGTCGCGTCGATGTCCGGCGATCATTCGGTCTCGGTCAGCGCCGAGGCAGCGCGCTGGATACGAGACGTCGACTTCGCACGGCTCGGCATGCAAATCATGACGGGATTCACGATCGCGCTCTTGTTGATCGTGTGGGTGCTGTTGCGTCGCGACATGCTGCAGCGCGAGGAGAAGCGCCGCCAGTTGATGGCCGAGCAGCAGCGACTGGAAACCGAAGTCGAGCGTCGCACGAGCGAGCTATCCGAGCTTTCCAACCACCTGCAGACGGTGCGCGAAGAGGAAAAGACGCGGCTTGCGCGCGACATCCACGACGAGCTCGGCGGCGTGCTGGTGTCCGCGAAGATGGACGTTTCATGGGTCGAGGAACACCTGGCCAAAGGCACGGCGGAACCGGAAGTCGCGTCGAAGCTACAGCGTGCGCAAGATTCGCTCGATCAGGGCGTCGCTTTGAAGCGCCGCATCATCGAAGAGCTGCGACCGTCGCTTCTCGACAACCTGGGGCTTGGGGCTGCAATAGAGTGGTACGCACATCAGATGTGCGATCGTGCCGGAATCGAGCTTCAGATCGACGTGCCGGCGGACCCGCCGAAGCTGCTGCCGTCTACGGCGATCGGGCTGTTTCGCATCGTGCAGGAGGCACTCACGAACGTCGTGCGCTACGCAAAGGCGAAGAAGGTCGAGATCGAGCTCGTGCACTCCAGCGACAGTGTGTCCTTGGTGATCAGCGACGATGGCATCGGCATTCCCGAAGGTGCGCAGAACAACCGTCTCTCGCACGGCATCAACGGCATGCGCCATCGCGTACGCGCGCTACGCGGTGAGTTCTCGATTCACGGCACGCCGGGTCGCGGCACGATGATCGAAGTGACGCTGCCGATGGAATCGAACGCGACAGAGGCGGCGATGCCGGTCGATTTCGTCGATTCCGCGCGGCCGACACCGCACGTGAACGTCTAGTGCGGTGAGTCAGTAACGGAAAGAAAACCGCGCATTACTTCGCGCGGCTTCCAGAGGGTTGCGTGAACGTCAGGCTTTCTTTACCGCCGCCTTGGCACGCTCGCGAGCAGCCTTCGCGTCCTTGACGCAAACGTCCTTCGCGTTACCAGCCAGGTCGTCGCACTTTTCCTTCGCGACGTCGTAGGTGGCTTCGGCTTTTTTCACTGCGACATCGCGGCGCGCTT